>NZ_CP024770.1:300000-416099 GCF_011395035.1 Pantoea cypripedii
CTTGCCACTCCATTAACGGATAGAAATAATCCAGCCCAACATCCCGATAGTGGCTACCGGTAAGCCCGGCATCCAGGGTGAATCGCGCTTTGGCGCCAGGCATGTTAAGCCATTTTTCCACTTCTGAAGTTAGCAGACCGCTCAGGTAACTATTAGTGGTGCTCCGAGCCGCTTCTGTTGTGCTGGCGTTCTGAGCCGTTCCCCAGAATTGCACCATACGATCGCGAAACGGCTGGTTGTCATCGCCAGCAGATTGATCCTGAGTAGCCAGGGTTGATATTTGAACTGTTTGTTCACCCGGGTTTGAAATCGGTAAACGAGGATCCCTCCCCTTATCGGCATTAACCGGTACCGGTAAAGAAAATACCAGCAGGGTAAACAAATAATGAAACAAGATAACCAGGGTTTGCCAGCGAAAGCCGCGGGTCTTAGTCCTTTCAGTCATTACTCAATACTCAAGCCAGGGGGCATTAGGTCAACCGCCAGAACAATCAGCAGCGCAGGAATTTCGTATCCGAATTGTTCCTGCAGGATGAGTATTGAGCTATATATAGAGGGTGATAATCACCTAAGTTAATTGTGACAATATAGGATTAGTCTTGAAAAACAATAATGATTTTATGCATTAAAATCATACAACTAAATAATATCAGGAGGAAACATCCCAGATTCAGAAGTGTGTCTCCACGCGTTGGGATACGATATCTGGTTTCCCTAGCTGCCATACGACCTGCTGAATTACCTGTTTTTGCGCATCAAAAACCCATACCATTGGCCCGGCCTCAAGACGAAAGGTATAATCCTCATCATGAGTTTTTAATGCAAATGAGGTAATACCAAGCGCTCTACAACGCCGCTCAATATGTCCCGCTTCCTCGATCACCTTTCTGGGTAACCAAAGTGTGACTTCACTAATTGAGAACTCACGGGTCAGCGTCCTGATAAAGCTATCCAAAGCCACAGAGGTCATCAGATATTCTGGCAAACGTTGTTCAAGTTCTTTTCTGACCCAATCCAGCCAAACTTCCATCAGTTGCTGTTGTTGAGCGACGACATCGGGTACCTGGCCCAGGACGCGTTGAAAACCATCGTTTACACCCTGTTCAAAGGCTTTTTGATAGCGTATTTCCGCGTCCTTTTCTATGTTGCGTAATTGACCAGAAACATAACGCCTGAGTTGCCCCAATGCATCTTCAATGGACGGACGCGGCGCAAACGTGGATTTGATCACAGGTCCATTCAGGACCGTGAGGCCTGTTAACTTTCTCGGTTCCATAGTGTTTTCTGGTTTCATTTCAAGGGGAAGATAGCGCGCCATAGTAGATTTTCAGGCAGCAGCCACAAGCACCACGCAGCAATTATCAGGAAAAAATCAGATCTCTGGAAACAGAGTCATCTATAATTGTTCCGCGTCGAAGACTCTGAAGATATATCTGATGAAAAAAAAGAATTTCTACGCTCCATTATTTTTTGTTTATGTAATACTGCTTTCATCTTGTTCAACAAATGAATCGAGATTATCTAAGAGAGATAATCTCCCCGGTGATCAACAGGCAATTGAAAAAATCCAGCACCTGATCCTTAACTGTGTATTACCAGAAGCTTATTACCGTTGGTCTGATGATAAATCCGTTCATCTGGATTGGTTCACAACTGAAATGTCTATTGAAGTAAATACTTCATGGGACGAAAACATTAAAAAATGCGTTGAACAAAATTACGCGGCCCAGCCATTTACTTTTCGGTCTGGCTTGTTCGGCAAACTGGATATAAGCAACAGATAAATTCCTACAGGATTCAGAATAAAACCAATTAAGGACACACAATGCAATTTGACCTCGCAGAGATGCTACGCCGCTCATTAGATAAAATGGGGTATAAAGGCGAAGATTTTCAATTTGATTCTCATTCGACTATAGAAATCGGGCTCGAAAATATTCCCAGCATGTTTTTATCTCTGATTGATGAACGAGTGTGGCTTTGGAGCCGACTAAGCTGGATGAACCGTGACACTCTTGACACATGGGGCACCGAATTGTGGCTTGAGCTGCAGGAGGCACTACCCTCTGTCGTAACGGGACAACCTGTCCTTGGACATGGTGATGAAGGATATGAACTCAAAGCATTGGTTGATGAAAACTGTTTTCAGCAGGAAGAGGGATTCGAAGCATTACTTGAAAGCTTCTTCCTGCTCTGCTCGCGCTTACAAGACCGTTTTAGCCGCCTGGGGTAATCGGTTGCATGCTCAACTTCATTGAACACTACGCCCACCCATTTAAGGTTCAGGGGGGGATCATGGAAGCCCCCCTGACACGTGCAAAGTTGGGTGAAATTTGTCTGATTCAGACTGATACTGTTAGCGACACCTGGCGGCGGGGCCAGGTTATTGGCTTCAAGCCCGGGTGCGCGATTCTTAGTTTATTCGATGATGGGCAGGGCCTGAATGGCCAGTCACGAGTCTATCCTACCGGCCAGCCATTGTGTATTGAGATTGGAGAACACAGTCTTGGTAGTATTTACAATGGAGCCGGTGAATTATGTGCCCGGATGGTACCGGAGAGCCCTCCTGGCCAGGCGAGATTTATTACGCAATGGCGTGCCGTTGATAATCCAGTTGTAGACCCCTTACGACGCCAACCCATCACCCAACCTTTTTATTCCGGCGTGCGAACGATTGATGGTTTGATGACCTGCAGCAAAGGTCAGCGCGTCGGGATTTTTGCAGCAGCTGGCGCGGGTAAATCATCACTACTCCATTCATTGCTACTAAGAGATAGTGCAGAGGTCATCGTTATTGCACTCATTGGTGAGCGCGGCAGAGAGGTGCAGGACTTTATTCAGCATGGGCTTAATCCGGCACAGAGGATGAAAACGGTTGTTGTTTTCGCCACGTCTGACGCGCCCCCAATTGAAAGAAAGAATGCAGCATTAGTCGCGATGACAATTGCCGAATATTTTCGCGATGCGGGTTGTGAAGTCTTGTTGTTAATGGATTCAATTACACGCTACGCACGCGCCATACGTGAAGTGGGATTTGCCGCTGGCGAGCCGGTTGCAACATCGGGATTTCCTGCATCAGTTTTTGCTGAACTGCCACGTTTACTTGAACGAGCCGGTCCGGGAACAGAGAATGGTGTGATTACCGCATTCTTTACCATCCTGCTTGAGTCCCAGCAAGGCCATGATGCTATTGGTGAAGAAGTGCGTTCTATTCTTGACGGCCATATTTACCTCTCAACAAAACTCGCAGCCGCAAACCACTACCCCGCTATCGATGTACTTAATAGTTTGAGCCGTTTATTTTCCCGTATCACTTCACCACAACAGCAACAGACGGCAGGGATCCTGCGACGAGCGTTGCAGCGGCTGGACGAAGTGCAGTTACTGCTGGAATTGGGTGAATATCAGACCGGGAATGATCGTTTTACCGATAAAGTCATTGAGCATAAAGCTACATTACTGGCATTTCTCCAGCAGACATCTGATGAATGTGAAGAACCCGCAATTACTTTGGAGAAAATGCAACATGTCGCCAAATCTTTTTCATAAACTTGGTGAACTCAACCGCCGACGTAAGCTGCAATGCCTGGCTAAGCTGGATGAAATGCAAAGGACCATTGCACGGCTGGATGCCAGGATAGCGGATAATGAACAAGCCAGAAAGCAGGCTCTGCTCAGCATTAAACAGGCAATGCTACATCTCACGCTACTGCAGTCAGTGGGAACACAAGAAGTTTATGATGTACGTCTGCTGGAAGCGGCCATGAGGCGAAATATTCTGCAACTGGAAACTGAAGCGGAACAATATCAGAAGGATAAAATCCGTCACGAATCAGAAGCGCAGGACTTACGTAAAATCGCGCGTTATTTTGGCGTAAAAGAAGAAAAAATGGTGCGAGCCGGGGCACGTAGTCAAAAAGATACATGTCAGCACTGAAACAATATCATCGATCCCCTGCGGGCATCCGCTGTAGAGAAATATTTCCCAATTCCACTATTAATCCTGCTACTGAATCTGGATTTGCCAGTAAGACTTTGATACGTTTTTTCATATTAGATGAGAATTTCATCCAGGCCTCGGATAAACTATTTGATTTCATTTTTTTCATAAATACCCTGCCATCATCCTCATAACCAACCCTACGACTCTCACCTCTGCCAATCTCGGCATAATGCATTGTGTTTGATTCATCCTTTATGTAAAAGTAATCAGGTGTAGACATTCCGGGTTGCTTAGCATCGAGGATGCGGGCATGACTAAGCTCGTGAAGGAGAATATGCAAGCGCTTCGACCTGTTGAGAGTAAAAAATACCTCAAATAACGTGATCTTATTAATCTCAGGATAATAGGCACCGTCATACTTCCCAACCTGATTGGGAACACTTTTTAATGTCATAATGCTGTAATCCTCTTTCCTGAGCCACATCAGCCCTGCCTGAAGAGCCTGCACATTTCGTTTCACCTCTTCAATTAAATTTTGCGTAACTTCAACCGTCGAAATACCAAAATGCCTTGCCAGAGTTTCTTTCACTCCGAAATATAAAGGTTCTCCCAACAGATGTTGCACTGAGATTAAATAATTCTGTACGTCCTGTACCGTTCGCTGGATTCTGATAAATTTGTTAAAATCCGCCAGCTTCAACTGAGTGAAGCCATCAGCCTCGAAGAAATATTTCACATTATTTATCTCGATAGTTTCCCCAGGCGTAACACGATAGTCCAACAAAGGACTCACTTCCCTTCGTGTGATTTCCCGAGCCAAAACACCCTGCTTAATTGCGTTGTCCATCTTACTTACCTTACCCGAATCGTAGCGATGTTGCGGCGTATTAAATATTTTTGTTCTCCAGCAAAAATCCTCTTTTTTATATTCAACTGGATAATCTAATCCATCACCGGTTCTGATAACATAAGAACCAATTTCATTATTATACTCGATCTTATATAATCCATAATTCCCTTTAATATATTTTTTACCATCAATAGTAACAATCCCCGTTTCAACATCAGGATCAGCAACGTCCAGCCCCGAGTTTTCACTGGCGGATATAAGTCTATGCTCCCATTCTATTGCCGGCACAGATGAGATATGCTCTTTACCCGGTCTGCCCTGCACCACACGCCATTTATGCGACTGGTTATCCATTCGTTCAACGGGAATAGTTGCAGGTTTATTTTTATGGATGATAAAACCGTGATCCTGGTTTCCTTTTGCAAACTCAACTGGATAATACTCATCCCTTATTTTAATAAAGTTTCGGTCATCAAGTGAGTTATAAATATTATTACCCTGATCAATCAACATCTCTTTTGAACTGGCTTTATAACCACCAAGCGGTATCTGCCATTCCCCTCCAGCTGGATGGCCTGCCTTCTTATACCAGCGGATAGGTAAATTATGTAATTTACCCTGAGAGTCAGTAATGGGCACGGTGATGCCTTTTTTACCCTGCCGATGTTCAGAATATCTTACCGAAAAACCATCCTGCTTCATATATGCTTTCAAAGCATTCAAATCATTCAGCAGCCCAATCAGATCTTCAGCATTGGGGGTCGCATTGGGCCTTGCTACCAGTGCCGTAAATTTAAATGGAATCCGGGTTAAGTTAACCTTAGGGATTAAGGCAGTTATACCATCAAGGGTTTCTCCAATCCGGCTCAGGACTTCTTTGTTTCAGTATCAACGACTTTACCAGTAAAAGTGCTATACAGTTCATTGCTTATTTCGACCAGAGATGCAAACGGTTTTGATCCTCCTTTGCCGATACTGACGAAAACATCACTCCACGATTTGTATTGCTTAATAACGAAGCGTGGTAACTCAGTGATTTTTAGATCATCTTTAATTGTTCCAGATTCGGTCGTCAATGTAACATCATGCATTCGCTCAGGAAGCGATCTCCGTTTTTTTCCTTTAGAATACATCCCCATCTGGAAGAATTTTGGAACATTATCCTCCAGCTGGCTTAACATGCTCTGATGTGGGGTTGGCCCTGGTTGCGTAACGAGAGTAGCTGCTGTCGATGATGTTATCGCTTGAAAGGCTGGAGCCTGGCTGGATTCCGAACCTGATGTGGTAGTTCGTCTGACTTCCCGTTTTATCGCATGATCAATGAAACATGAACGATATCGCGTCTCCGCTTGTTGGATTTTATTCTGAAGAATCAGTGCACCTGCACGCCTGCCGGAAATCGCCGGAGTCGCATTGATATTTTGTATAGTACTCAGTCTTAGCAGCAGCTGGATCATCGACTCTGCTGTAATATGTTTTGCAATGTTTCCGGTATGCACCCCGGGCTGCTGGGCCATTTTTTTGAGATGATTATCATGACTCGTCTGACTACCCTGTCTCTTATCCTGCCTGCCAATATACAGGCCGATCATTCTTCTACGATCCTGTTCCCATATTCCTGACATGTATAGGTTTCCTCCTGAGGTTGAATGTTTCAGCCTGTCATCATAAGCGTAGTCACATTCGCGAGACTGTTGATTAAAAATTCAACTGTTTGGGGTAATGTTATTCTGCTTAATTCTGTACTCGTGGTTTGGGTGGCAATAGAGATGCAATTAATACTCCAAACGGTACAGACATAACGTCAACTTTTACATTTTCAGATAACTCATGTACCAAATTGCTTCGGCACCAACTGAATTGTATAAAGCACAGCAAACCTGGCTCAACAATCCGGCTTCGGGCAGTTACTAACTGTCGATGCTGCCACTGGTAGTACATCACTGTCATTTTCTGATAACGTACTTTCGCTGGCATCCGGTAAGTTTCATGAAAAAATCAGGAGCACTGACAGCTCAGTACTATAGGATTTAATGAAACAATACTGAGCTGAAGGTAAATATGAGCATGATGAATATCAACACGACCATTCCAAAAACTCTGCATGTTTCCCACCCCCCCATTACCCAAAACCAGGAAAATAAAAAGCAAACATTTAATTTTTTAAGATGCATCAGAAACATAGCATGCACACTGAAAAGCATTTTTTCGTTCCGTAAGGACAAACAGTTCCAACAAGCCAGTTTCCAGATGCATCTCGTTAATTTTAATAAAGAAGGTTGCCATTACTCACTTCAACTGGCTCCAGTGACAAGCATCTGCGGCATCAAAAAAATCCATTTAATTATGAAGAATTTTGAAACAAATGATCTCAGACCTACTACGGACACAGCACCTAACCTCACCGTGTTCCATGATTTAATTTCACGAAACACATTTGGCGTTGAGACTCTTTCCGAAATAAGAAAAAAGCTTCCAACGCTGAATATTCACCTAAAGATAAAGGGAAATGAGGCTGCATTAATCACTTCAAAACCAGAACAAAAAAAATATCTTATTATTGATGGTTCTGACTCATGGATTAGTAGCTCAAGAGAGTCAGAATCATGAAGAACTCAGGGATAGTCGATTAAAAACACTGACCTGCCATAAAGTTTTCTTTAACGGGAAAAAATCATGCTTGACTCATCTGCCATCATTAAATCGCCAGAGGTTGCTTCACTTTATTCAACATCATCTACTCCCCAACTGCTTATCAAGGAAATTTCACTAAGAAACGTCATCGACCTACCTTTTATTACGAAGACAAAAACCCCATTCCCTCTTCCTTCTTTTATAAAAAATCACAATGACTTAACAGGAAGAGCCTTCCGCCATGAGTTGAAGAAAATAAAGAAGTTAGATAAAAAAAGAGAACTATGTAAAAGTGGTCTCGAAAACGAATTGCAACAAGTAAAAGTTGTCCGAAGAGCAGAGAAAAACGAAGCATCTCCAGTAAGTATTGCACAACAGTTAAAAGTACTTAAAAAGAAACACTTAAAGGTGAGAAAAATTTGCGAGAAGTCTTATGACATTACTCTGTCAGATAAAAACTTCAAACATGTAACAGCTTTCCGTCGTCAAATCATTGCGGACATCAGGAATATTGAAATGATTGAAAAAAAGGAAAAACTACTTGAGGAAAGGCATGGAATCGTTAAAACCTTAAACGCAAGAATAGATGACATCGGCGCTTCAGGTATCAACAATGGAGTTAAAAGATTTAATAATATCTCAGACAATATTGAAGGAGAGGATATAATTCGAAAGCTACATAATGATAAGGCATTATGTACAAAAAACACATCTCTGGCTGAAGAGTTTATCAGAAAGTCGCCATACTATTTCAGGGAGTCTTTCAGACTGGTTATAAACTATTGCGAAAAGCTAGGATTAATAAATGAACGTCTATTGACGTTATATAAGGAAGTCTGAATCAGGTAAGGAAAAATGTAGAATCTGTGTTGCTACAACAACCTCATTTTTCTTCTCGTCTTCTCAGTTCAAAATTCCACATCTTCAAGACTGAATGAAGACGTTTGATCATTATACGAAAAGATCTCCCCAAAACGGCCCCACTGGATGGCTGTGTCCAGAGTTTGCCTGGCGGCGTTGTCAGATAAATCCTTATCCAGTACCTGCTCAAACCAGGCCCGGGCTAACCGGTGGTCCTGGCGTTCATCAAGTTCAGCTTTAATCAATGCAATAAGTGGGATATAGCGCAACGCATGGTCAGCAAACAACATTTTTCGCCGCTGTGTATCTGATTCCGCGAAAATCCGCCCCTGTGGGGTCAGGAAAATATCCCCCTCCTGAATTTCAGCAAACCCCAGCGCCTGTAAAGCTTCCGCTACCGGAAATAACTCATCAACTTCAAGATGCTGAACGCGTGCAATATCCGGCATATCAGCCCGGCCATGATAAGGTGCCAGCACCAGAGTCTCGAGTAATCCCGCCATCAGGTTAGTTGATACTCGTGGCAACCGACTCCCAAGTGTTAGCCCTTTGCGATCCAACCCCTGAGCCAGTCGGGCAGTCATCTTGCCATACACATTATCAACCAAACGACGAAATTGCGGATCGAGACGGTCACGAGGGTGGCTAAAGGGTATGGACACTTCGGCGATGACCTTACCTGGATTGGAGGACAAGATCAAAATGCGATCGCACATAAACACAGCTTCTTCAATATTATGGGTGACCAGCAACACCGATTTTATTGGCATTTTTCCACTACGCCAGAGAGCAATCAAATCGCTGCGCAGATTTTCTGCTGTTAAGACATCTAATGCCGAGAAAGGCTCATCCATCAATAACAGCACCGGGTTAACCACGATCGCCCTCGCGATGCCCACACGTTGACGCATACCACCAGAAAGCTCGCGCGGATATGCGTTTTCGAAACCATCCAGGCCAATCAGGTCTATTGCTTCCAGTGCACGCCGTCTACGCTCAGCAGCCGCAATACCTTGTGCTTCCAGTCCGGCTTCAACATTTTGCATTACTGTTAACCACGGGAATAACGCAAACGTCTGAAATACCATGGCGATCCCCCTGGCGGGTTCCCGGAGTGGCACTCCCTGATACTTAACTTCTCCACCGGAGGGATTTATGAGCCCGGCAATAATACGTAACAAGGTGGATTTGCCAGACCCCGATCGCCCGAGCAAACCTACCACTTCGTTTTCACGCAGTGTAAGGGTGACCTGGTCGAGAATTAGCACCTGTCCCTGGGCCTTTGAAAAGCCGTGTCTGACATCAGTTACCGTTAGCAAATCGTTGGGTTTCATTTTCATTACATCACCCCCACACTAATCCACCCGACTTTGAGCAACGATCCGATCATAGATCGGACGCCATATCAGCCGATTACATAACGTCACAAACAATGCCATCACAGCGATACCCAGTGTGATACGGGGGAAATCTCCGGCTGCCGTAGTTTTTGCAATGTAAGAACCGAGACCCTGTGCGGTCAGTTGGATATTTCCCCATTGCACAAATTCCGCCACGATGCTGGCGTTCCAGGCTCCACCAAAAGCAGTAATCGCACCAGTAACATAGAAAGGTAAAATTCCAGGCAAAATCACCCTTAGCCACCATTGCCAACCACGGATGTGAAAGTTTCTGGCGGCCTCCAGATAATCATGTGGGAATGCTGTGCAACCAGCGACAACATTGAACAGGATGTACCATTGTGTTCCCAGCACGATGAGCGGAGAAAGCCAGATATCCGGATTGAGGTGAAAATGCACTATGGCAATCACGAAGAATGGAAACAACAGATTGGCAGGAAAAGCAGCCAGGAACTGAGCTACCGGTTGTACCTTCTCAGCCAGTGCTGGGCGCAGGCCAATGATCACACCAAGAGGCACCCAGATTAGAGAGGAAAGCAGGATCATCAGAATAACACGCAACATTGTTATCATTCCCATCAATGCTACTTGCCCGACTTCCCGTAGAGTCAGGTCATCGTGAATGTCATATACCACCCTCCAGGTTACCATCAGAGTGATACCAATAATGACCAGGTTCCAGAGAATATCACCCCATGCTTTTCCCTGTCGCTGGCTCCTTCCTGAGAATGAAACCGGAAAACGCCACGGGACACGCGCTGCGGCCGAAAAGAACCCTCCCCAATGCTGTAGCAACCGATGGACCAACCGGGTTCGGCGTAACAAATTTAATATCCATGAAGAGGGCATCTCAACAGCGCGCATATTTCCCATCTGAAATTTATCTGCCCAGGCCACGAGTGGACGAAACAACAGTTGGTCATAAGTAAAGATCACCACAATCATTGTCAGTAAGACCCAGCCCACGGCTTTGAGGTTCTGATGTTCGATTGCTAGTGCCAGAAACGATCCTAACCCAGGCAGACTCACCGAGGTGCTGCCAACGATAATCACTTCAGAGGCTACGATGAAAAACCATCCACCCGACATTGATACCATCATGTTCCAAATCAAACCGGGCATGGCGTAAGGCACCTCCAGTTTCCAGAACCGTTGCCACGCTGTGAGGTGAAAACCGCGGGAAACTTCGAGCAGGTCTCGCGGGATCGTCCGTAACGATTGATAAAAGCTGAAGGTCATATTCCATGCCTGACTGGTAAAGATGGCAAAAATAGCCGCCAGTTCCATTCCCAAAATCCGTCCAGGAAACAAGGCAACAAAAAAAGCAACGGTAAATGAGACATAACCCAGCACTGGCACAGACTGGAGGATGTCCAGTGCTGGTATCAGGATTTTCTCTGCCCGCCGACTCTTTGCAGCCAGGGTTCCATAAATCAGGGTAAAAATTAGAGAAGCAGCCATCGCCACCAACATTCGTAACGAGGTACGCATCGCATACTCGGGGAGATTAGCCAGGGACAGGGTAATGGGCCGGGTTGCCAGAGTACTGACGGGTTGCAGAGTTTGATGGAAATCAAGTGCGAACAGAGCGATAAGACAAAGAATAAGCGGGAAAGCCACAGCATCCCAGCCGTTAGGACGCCGCCATTCGTTGTTTTTGTTAACGCGCAGATTCATCGTTCCACCCACTTTGCGGTCAAAGAAATAAAACCACACCTGAGAATAGATTTACTTTAGAACACCGCAGAAGATTACGACCGGGTATGATGCGCTTTATTTGACGCTTAACGCCGATTTATCACCTATGCCAAGGGGGACCGATGATTTGTCGGCTTCCCTTTTCTATGAAGTTCTCAGGCAGGTTACTGAGTGAATTTCGACATGAATGCTTTGTAACGAAGTACTTAAGGGTTGAGGGCACGGATAAAATGAGCAAATCAGCCCCCATATAGCTAAAAATATAATTGATAAAAAAAACCCTCTCCACTTCCACATAGAGAGGGTGCCTTATCGGCCAACACCAGGGAAATTGCTCCCACTATGCCTAAGTATCACTACTATACCAAAGCATAGTCATAGTGACATAGTTTTCCTTACTGCACAATTATAATTTCCAGTTTAATAACCAAAAAGTAAGTGTAATGTAATAACAATATGATTTTTCGAATGATTTTCACCAACTCTTTAACACGCAGGAACCGGGATGTTGCAATGGATATTTACCAATGACGGTTGGTTGAATCTGATGCACCCTTCTTACTGTTATTCTCTGAGGAATGTTGATGCATTACTGTAAGCAGTAGAAGCGCATGTTATACAGTGAAGAGACGATCTGAATGAGAAGAACGATAATTTCTTCCGGATACCAGATCAATCCAGCTTATTACTGAGTTGCAGTAATAACTTTATGGCTCTGGGCCATGCTAAAGCCATTAATCCAGCATAGGTAATCGTATGATGAATTGAAGCATTTCTTGTCAAATCATATGCCAGAATAATCATCGCTACAATTACTCCCTGAATCAGATTTCCACTTATTTTTCTTATAGAGAAAGATTCTCTTGAATTCAACACGCTAGCCATAACACCAAATTCGAGTATTACGAGAACCAGTACTAATTCACTAAGCGGAAATACATTAAAAAAAGTCATCTTATTTTCCATTTAGATTTCGATGAATTGGATATACCCAAATCAATCTCCTGGCAAGCAATTCGACTGCAAGTTCAGGATTTAAAGGTATGTTAAGACCCATAGAATCAGGAGTTATGCCCCTGAAACCCTAAGGACCAAACAACTATACCTTGGTACAAACCACTAAAGAATTAGGACTATCTTCCAGACATTAAGGACTTTCTTGCTCTTGGTGTGCGCATCTTCGAGTGCGATTTTCATTTGAAAAATTAGAGTGTTGAAAAATAAAAACGGAAACCGATTGCACGGTATCCGTTAGGTACTGTCATGAAGAATCAATAGGAGGGACGGTCTCGGTAGACATAATTGAGCGCAACAGGTGCCTCAATTCCTGCAATCTGACAAGTTTGACGGTACTGTCTGATTGTCCACATTTTGTTATTCACTTTCCAGGGTATCGGTAAGGTTAGTCGAGTCTCATTTTGATCTATAAGCCACAAAGGGAAATCATGAAAATCATAATCCTGCCAACCTCTTAATCCTTCCCATACATCCGTAGAACAGCAGATATAGGGTTTTTTGCCATGTAATCCGTTCAAACATACCCATTCAAGCAAAGTATGGAATGCTTCTAACACATCAGATGAACGGATACCTTCAGTACCCGTGATATTTAGCCTCAACGCAAGTTTATCAAGACCAGGATTGAACTTAGTTGCCTTCAATGCCGCAATAATATTTCTTAGCTGTGTACGAATATCACCAGCTGAAAAAGTGAAGTCATGCCATGCCCCCAGCTCAAAGCCTGCGTTTCTGGCATCTGCCCAATGTTTTACAAACAAAGAATCCTGGCTCTTAACCCCCTCGCTAATTTTAAAAAATACGTGATTCACGCATGCATCTCTAATGCTCTGCCACGAAATATCCTCATTACCATCGCAATAAGAAATTTCAATGCCTTTATCATAACAAGTATTCATAATGATAATTATCTCATGTTAGAAATTAAAAACCAGATTAGAAATTGAAAACCAGTTAAACAAAATAACGAACATGGATTAGGAAAAGATAAAAGACATAGAAGAAATCAAAAATTCGTGACAGAGCAATAGTGTCTTCAATAATGCATATTATAACTACTTATTTTCGCACATCATAATCCAGTTATCGTTTATTAACATCAACCAGCTATTACGATCAATAGGCTTAAACAGCAATGTCAGATCTTTTCCTTTCTCTCCTAAAATGACATATCCTGGTGGGAGTTTGTCATCATTGTAGATTTTAAGGTCGCTAATTTTAGCTTGAATGACACCCTTTTTAGCCGTAACAGTCTGCAATTGCAATGCTCTGTCAAAAACAATACCATTATTGTCCTTATCACTCTTCACACCGAAAAGAGTAAGTTTATTAGCTTGAGGCCACCAGGTAATGACTCCATTGAACTGGTAAGGACTTTGATACTGATCGATTAAGTTCGCACCCTGTATAATGCTGGAGCAAGGTTGTTCGGGACGTTTCGCGCTTTCAAAATAATTCCAAAGCGACCAAGACATCAATGCCCCTCCCAAAACGCAAACAATAGCCATCAATACGAGGAATAGAGTTCGTATCGACATTTATTCTCCTTAGAAAGTTCCCCTTCGCACTCCGCAACCCAGAATTTAGGACCATTGGAGGCAATGTAAACATTTGTGATTGATTTAGGTAATTTAGAGCGTCGCTGTTCCAGAACTTCGCTACTGATGCCTCGCAATGAACTCAAGTGGAAGGTGACCTCCCCTATATTACTCTCAAATGGAAAAGCTTGTGGCTCCGGATTCACAAGTTTATACACACATGTTAGCAATGTGGGTAACATAAATATAACCAATCCGAATAATACTAGTTTTTTTTCATGAATGAACCGTCCTGAATTCAGTTTTTCTCTGCCCAACTGAGACAGCGTTAACTCTGGTAATGCAGTCAGTTCAGCGTTTCCAGCATCTGCAACAACTTCAGCTGCTATCTCCTCATGCGCAGGGCTGTTCAATACACGCTCTTCTGGCTCAGGGCATTTGGTGAGATTTAAAGTGATCCCATGGCGAGGAATAGTCTTGATCACAGAATAAGGCAAACCCGCAATTTGCAGTTTCCGGCGTAACATTTTGATAAGTTGGTGATAACTGGATTCGCCTACAATGGTCCCTCGGCTATGCCAGATTTCCTCAATGATCGTTTCTTTCTTCCCTTTGCCACTGATAATCAGTTCAAGCAATCGACGTTCATTAGGCGTCAAATGTATATCTTCCTGCCCTGGGGAAGATAGACATGAACGTTCTTGAATAAACGTTATTTCTGGCGAGAGCGAGATTTCATTCTGGTTCACAGATGGTTCCTAAATGTAAAATATTCCGATTAAATTACATAACTCACTGAATTCAATAGGTATCATGCAGGTAAACGCCAAAGGGCTCTCATATCTACCGTGGGATGTCTTATTTGGTAGGGAAAAATAACAAATTAATCAATGGAATTACAGCATCCTCCCAATAGCGGGCATGATTTTTTCTGAGATCATGCATCACCGCGAACATAACTCAGAGTTTAATATGAATTTAAAATAATAAAAACATGATTTTTCATCACAGCCCCAAGACGTTTCCCACACCATATAAGAACAATCTCACTTTTCCTTTCGTTCTTTTTATTTATCAGGAAGATGTCAAGGTAATGAATGGGAAGAATAAGGAGTGAAGCAAAGCTAACATCACATAAAATCAGTAAGTAATTCGGTAAATTCCTGGGATAAGTTTCTAATGGTTGATATTTTGTTGTAATACTATGTGTTGACGTCAACGTGAAAGCGTTGCCATAATGCCTTTGTTTTTTACCAGTCATGTATACAGAAAATGTTTTATTGTCATAGTCGACATCGGTTGACGGATTTAATAAAACCTCATCAAATTTTTTGCACCCTGCACTGAGATTAACCATGAATATTTATCTGGTTTCAGATGATTACTACTTTTCTTACGGTATGAAATCAAAATTTCTTGCTGATAATCAGAAATTTTTTATACAAAAATGGAAAAATTATACACCTGAGTTTACTCAAACGCATCTTAGACATGGAGACATTATACTACTTGACTCAAGTACACAAAGTTTTATAGAGAAAAGCATCAGCCATCCTATCATCTCCTGTAAGGTGAATGTGCTCATTCTCTATACGCCCTATAAACACTTATCTCCGATATTCAAAGCATATGCGAAAGCTCCAAGGAACTTGTCTTTTACAAACCTGGGAATGCTGATTCACTCAATGAAGTCTTCACCACGAACTTTAAAGTATTGCCCAGGGCATCTGACAGCAACGGAGTGTATTATTATCCGTCGGCTTTATGAACAAGCATCACACGCCCAAATATCGGAGGAGTTAGCAATATCGATTAAGACAGTCAGCACTCATAAAATCAACGCTCTACGAAAACTAGGCGTCAGAAATTTTAACCAACTTTATTTTCATAACTAGAAAGTTAAGGAAATAATTATTACGCGCTTAATATTATAAAAGACGGGGTCCTATAATTAGTATTGTTGATGTATTCACTCGTGCATATTTTTAGTTGCCATGAGTGGCACACATGCTGTCAGATTTCCAGGGAAAATCCTAATAAATATATTTAATAATAAACATACTAAATTTATCCATACCGCAAATATTAATTTCATCAACTTTTTTCACACTCAATAAAATGAATATTTTCAATGAGTTAGGAACAATGGCGTCTACACAGAAGGGCTATATTTTTTACACACCATCAGCAAAAACAAGAGTATTCATATATAAGATTTTTCTCTCAGTAAACTGCGAAATAATATACGAGCAATCATCGCCTCATGATCTGGATACTCTACATAATTGTATTTGCGATCTTACACATGGTGACACATTAATATTATGGCGCATGGATAAAAGCATTCCAAAATATCATAATAAATTAAAGTGGATCACAAATATTCTGAAAAAGAAGGTAAGGATAATTAGTCTGGCCGACAGACTCACCATTGAATTTTCTCCGGAGCATCCTTCATCTCGCTTTTTGTACTATTTAAAAAACAAAAGTATCAATGTTCGTCTTTAAAATATATTACATATGTAATTTTAAAGTATAAATATAATCTCTATAAAAATCACTTAACAATATGATTAATAACTTATATTTTCTACAAACTATCAAATCCGATAATTATTTCGTAATGGGTTATAGTCGGGGAGCATTCGATGAAAGAAATAAACAAAATAATTTATTATTACAAGAATGTTGTCATTCGCTAATTGAAGATCCAGACCAAAGTAATGCCCTTTGCCCTGCTCTACAATTTTTTCCAGAGGTCAGAGTTATTCTACTCATGACAACTTTGAACTCGTTACGTGGTTCTACATCAGGTCTGCTTGGTTGGCTTAAGAAATGGCTCCTTCGAGGACATCACATAATCACTCTTGATGGGGTTATGAACAGTATTCAGTGGCCAGAATCCACTGCGCTCATCGCTGTGCTCTCCGGACATAATCCCCGGGCTCTTCACGCACCATCAGGTCGACCTTCGGGCCTATCAAATGATGCGATTCAGCTTAAAGGGCAGGCGATTGAAATGTACGAACATAAAACACTCAGTTCAAGTCAGTGTGCCCGTAGATTAGGTATTGCTCGTAGTACTTACTATCGCTATCTGAATTCGAATAAGCCACTTTGTGCCCCATCAGAATCAGAGGACTTCTTATCTGAGTAGAAAACATCAAATGTTATAGGGTGAGGATGTTGATGTAATATCGTTAATAAGCCATTGATTTTTCGGCTAATTTTAAGTTATTCTGGTGATTGTTTTTTGTTCGTTAGTTTTTATGATGCTATAGAAGTTCGGCATTCAGATTTTTTAATGCATTATCTCAAGGCTGGGTATTATTTGATTTATCACCATTCTTTTTTATCCGGCAATTTTTATCTTTTTCCTGTGTAATGAAATTCAAAATTATGGAATTAAAACATACATATAGAACAATTTTCTAAAATATCAAAGTTACGTATGCGACCCCCTACTCGCAATTCCTGATCATTTTTCCCTGGAAAACCATTCACATCTCATAAGAATCCATCAAATTAACTTTTTTGTATTTCCTTTTTCCCTTCTCGCTTTATTTGTTATCCATATTAGGTCTCACTAATATTTGTTAATTTTTTACGAATAATAAGTTCTTAATATCAATACTATTCAAAGTTAATTTTATTTTTATCTGTTCTAATTGCTTCGGTAATCAAATTACTCGATCTTGTAGTTAGTTGATATAATTCGTAATTTTTCAACTAACTATTACATGTCTGTTTGAATGATCAGAAAATGCTCATACACGCTATGTCTTTCACATTAGTAATTTTTAAATTCATGGTTAAATCAGAGATCTATTTTCAAAGCAGTTGTTTACATGTGATTTGATAAGTTTGCACTATCCTTCATGGCTTATTAGTAGTATCAACTCGATTTTGTCTCTATTCTCATATTATCCGTTTATTTCTCGTGCAGGTTTACTGTGTACCTTTTAGATTATCTGATACTCATGTCCCCTCAGTCTTTCAAAAATATTCGCACAGGAACGCATTGTTGTTAAGTGTACATATTATTCTATCTGCAACAAGTGCGTTCTCCTCTCGATAATTTGCTCTTCTTATGCATATTTTTGCATATCCAGCAGTTAATCATTCGGATCACTTTTCATTAATTCGTTTTTTGTTTTGGTTGATATGACGTGTTTCAAATGGTTAATAATGGAGAAAATTACTATCCATGTTTTCACATGGTTAAAAAATAATATTCCTCCAATTTTTTCGTTTTGCCCATAGTTATGCCTTTCCCCTAATTCAATACAGACTTAGGTTTAATCAGCTCTTGCTATTAAATCCTTTCTGAATCCCCCTCCCCCACCTTTAATGCCTTGGTGACCATATTTTTTAAAAAAGTACATTCTGTTGGAAAACGCATAGGTATTTTCACCTTGCTCATATCACGCTAACTCATTGAAAATTCAGATCAAACGTTCATTTTTTCAGCCTGAAAACTCCAATATATGACGTCATCTCTTGAGAATCGCAATCCTTACACCATTTCTTTTTTCATTATTTTATACCTATTCCGTGGCTTTTCTTTCTGATACCTACGCATTGGTTAATTGAGCTATCTCAAATTAATTATTTTCTAATTTCTTTTTGGACCATTTACTTAGAGTGCCAATATTATTGTTTGTTGAGTTTATGAATGTTGATTTGATGATTATGCTAATGTCCTCGATTTCTACTATTGGGCGATAAAGATAAAATCATTATAAAATTTTAAAATAAAATGCTCTCCCTTTGAGTGGGTTAAATTTATTCAGTTCTACTGTGCCATTAATATATTCCAGAACTAATACCTTAAATTTTTGTTGTCAATGCCATCATGTGAGATTCAATTTTTGTTTATGAATAATTAAAACTCGAAAAATTTCAAAAAATATTATTGATTGCCCAAACTGCTTGCATTATCCTCCCTGCTATTTCATGTCCCTTTATATTTTATAACATACCCACAGTGGTCTTCAGAATCTATACTCCTTTATTCTTTGAACAAATACAATTCTTTAGTTCCAGCCTTCTTGCCAAGGATCATTCTTTGATGTCTAAGCATCCGAAATGCTCTGCCGAAAATATTTTTCACCAAGCAAATCATCCATAACATACTGAAAAAAAAGAGAAAAGTTGTAATTTTCAGCCTGAAAACTCCCATATTACTTCTCATAGGTATGTGAGATGTATAATCACAATTGCACACTTTATTCAAGCCATCAGGATTCAGTTTTGGTTTTTTGGCTTCCGTAGAAATTAATGTTTTGCCATTTATATATGCCGGAAGTGTTCTTATGACTATAACATCAATATCTTATGTTTTCTTTAATCCACGGATTATATAAATTTAGTCGCGATTATTTTAATGATAAAACAGGGAGTCAAAGGATAAGGTTGTTGCATCATGTGAAATAATATTGGTTAAATTCAATGTTTCTCTGCGAGTATTGGTTGGGCAGAGTTCCGAATTTTTTGTCGAAAATATTCACATTGACTGTCAAATACCTGGAGTTTCTCCACCTTTATTAATCTATTTTTGTTTAGCTCTGTTCTTCTTTGCTGACCTGCACTATGTTGAGATGAAATTTTCATATGGAATACTATGTTTATAGTGCGTTTTTTTATTGCATCAGATAGGAATTACTTATTAATAGCCAATCATTTTCCTACATGATGTGGTTATTAAAATCTTTAATATATGTATGTTTATATTAAGGTTAAAAAATTAATACTAAAATAGCCCAATACTTTATTAAAAGTCATGCTTTTGGTTGACTCTTCACACTTTTAAAAGAAAGTCGTTTGCTACGTTTCCATAGAAATTCAATCGTATTGAAATTAATAATATTTTTATTCCATAACATCACAATGATTTAAATGGAGTAGATAGAAGGCTGTCTTATAAGTAAATACATCTTTATAGTATGTAATTAACCAATCTACTTTTAGACTAGTGGCTACATTCTTTAAACATATTATTCAATGGCTAATTAAGAACTCTGTTTAATTAAATATTCTGTTATTTCCATCCTACAATCACATCATACAATTCAGTCTCATGGAAACATTCATTTCTTGAATCAATTGAATCCAAAACACTATTTCATAATAAAAACTGCAGGCTGAACTTCTCGGGATATGAAATTTCTCCATTAGTAATCCCCATATCTTATTGATTTATAATTAATTATTAAAAATTTTCAGACTGAAAACACCATCAATAACTAATCCAAATGAATAAAAAAGACATTCCTGGAATGAGAATGCACACAAATTAGTTTTAACTCCTGAACACTTAACTTAAAAGTGAACATACTTATAACTAATCTAAACAACAACCATAAGCGTATGACTTAGAAATGCATTTCTATTAGATTCAAAGCGAAAAATTATCATGACGTGGGGCAGGTGGAAGACATCATGCTTCCTCTCAAGAGGAAAAGTTTTCACGTTATAGTGAATTGCAATTTAATTGTCCGAGTTTCATTGCAAAAAAATGCATATTAGTTATGAGTCTTTAATGATGGCACTTAGCCATAAATCCAGACAGTGATCATTGAAGTTGCTTATTTTTCTTCAGACTCAAGCTTAGTCATTAATAGTTTTCTTTAAATCGAATGATTCAATTTTAACCGCAAATAATGTATCTAAAGCAGACTCATTATCCTAATCGAAACTGTATATTTATTTTATGATTAGACAAAATTTTCTATTAGGATCTTGAGTGTAGTAATAAATGATAGGAAGACACTAACGAATGTATAATTTTGGAATAAAATTATATTCTAAATTAACGCAGAGGGTAGGGGATAAATTGATAAGAGTATTGTGATATTTATTGCAGACGGTTTAAATCAGTTTGAGAAACTATTGTGCAAATGAGAATTATTATTTCTCTATATATTTTTATTAGCTTCTCTGAAATAAGAAGGTTAAATTAAATGTTACAGTGTAACCTAATAAAGTTATTTATAATCATATAGTTAAGAGCTTTCAAATCACTATCATGCCTTATATTTCAATATATGGAGTTCGGATTTACTTATCTATGCTGGTTGTTTTTTAAACAGATAAAAATGTTCTGAATAATTTCAAGAGGAACAGGTTAGCGTCGAGATGTAGCTGAATATTGATAGTATTTATACTCGTTATCCACAGGATAGATCTAATAAAGTGGATCTTATATTGATCTAATAGGGATCTTATATATGATCTTTATAAAGATCTTAAGGATCTAAGCATCGGAAAGTTTATATTTATCATACTCTTAAAGAGGTTTTTGTTCCTCTAAACATGCAGTTTGTTCTTCTAAACATGTGATCTGTTCCGCTAAATATGTAATTTGTTCCTCTAAAAATGCTATGCGTTCCTCTGGATATGCTGTAGTGTTCCTCTGAATATGCAGAAAGCGTTCCTCTGAACATGCAGTGCGACGTTTACCTGTGGATAACTATGGCAGGGGGAGGTTAAAGGAAATGTCCAAGGATATAAATGACTTAGGTCTAACTGTCGAGTATGAAAATAAAACCACAGGTGAACTAGAGTACATCTCATCCACAAGCAACAAATCGATCCAGCCGTTATCGCTGCTACGTTTGAGTGTATTCAGCCCTGTGGGTTTGATCGAGAAAAAGAGCGTCGGCAATCGCTCGATGGATGCCTCAGAAGAGTTCCGTAACCTCGAAATTGTCAACAAAGAAGGGTACAACAAAGTCACCATAAATGGTCCTAAATTGGATATGGACACAGATTTTCGCACCTGGGTGGCCATCATTTCTGCATTAACTCACACGGAGATGAAAGAGGGTAAGGTGACGTTGCCGTTCACCGAATTTGCGCGTCTGTGTGAATTCAATTCGCGGCAGGTCAATAAGAATCTGAAAGAAAGGATTGCGAAATCGCTTCGTAAAATTACACAAACGTCGATCCATGTGTACAAGGAAGATGGTGAAGATATCGTGAGCGCCACCACGCACCTTATCAACTTTTCTAAGGTGGATACCGCCAAGAATCAGGTAATCATTGAGTACAATCCAGGGCTCCGGGATCTTTATAACATCGATCTTAAGCGCGTGTTAAAGCTCAAGGTATTTCCTGCCATTAAGCGCAATGAGGTGGCTAAGGCCATTTATACCTTCCTGGAAGGGCTTCCAAACGTTCCAAACAAAGTTCAGATTGTTACCTTCGAGCGAATCCAGGAACGCCTTAACATGCGTTCTGAGCCTCGTAAGCAGCTAATGATAGTGAGGAAAGCTATGAAGCTCCTGGAGGAGGTGAAATACCTGACTTACACCGAGGGCTACAAGGTCGTTCAGGGTAAGAAAAGGATCTACTTTACGATCACTTCCCGTGATCCGGATCTTTCTGAGAACAATGAAGTATAGGTCCCGAGACGGCATTGTTATACATTGGTGCTCTGATATTAACTAAGCGTAATTTATTGTTTCTTCGATATAAAACCGTTTTGTTCCTCTAAATATGCAAGCGAAAGCTTGCCATATTATTCAACTCGCCCCTTGGTGTTCCTCTAAACATGCATTCAAAAATATCGCAGTAGTCATCCATGAGAGGGCTGGGCGTTCCTCTGAATATGCATTATAAGTCTCTGTGCACTTTATAGCGTTCCTCTAAACATGCTGAAAGCATGTTATGAATCCCGGAAACAGGGAGGGGTTATCCTCATGCATATGGCTTGAGATACTATGTTCCTCTAAACATGTTGGCGATGAGTTGCACGGTGTTCCTCTAAACATGCACCTCAAACTGTTCCCGTAAATATGCATCTGTGGTTTTTGATACTTGTGCTGTCGAGTTGAGAGAATCGTCGTTCCTGTAAACATGCAAATCTGTTTGTGAATTGATCGTTTATGGAGTGCAAAATGATCAGGCGTTATTCTAATGATGCTGATGCCGCAAGCCGTTCCTCTAAACATGCTAAGTCATATCCCGGGTGTTCCTCTAAAGATGCAGCGATTCTTCAACAGATGTTCTTCTAAACATGCAGCAGTGAGTTCCAGCAGTGGTGTTCCTCTAAACATGTAGGTCCCTTGTCTTTTGCAAGTTGTAACGGAGGTGGGGGGGCTTCAAGTTGATTAGTGTGAGATGAGTTTTCATCAACAAAATCAGATATGTTCCTCTAAATATGCATTCATCTGATAATGATGTTCCTCTGAGTATGCAGCCTCATGAGAGGCGTGTTCCTCTGAATATGATACGAAAATCGTTAACGTGTTCCTCTAAATATGCTGTTTGTGAGATGTTCCCGTTCCTCTAAAAATGCGTCAAAAGGGATATGTTCCTCTGAATATGCAGAGACGAGGCCATGAGTTGTTCCTGTAAACATGCAGCTTAAGCAGTTTATCGGACTATCAATCCGGATCGTTCCTCTGAACATGCACAAACGAGAGATGAGGGGGGTTGCCTGACCCGATTTTTGTTCCTCTGAACATGCAGTGTGACAGGGAGGCGTTGATGTGATGATCATAAAGTAATCATTGTGTTCCTCTTCGCATGCGACTTAGAGATAAAACTCAAAAAGGTATGATTTTGAAATGTTGATAATTTGTCCGTAGCGTTCCTTTAAATATGCGACTTTAGCAATTGAACTGGACATCCATGCGGCTGAAATAAACCTGAAATCCGGTATTTATCCCGATTAATCAATGTGATGTCAGTATGATAAGAAACTTCGTGATACAGACATGTCTGCAGTCTTATTGGGATAATCTCAGTTTTATGAAATAAATCCATCCGCGAAGAAAAAATCCAGTTTTTAGGTTTTTTACTGAAAAATTGGCAGATTACGGTTTTTTGTGTACTATTCGAAAAGACATTATTACTGAGGTGCTTATGAAGCGTGATTACGGCGATGTGCTGGAGACAGCGAAGCGAGCGAACAGTATGTTGCAGGGACTCAGCAACCATATTGAACAGCAACGAGTTGAATTTAATCAGACTGGTTATTATCAAACGTATTCGCGCAACGCTGTTGCCAATTTTCCACTGCTTAGTAAGCACGCCGTGGTCGCTGCGATCAGTGATATGGAGGAAGCTGGCTATGAGTTTGGGAAAAAGCAAACAGGCAGTACCTCACAATATGCACTCAGCCTGCAGAACGTGATCGATATTTATCATCACCGCAAGGTGCCCAAATATCGTGATAAACACAAAGGTCCCTTTGTTGTGTTCGTGGTTAACCTGAAGGGCGGCGTATCTAAAACTGTCAGCACCGTTACACTTGCACACGGTATGCGTGCTCATCCTGCCATGTTACACAATGATCTGCGGATCCTTGTCATCGATCTTGATCCTCAGGCTTCAAGCACCATGTTCTTAAGCCATAAAAACAGCATTGGTTCTAAAGCGGAAACAGCCGCCCAGGCGATGCTGAACGATCTTGGCCGTGAGCAGTTGCATAGTGAATTTATTCAGCCAACTGTCATGCCTGGCGTTGATGTCATGCCCGCCTCAATTGACGATGGTTTTGTCGCAAGTGACTGGGAAGCTCTGGTACAGGAGTATCTACCGGGGGTCGCACCATCGGAAGTGTTACGCAGAAACGTCATCGATCGACTCGCAGACGACTATGATTTTATCTTCGTCGATACTGGCCCACATCTCGATTCGTTTATGCTTAACGCCATTGCTGCCAGCGATATCCTGCTGACGCCGACGCCACCAGCGCAGGTCGATTTTCATTCCACAATGAAGTATCTGACCCGTTTGCCTGAGATGCTGGAGCGTATTGAAAAAGAAGGTGTCGAACCACGATTAAAAGCCAATATTGGTTTTATGTCGAAGATGACGACGAAACATGATCATTTAACTTCTCAGAGCTACGCGCGAGAAGTGTTTACTAAATCTATGCTTGATGCCTCTCTACCGCGGCTTGATGGTTTTGAGCGATGCGGTGAATCATTTGATACGGTTATCAGCGCCAATCCTATTTCATACCCCGGCAGCGCGGATGC
Source organism: Pantoea cypripedii (assembly GCF_011395035.1). Taxonomy (NCBI): domain Bacteria; kingdom Pseudomonadati; phylum Pseudomonadota; class Gammaproteobacteria; order Enterobacterales; family Erwiniaceae; genus Pantoea; species Pantoea cypripedii. Next base: position 324,933 of record NZ_CP024770.1, read on the forward strand.
CCTCAGAAAAGCCAAGTATGAAGCAGAGCAATTTTCTCGTGCAGTTTTCGACCGCATTGAATACATCAGGAGCACACTGTGAGTACTCATAAGACGGTACAACGTATCGGCCGCACCATGGGCCAGACTGCAATTGCCAGCTTTATTGATAGCAGCAATACTTCACGAACTTTCACATTAAAATCGGGCAAAACAGCCACCTTTGCTCGTCAGCTCATTCCGCATGGCGATATTGAGCAGAGAACCTATGTTGACCCACAGGTCAATGGCCGCGATCAGGCTACGTTGACGGAAGAATCTGTTAAAGACATCACGCGTACCATTGGTTTGCAGCAGTTCTTTCCCGCAATTGGGCGGGTTAAAGATGGGCGCATCGAGATTATGGACGGTTCACGTCGCCGTGCAGCTTGTCTGTTTGCTGAAGCAAGTCTTGAAGTGCTGGTCACTACAGACGAACTGGATATCAGTGATGCTCGCCAGTTAGCCGCCGACATTCAGACTGCCAGAGAGCACAACCTGAGGGAACTCGGATTACGTTTTGCCATCATGAATGAAAATGGCATGAGCAAAAGCGACATCGCAAAAGCGGAAGGGATCTCAAACGCTAAAGTTACCCGTGCGTTTCAGGCGGCTTCTGTCCCGGCGGAGCTGATTGCATTATTTCCGGTGGTCTCCGAACTGACTCTGCCTGACTATCAACTGTTGCTTGATGTGACAGATAACGCCAAAGCAGAAAGCGTTGAGATCAGCGACCTGGCTGAGCAGGTTCGCACCATGATGAGTGTAAACCGCAATGATGGGATGACTACGGATGAGCAAAAAACAGAGATCCTCAGTTATTTTCGTTCAGCCAAACGTAACCTGGTACCCAAAAAGCCGAAGCCTCTGACCACAGAAAAACTGGCTGACTTCGAAGATCGTAACCTGCTGGCGCGCCGCAAAGTGAATGCAGAAAAGCGTTCGGTCAGCTATGAATTTGTCCGGTTACCCAAGGATGCGGTGGATAAAATCGAAGAGGCGATTAAGCAGGTGCTTGAGAGTGTCAAAGGGGCGAAAGTCAGAAGTTAAGCCCAATGCTGATTGGCTCCTCCGGGAGCCATTATCCCATGCAGTAAAATCCTCACCACGAAGTCAGGCCATCAATTCAGCGGAGCTCGGACTTCAGGGTTCCGCGACTCAGAACTTTCTCCGGCAGGATGAGACACAATGTTTAATTACTCATCGCCAAAATAGCGAACCTGCAAATGACGGTCGATTGCTGTAATTGCTGAGTTTATTTTTGGATCAAGTATTGTTGATGATGACTTTACATCAAACAAAAAGATTTTATCTTCGATAATTCTCGGGACAGAGATTCTTTCAATATTGCCTTCAAATTTATAATCATGTAAGTAATAAAAACCTTTTTCAGCGTCGTTACTTGTTGCCTTGCTTTCAATTATGCTGTCAATCTTATGATAAGATGAATGAAGTGTTTTTAACAACGTTTTAATGCAATCAACATATTCAAAAAACACCGAAAGTCCTTCTCTCTGCTGCGAAGACTGGGTGATTTTATCGCTTACTTCTGCTATGGCTATGTTGATGATATTCAGATGGTCAGCTATATCTTCCGCACTCAGGCGGGAATAATTTTCTCCTGCAACTTCATGTCTGATTTCTGTGCATACGGCGGAAAAACCATGATCAGACATGCAGCTGGATTTCGGTGGAGAAGAACGAGCTGCAGCTGAGTATGACTCAACAAGGGAGCGATATTTGTTCTTCATACGAAGAGTATCCTGAAAAGACTCGGCTATTTTTACCAGGGGTTTTTCCATTGTTGTCCTGTCAGACAATAAACAGAACATCTCCTTAGAAAGGAATGACTTATTGCTTACTATTTCACCTTTCTCAGTGCTATTGTATAGTTTATTAATAATATTATTAAAAAGGAAAACCACTTCTTTGTCGGATGTTAAGAGACCGAGCATTTTCTCGCCCGTTGCTGCAACAAGTAACTTCATTGCTTCAGTATTACTATCAATAAATTTTTTTGGCATAATTTCTTCAAAGGTAAACCCGGCTCGCAGGGCATCACAAAGATAGTGCAGTAGCTCGTTTCCGGGTGCTTTTTTTCTTATTAATGTCTCAACTCCTTTCTTTATATCATCAATATGTTCTGCTCGGTTTTTTTCCTGAGAATTAAGGGCTGGTTGTGTTTTCTTTCCTGAGAACAGAAAACTGGCGATTCTGTGCCCGAAACCTGATTTCAGGTTATCATTGCTGTTTTTTGTAACCGTTATCTTGTCTGGAAGAACAAAAGGTGTTGTGCCTGGTTGTGACGAACTGGGTGCTAAGACCGTCTGAGATGTAATACCTGGTGTTATTGCTGGCATGATATATTTTCTCCATATAGATTGCCGAGTAAATTACGTCTTAATAGCGGAGATATAAATATTTAATGATGATAATGAACTGATGTTTATGTAAATTCATACACACTGTCTGATTATTTATCTGATAATGAGATTGAGCTAACCCGTTCTCCCATACACTGAGCTAACTGTTTTATATTCCTGGTGTTCTTATGAAGAATTGGTTTTGCATTACCTCATTAACCTGCATCGTCTTATTTTTCACTCAACCGGTAAGTGCCTTACGTCTGCAACAGGGGGGTGAGGTTTTTGATATTGATCCGGTAACATTGCAGATCGAAGTTGGTAATACAGTAGTTAATGCACCACAAAGTAAGCAAAAAGTCAGCGAGTTGCAGACGTCTGCCAGTGAGGCAAGCTGGTACTGGCCTTTGCGGGGTATCCGTATCATCGCTCAGGCGCGCAATGATGAGCTACGTCTGGTGTTTCGCAGTACTCAATTACAGCAACTGAACTGGTTCGGTTTACCACCAGCGGCAAGCGAATTGTTGTTACCAATCGGGGAGGGTAGCCGCATCCCACTGGATAATCCCGAATGGCAAAGATACCTTCTCCGTGAACAGGCTGAGATTGATACGAATTTTGACATGAAACTGCCGCTGTGGAGCCAGCAGCAGCAAGGTAAAACTTACAGCTGGCTGCTGCTCACCCCCTTTAATAATAAAGTCAGTTTCAGCCTGGCGGACGGTCAGTTAAAGATGCATAGCCTGCATGAATTTAATCGTTTCAATCAGCAGCAGATATTTGAGGTTCTGCTGTATGTGGGCAAGTCACCTTTATCCGGTGCGCTACGCTATCGTGACTATCTGCAAGAGAGTGGCCGGTTCAGTACGCTGCGCGAAAAAATAGCCATTGCCCCGGAGGGGCATAAGCTGATTGGCGCAACGCACATTTATCTGTGGGGGAGTCAGCTGCTGGCACCGCAGGACGTAAATGACTGGCGGGGTCTGGTGCGTTACCTGCACACACCACGCGCCGCAGCGTTAAGACAAGGCATTGGTGCTGATGCGGAGAGTGTTATGCAACAGCTCAAAGGGCAGGAGCCTGGTGGCTGGCAGCAGGCGTTGTTGATGGCAGGCATCAACCGCGCGTTAACGTCTCAGGTCCCACTGAACGCGACACCCGATGAGGGGAATTATCTGCAGGTTCAGGCGCAGCAGGCATGCCTGGTACGGGAACTGGCACAGCGTCAACTCGGCTCTTATCTGGTGACGTCGGATCGTTGGGGCCAGGGGTTGTCAGAACCGGTAATTGATAAATTACAGCAGGCGGGTCTTTCCCGCATATGGCTTGGCGTCGATAACTGGACAGCTGCATTTCTGCATCCCGAGGCGGTCGCACGTGCAAAGTCTCTCGGCTATCTCATTGCCAGCTATGATTCTTATGACACCGCTATCCCGCGTGGTCTCAATGATAACTGGCTGACAGCCCAGCTACCCACGGTAATACGTAACACTTGTGCGATTGTCCGAGCTGATGGGAGTAAAAAACCCGGATTTTCTGGCGCGGGTTATTACCTTAACCCTGCCTGCGTCATGGCGTACTCGCTGCAGCGAATGCGGACACTAACACAGCTGGCAGGGCTGAATAGTCTGTTCCTTGATGTGGATGGTACTGCTATGGCAGCAGATGATTATCAACCTTCCCATCCGACGGGAGCAGCGGATATGGTGGCGGCGCGAAACTCCAGGATGGCCAGGTTCAGCCATCAGCTCAGGCTACCTTTAGGTTCTGAAGATGGTAATGCGCTGGCGAATCGGTATATTTTGTTTGCCCATGGCATGGAAACTTGGGGTTTTGGCTGGCAGGATGGGGATATGCGCCATAACAGGTCCTCTCCTTACTATCTGGGAGCCTGGTGGCCAGATACACAACCAGCAGTGTTCTTTCACCCTGCGCAACTTAAGCCACTTTACCTTACGGTAATCTTCGATCCCCGATACCGCCTGCCGCTCTATCAGGCGGTATTTCATGATGCGGTGATCACGACCCACCACTGGACATTAGACAATCTTAAATTTCCCGAAGTCAAAACCACGCGAGATTTGTTGAGCTTGCTCTACAACACCCCAGCTTTGTTCAATCTCAGCCGTGACACACTTACAGCACGTCTTCCAGACATCATTAAAGCCGATGCACGCTTTCGGCCACTGCATCAGGTTCTGTGGGATAAAGCATTGACGGATTTCAAATGGCTGGATAGCGATGGCTGGGTGCAACAAACCACCTTCAGTGATGGTTCTGTGCTGATAGCAAATTTCTCCGAACAGGCATTCGGAGAGATACCCGCAAAAAATCTCGAAGCCAGGCTGTCTGATGGACAGCTTCTAAGGTTCAGCGTGACGCAATAGAGCGAAAGCCGGGACTCAGTAATGAGTCCCGGAATTCAGTCACAATACTGAAATTTCATCGATATTGTGGTTATTTTTTTCCGTAAAGTTGTTGTTATTTTCGGGAGTAATCACACAGACCTCCAGATCCCTGGCGAGTTTATTCAGTGCCTTCAGGCTATTTTCCTCTTGCTGTGCGGTGAGTTTCCCCTCTCTTGCCTGGTTTACTATTTTAGACCTGGTATTTAAAAAGTCAGAAGAGAGTAATTTTTTACATCCTTTATAAACAAGTTTAACAACTTCGATAAAACCAGCAGGATATGAAAATTCTTTTGTTCTGAAATCATAGGTCATTGCCTGCCCATTCCGGATATAGCAATTGCCCTGTAAATTTACGCTGCCGTGTTCTAAATCAGCTGATGTAGGGAGGGATTGTAGAATATTGCCGTTGTAATCGATCCCCAGAGAGAGACCGAACCACAGAGTACGTTCTCTTCCTGCATGAGGTTCGAAAAACCTTGCAAGAGATTCCCCGACCACGACTATGCCAATGAATATATTGATCAGATTTTTATTTTCAGAAAAATCAGCGAGGATCAGTGCTGAGAACTCTCCGCAAATCTTTGTAAAGTCAGGCACCCCATGTTGCCTGAAATCGTTGATACCTTTACAGGTATCGGTAATACCCAGTTCAAGTCCCAGCGTATTTTGAATACCTGTTTTGCCGAATGGGATATCAATTTCAACTCTTGCCAGTTGTTGGCTGACATAGTTAAGTTCTGACTTTTGCCAGTTAAAATCGGCACCTATCTGATTTACGGCTAACATATAAGCCTTTACTTTATTGCTACCTGTCTCAATGACAGAACCAGTCTCTGCATGGAAGGGGAAAAGCATCAGATTATAGAGTGAGCCAACGGCGGTCATAGTGAATTTTAAATCCCAGCCCGTCAGTGCATTATGTAGCTGTGGGCCAATCTGCAGGATGATGTGATTGGGTAAAATGTTTCTTATAAATGAGACGAATTTTGCTGTTGTCCAGGGTGTATTCCTGAGAGAAGATTCGTTATCAGAACCGCTGCTGCTGATAACATCACTGGAATTATCCACGGTAATGATGTCAATGGAATCCTGATAGCTACAGGATGTATGGGCGATAGAAGGTTGTGAAGGAATTGAGGGTATTGTAGAGATTAAAGTCATAAAATATCCTTGTGTAATTTTTAATTACATCTGTCATTATGAGCAGGTGATAGTGTAATTACGGATTAATGATGAAATAACGATATTGATCACACTTGATGGCTTTATAAGATATGCATGAGGATAAATCATAAATGAGGTAGTCATTTCATTAGATGAAATGGTCAGGTTAATATAATAGCATCAGATTTTACGATGTCCTATTTACCGATGTCACATCCCGTGAATTTTCTTTTTTTCACCAGGTCAGGAGGAAACTTGATTTGGGAATTGTCTTGCGAAATATCATTGCAGGTTAAATCTTGTTTTACATCAAAATTGAGCATCTTGTGTTATGAAACGATACCGCATGAAATCATTACTTATGTTATCGCTTTAACTGGAGAGAGAAGTTGAATAAAACAATGCTGGCGATGGCTGCTCTGTTGTTTATCGCCCCGGCGGCTGTAATGGCCCATCAGCACGATCATGAAATGACGGAAGAATTAAATTCCTCTCCTGCTGCGCAGGAATTTACGCAGGGTATGCGGGGTATGCATGACGATATGGCCCGTGCTTTGAATGAAACCGATGCCGATAAAGCCTTTGCTAAAGGTATGATCGCACATCATAAAGGGGCGATTGCCATGGCAGAGACTGAGCTGAAATATGGTAAAGATCCGGTGATGCGAGATCTGGCAGAAGAGGTTATCAAAGCGCAGACAGCAGAAATCGCCCATATGGAAGGGTGGCTGTCAAAATAATCGCCAGTATTGCCGGGAAACAATGCTCTTTTCGGTTATCAGGGCCTTGAAGACCCGGCTGTTTGTCATTCAGGCAATTTTATCAGTGCCTTTTCCAGTTTGGTGAGCACCTCATCGACACGGTCCTTTGCTGATAATGAGCCGAGCAGATAGGTCGCCAGTGAGAAAGAGTCAGCATTGCGATACCCGGCGCTGGTATTTTGATAACCGGCCATATTGGCCTTTCTGAACATCTCATCTTTTCCCCGAAACCGTACCGGGACGTTATAGTCTTTATTATTGATATTGATCACGCCATCCAGGTCCAGAACGCCTTTGCTACCGCTCACATGCCCGACATAGACATAATCGAGTGTACTTGCTGAGAGGTGGGACATTTCATGCAGTAACAAGATTGAGAGGCAATCCAGCAGGTTTACTCCGCAGGCACGCAGATAAGCAACCAGGTTATCCCTGGATACGTACATTACGGAACCCTGGTAGCGTTCAAGGGTATTCTCCCCAGGATTGTTGCGATTTCTTTTTATGGCCTCATAGTTTCTACGGAAGATCTCGTAATTGCTTAATTCAGCGGTCATCACTGTGTTCTGGTCGTCGCTATGACGATGGGTCAGGGTTATATGTTTTCTGACATTGATCTCATTAAGATCCCGTTTCATCATTTTCAGATCCCTCAGATAGTTTTTGATGAAAAGGTCATCACTTCTGGCAAAAAACAACCGCAGAATTCGTTCAACCAGCGGCCTGCTGTCCATTTTCACCAGAGCATCCGTAGCTTTCAGGATCAGGTGCCGGGCATTACGCCGTCCATTGCCCAGAAACATCATCAACATACTGGTCGGTAGAATCGCAGGAATATTGACCATACCGTAACGCAGGTTATTGCTGAGATTATTAAAGGGGATCCTGACCTGTGTTTCAGTCAACGCGCGTCCCCATTTGCCACGCTCAAGAAACCGGATGCTTCTCTGGGTTTGCGCACCGTTATTCAGGCTTGCCAGATAGGTTTTAAAACCACGTAACCGCGTTATTTTCTTCCGAAGGACATCATGGAAGCTGTGGGACAGAGTGAGCAGATCAATACTGCCGAACAGCAGAGCTACAATAAAATCGCGGTGCAGTTGGTGGTTTTTCTCTTCTTCTGCGGTGAGCTTTGCCAGTGAATAAGATATTCCCAGTTGTACACTGTTTGACGCCAGTCCTGCGATGGCGGTGACCAGCCTTGCGGTTAAGCCTAATGATTTACCTGCAACAAGATCGAGTGCATAAGACATACCGGTGAACAGATCATCCGAGAAATCGAGTGCAAACTGTAACCATACTTCGGATGAAGTATGAAAAAGTGCATCAATATCGGAAAGGTTATTGTTAAAAATATTCTCGGTAATTTGCTGCTGGAGGGAGGACGCGGTGGGGGTAATAAAGCGATATTTTCCCATGCTGTTGTCATGGTCATAAGACACATCTTTGGCAGAGGGAATATTTAACCTTGCCTTATCTCTGGTGTATCTCATGCTGTAGGACAACGGCAGTGAACGGAAAATATCCCCGGCTTGTGTATCCGAAAGTTGGGTGGGTTGTCCCTCCGGTAAAATGATGACCTCATCGCTCAGGGTATTAAATAACAACATCTGGCCGGCACCGCGAATCGCAAAGAACGTAGCCATCACCTCACCGTCAAACTCCACTAACTTGAGTAAATTGTACGAATCAGGATGCTGCAGCAGGGTGCTAAGCAGGTTTCTTTCAATATGGTCCCGCCAGCTGAGGGGGGTTCTTTCACTGATAATGGCCAGATAGCTGGCTATGCGATAGTTTATTAACAGGCGCTGAATTTCAGCGATTGCGGTAAAACAGGCGTCATCATGCTGGCATTGCAGCGTGCTGCTGCGTAACTCAACATAAAGCGCATCGGTGACCGGAAAGGCCGTACTGTAAATCCGGCTCTCCTGGGCAAACAGGGGACTGAGTACGCTGGGAACATCGATTTTAAAACTGTAATTGATACCATAACTGCGCTGTAATTCACCGTAGGCCAGTCTTTCCATGGAAACTGATCGGGTTGCGGATTTTTTTAATCCCCCCCAATCCGCTGTCAAATTCATAAATCTCAACCCATACCTGGCTGGCGTTATTTAACCGATAAGCGGGTGCAATCTTCAGCTGGCTGGTTCTTTCATATTCATCATAAAGGGCATTGATTTTATTATTCAGTAAGGCCGCAGCTGATGTCCGTATCTCAAGGCCCGAGAGAGGTGCTGCCTGGCTGATGCGACGTATATCCCGAAGCATGTCGCTAAGGGAAAACTCTCCTGAATCGCCCGCATCCGATAATTTATTCAGGGCTATTTCGAGCAACAAATCTTTCCGTTCAAAGAAGACGGTGCTTCGGCGGTAACGCTCCAGCAGGTTTGCGGCAACAGGGGGGATTGATTGTGGCCAGTAAATGATCTGAATGATGTCTGGCACGAGGGTGAGAATTTTGCTTAACGGGACATGGCGGGCGGTGAAGCCGTCTTTATAAATGACCAGGGCAGTTTCTCTGGGTGAGAAGCCGAAGGCCCCGGCTAAGGTCTTGATGAAATCAAGTGGGTTGACGTCCTCTTTCGCGGGCCAGAGGTTGTTCCTTTTCACCCGCTGGTTGTCGGCTTGTTTAAAACGCTCAGCAAATGGGGTGGCAGTCAGGCGATTGTAGCCGCGGTAGTCTTCGATTTCTTTAATGGCACCGGGGTGCTGTTGATACCAGGCATCCGGGTAGATCACCACATAGTCATTTCCCCTGAACCATGCCAGAACGGTGGTTAGCGGCAGGCTTTTTTCTCCCGGACTGCCGTCGGCGTACTGAAATTTAACCCGGATATGACTGCTACTAATGTCGGGGTTCAGTTCATATTTACGCTGCAGGGTGCTGATAAAATCTTCAATCAACGGGATTCCCCGACTCGTAACGGGCAATGGTGTGGAAGGGGTAGGAAATCGCCCCTGATAATTTGACCGTTGCTGTTCGAACGCCTTCCCCTTTACCAGCGGTGGGAAATTCAAGTTCAGGGTGGATGTTAAGGTGTCGGACATGACTTGCCATGTTCGGGTCAATAATGATCGCCGGGGCTTAGTGGGGCCGGGAAAATTCAGTTCGGTTGATGGCAAAAACTCTGTCTGGTGCCGCCGGGAAAGTGCGTTTTGATGCTGCGGTAACGAGGGAATCACGCGCAAGTCGTCACCTGATGCCTGTATCTGCAGCAGGCTGGGGAGGCCTGATGTTTGTATTGTGCCAATCTGTCCGACGCGAAGTGCTGCATTTCCGACATGTACCTGAGTCATCAGGTGATGGTTTCCGGCGCTGTCTGTAGCGGTAAAACGATGAATGCGGGTATCGGCAGGCAGAAAGTTATTCGTGCCATTTTGCACTGAAGAAAATGTACATTGCGGGGCTTCATTGCGCAGGAGTAGCCGGGAAAATTCAAAGCATTGGCCGGGAGGCAGATCGGCGATGGGCAAAGACTGCGCTGGCGTATTCAGCGTGCGGGCGGTATGGCCGGCAAGAAAATTAACCGGTGGGCGTTGCAGCCATTTTTGCGCCACGGTCTGATCCCAGGTAGTCAGTGCTCCAGATAATTCCGGTAGCGGAGCAGGGTCAGGTGCAATCGTTTCTGGGGGTTCCAGTGGCAAAAGGGTGAACATCAACGCCAGCGGGTTCTGGAACAATAAGCGCTGTAGCAGAGGGGGGAATCCGCCGCTGATTAATGTCAGCACCAGCGGAAGGCTGATAAATGTCTGGAGATCAGGATTTATCGCCAGATAGCGGTTAGCCAGGTAATGAAGAATGCGTCGGTCATATTCATGCTGTGAGATATGTGCACGCCTGGCAGGCAGCAAAGCATCAGATAAGGATTGCCGGGCCTCGGGGTTCATCGCGAGAGGCTCGGCGAGACATCCCTTCAGGAAATAATAAAGCAACTGAAACAATGCCTGAGTGGTGGTTTGATCGGGTGTATCCGCCACATCGTTGCCGTTGTAAAGCTGGCATAGCGCCTGCCGATAAACCGGAGCCTGCAGTAGCAGATCCGCGCTTTCCACATCGAGAAAATCATCGAAATGTTCCGGGGTGTCCAGGTAACGCAGCACAGGGTCTGACAGGCATCTGAGAGGGCGCATTGCCGCATTGAAATACCGACTCATCATGATGACTGGCGTGTTTCTGATTTCTTCTATGCGCTGAGCCAGATGGCGGATGCGTGTCAAAGGGTGGAGCGAAATCGGCGCGTTTATCTGCTTATTGACAGGAGCCATCTCAGGCATGCCGTGCTTCCTCATAATTGACGGGGGACGAGAAAGGATAGCATCTGGCGAAAGGTGTCTCAGGGCAAGGAGGCAAAGTGATAATTTGCTGATATTAGGCCCCGGTCAAGGAATGGCTGGCGTTGAGGTGATAAAATAATATGAATAATTCTGGGTAATAAATTTTTCATGCCGGGAGAGGATTTGCGGGCGCCACCGTTCTCCCTTTGTTGTCCGCAGCTAAAAATCCGGTGACTGAATAAACTTAGGTGAATGGATATGGATATAACTGTCGCACGCGCTCATCCATGGGCTTCTCAGTATATTGATAGGAATCTGGATAAACACGCCACTCCCAAACAATTAGTTAACTTCGTAAATAGAACGACTAATAGCAACAGAACGCTGACGAGTTTTTTCAAAAAGCAACCAGAACACCTCAGTCTGAAAGCAAAAAGACTGGTATTAGAAACATTACATGACATGCTCTTCGAAAGAAAAATCAATTTTAGCGCTCAGTCTGGAAGTGCAAAGCTGTCAACCTTGATAGCCAATAAGATAGGGGGGATTACTGATAAGATAAACCGGATAAGTTTGCTTCCCGTCAATCAGGATAAAAAAAACAGTAAAGTCCTGGTAGAGATGAATGGCACCAATGATCCTCAGACCGAGTTTATCATTAACATTCATGAGGGGGCATTCCCCTACCATATATTGAAGCTATTAAACATCAAAGCGTTCGACCCAACGCTAATGGAGTTATATAAATACTGCTGCGAACAAAAAATGGACACCGGTGAAACATTGAAATATTTGTGTGATAACTGGACTGACTCTGACCACTTTAGTGAAATAAGCAGTTTTCCTGATAGCCATATCAACGTACTCACCAATGGAACGGAAGAAACGTTGGCTAAAGTATGGGAATCAATTCATTTTGCAAAAGAATGTAATTTGAATATCATCGAAACGCGTGAACAGATCATGCAACAATTACCAGATTATGATGTCGCTTTTAATTACGGCGACCCGACTAATTTGCCTCATCATGATTTCAGCCATGCTGGATATGGTGAAATTGACAGAAACTATTGTTTTTTTGATATAACCAAAAAAAACCAGCTAATCAACTCAGATAAATTGCATGACGCGGAAACACGTTCATATGACTCCGCTGATACTTCGGTGGAGAGACCTACTGCAAGCACTTCAGCCGCATCGGCCACAGGAGTGAACCTGCCTCAGTCAGCGCCGTTACCCAGTCAGGCGACATTACTGGGTCATTTAGGCCCGGGTTCATTTTATTCCGGGAGCGATGAAGTGATAAAAGGCAACATCAATGTGATGCTGAATGGCCCTCAATTCAGCGGCAGTGATATGCTCGGCATGTTGATGATGTATGAAAGACGTCCCGGCGGTCTTGACCATAAGCGAGTATTACCCGCAAAAATTGAGAAGGAGCATATACCTCAGCTGGCAAAATTGCTGCGAGAGATAACAGATATGTTTTTCTCAGAAAGCATCACTACCAGGGAGAAGGAAACGGCCTTTATGGTTTTTTGTGAGTTCTCTCAACTAAGAAGCGATAAAGCCACAGCGGGAACATTTCGGTATATTTCTGACGAAATGACGCGGATCACGGGGATACCATTCAATCCGGATAATGCCGGGAGGAATACCATTCCATTCCATGCCACCCGTAAGCGATTTTTTCTCGCACTTACCGAGCAAATTGATAAAAAGAATGGCTTTGATTACTCCGCAATACCCGAAGAGAAGTTATCCCCATCATCATCAGCTCAATGGAAGAAATCCGCCAGCGTTCAAAGCCTGCACTCAGGAGGTATTGTTGAATTATCGGGTCGTGGTGGAGCGACAAGCGATGACATCAGTCTGCGAACAGGCAACCCAAGTGGCAAGGTTAAGAAACTGAAGTATCAGATAGAAAAATTTGAAAAAGATTTGGACAGATTATGGGAGATGCATCCTCAGCTGGCCTTCGAGTACCGACACAGTTTGAACTCAGCACTGGGAGAAGCAAAACGCAGGCTCAAAAAAGTTAAGTCAGAGAACAACGCGTTCATAAAACAGGTGGATATTAAGGGGTTAATTGCTTTCCTGCATATAAAAACAATAAAACTGGCTAAGGAGATCGATGCAATAGAGACGCAGAAACATGCATCATCTGTTGAAAAATCGGACCTGGCAAAAATGTATAACCGTCGTTTACATGATGAGCAGGCAGCTAAAATGGCGTTGTCTGACGTGATAACCAGGAAAGCCAATGTGTTGAGGGAAATGATCGGCAGCGCATGATTTTATATGGATTAATTTTTAAGGACGAAAGATGAAAGCAAAATACATTATATTAATGTTGTTTTTTATTGTTGCAGATAGCCAGGCGCTACTCAGAGAGAACAAGAGAACGTGTAATAAAAACCAGGGCTGCGATTTCTCTCATGTCTTACCTGATTACAGAAAGAAGCTTTCTCAGGCACCGGTTGATTACCTGATGACGGGAAGGGAAACTCTGCCTCAGATTGAATTGAAACGCTATCGGATGACCTCACAATCATGGTCTCCGGACCTGAGGGTTTCCCCGGATAGCTGGCAGCATGATGTTAATATTTTTATTCCGGACAAAGCAAAATCAGAACGTGCGATTTTAGTTATCAACAACGGTGTAAATTATGGTGTTAGCGTACAAAACACGGGTGCATCGACAGATTTTAGCGAGGAAGCACTGGCAAATATTGCCCGGAAAAGCCATACGATCGTTATTTCCGTCAGCAATGTGCCAAATCAGTTTCTCACCTATCAGAACGATAATACGCCACTTAAAGAAGATGACAGCGTTGCGCGCAGCTGGATACTCTTTCTGGCTGCGCCTGAACAGAGAGAACTGATGCCATTGCATATTCCGATGGCCGCATCGGTTTCCCAGGCGATGCGCGTGGCAAGAAAAGAACTGATATCCTGGAATATTCATAAATTTATTGTCACTGGTGTGTCTAAACGCGGGTGGGTCAGCTGGCTGACGGCGATCTCGGATCCGGATGTCGAGGCCATCATTCCTTTTGCATTTGATTTGCTCGATACCAGAACCAGCCTGACACATATGTATCGTTCTTATGGTGGAAACTGGCCCATTGCGTTTTACCCCTATTATAAACAGGGTATTGATAGCTTAATTGACACCGATGATTTTGCAAAGTTGCTGGGTATCGAAGATCCGTTAAGCTATTTGAAGACAACCTATCGCTCTCGTTTGTCCATTCCCAAGTATATTATCAATTCAAGTGGCGATGATTTTTATGTCCCTGATAATACCCGATTTTATTTTGATGAGTTGCCAGGGGTAAAATCCTTGCGTGTCGTTCCCAACTCCGACCATTACGGGATTAAAAACTTCACTGAGGAGTCAATTATTCCTTTTGTGAATCGGCTACAAAATAACAGAAGACCCCCGGAGATACACGGAAAGCTTCAGGGCAACGAACTTGTGGTGGAATTATCAGAAAAGCCACTGAGTATTGTGCGCTGGACGGCTTCTAATCCACTGGCCAGGGATTTTCGTTACGCCTGCGGCATACGCTATCAGCCCTCTACACCGGTAGTCGTGTTAAATAAGAAAATTAAAATCCCATTAGTTTCTGGCCAACCAGGCTGGCAGGCGACTTATATTGAGGCTACCTTTAAAGATGGATATATAGCCACTACGCAAGCTTATATTACCCCTGAAGATAAATACGCTCAGGTTGCTCCGCCTGCGTCTGGCGCTGCATGTCAGACATTACCTGGCCGTGGTTTAGGGGATGATTCCCGATAAGTGAAGGATCGTTGTGACTCGCGGCTATTTTTATACGATTGATGCATACCATTACTCAATAAATTTACCCAGAGAGGCAGGAAGCATGGAAACCAACCTGAATGCTGCAGGCACTTCAGCTTTGTCGATCAGTGCGGAGCACCCGCAAATGCAGGCGATGCGATTGATGAGCCTGAATGAGGTGAAGAATACGCTGACAGCGATGTTGTCTGCGGGACGTTACGAAAGAAATGAGAGGATAGATTTCGGGAGTTTCGTTGAAGGTTTACAACAACGGTCGCGCGAGATGTTCCGTAACGCTACGTTAAAAAGGCCCTGGCTTCAGCCTATCTGGCTCACTTCGTACCAGTCGCTGTCTGATAAAGCTAAAGATCAGGTGATACCTGATCTTTACAGCAAGTATGGCAATTATGGCCATACAACCACGCAGGGGTATCGCACAAAAAAAAATTATCCATCGGGGAACGATTGCCGCCCGGCGGCGTTCGATCCGATGAGTAATAATAACGTTGCACATGCGACAACATTTGAAGCGGTTATTCGCGCCATCATCCACTGTAACCTGCAGATTGTTCCTGTGCTGAAGCAGTTCAAACTGGAAGGTATACCGCCCGGATACATTTCTATCACCAATCGCGGTGCGACACATTTCAATTGCACGCATGTGCGTGGGGTTAAACTCAGCACGTTGACCAGCAATTTCTTCGAGCTTGATATTCTGGCAAAGGATATGGTGACGCTCTCGGCGCAGGGTGACAATAACCTTTTCAGGTCGGTACCCGTTCTCGTGATGGGTAACGGAGTAGCAGGAAAAGATGTGCATTCCGAAGTCAGTAACGAAACAGGATTGAAAAGAATCAATATCTGGTGGATTGCTTTTGAGACGGAAGAGGACAAACGAAAAGGGATTGAATGCCTGAAGATCATTGGTGAGAAGCTGAAAATCCCTGAAGTCGCTGACTTAAGGATCTGTACCATCCCTGAACTTCACGATAGCCTGAGATGGCATGGTCTACGTGATGGACGTACCGAAAGACCAGATATTGCTTCGCTTTACGAGAAAAGTGAAAGAGTAGGGCATTGATACCGGTTTTTCTCTCACACTCCTTTTGGCGTCCTGGTGCCTGAACCAGGACGCGTTACCTTACCTCTGCGGCCAGAGCTGCATCCAGCTGCCCCAGACTTTCCTGCATCACCCGCGTAAAGCCTGAGACTAAAGCAACGATGTCCCGCTGCGTGATCATCCCGTTCGCCAGTAATTCGTTCAGGGACTCCAAAACCAGGCACGCGCGAAAAGCCGCAGGCACACCCAGCAGGCTCCATGAGGCTTTCAGGCGATGGGCAATGCGGCTCAGGTCATCATGAGAAGGCTGCGTATCGGCGAGTAATGCCAGGTCACTGCTGATTGCGTCGTGCATCTGCTGATGCATCCGGGTAATCACTTCAGGTTGCTGATTGGCAAGTTCAGATAACGCGCGCAGATCCGGGATCTGGCGCGTCAGCGGATTATGCTGGGTTAACGCCTGCAGTAACCGGGCGGCAGTTAACGGTTTGCGTAACAGATCATCCATTCCGGCATGGCGCGCCCGTTCTTCCTCGCGTGGTAACGCATTGGCAGTGCAACCTAAAATCGTCGCAGGGGCTTTGGTCTGGCCCAGTAACTCGCGGATCAGCAGCGTTTGTACCAGGGCATAACCATCCATCAGCGGCATCTGACAGTCGGTGATGAGAAGGTCGACCGACTGGCTGGCAAGAAAGTCGAGCGCTTCACGGGCGCTCTCACAGCATGTTACCTGCATGCCGAATTTTTCCAGCTGCAGACGGAGTACGGTGAGATTGGGGGCAAAATCATCCACCACCATGACCTGCAGCTGCGGAAGTGGGGCGGCAAGGGAAACCGCCTCGTTATCAACGTCTTCGGCCTGTTCAAGTGGCAGCCGGACCTCAACACGTGTGCCCTGACCCGGGGTGCTGGTGATATCCAGTGTACCCGCCATTAAGGCCACCAGCTGATAGCAGATAGCCAGGCCCAGACCGCTGCTTTGCGGGGTCGACTGATCAAGCTGGAACCAGGCTTCTCCCAGCTGTGAAAGTGCTTCAGCAGGAATGCCTATGCCGCTGTCGCTGATGATGAGGATCAAGTGCTCATCCTCGCCATGGGCGGTAAAACTCACCTCGCCATGATGGGTGTATTTAATCGCGTTACTCAGCAAATTAGCGACGACCTGGCTCAGGCGGGTTTTATCGAACAGATAATGATGGGTGGTGGGGATCGCCAGTTCGCTATGCCAGTTTAAGCCTTTGGCTTTGGCATTGCGTGCAAACATCTCATCGCTGACGGTTAATGCCTGGTACAGGTTGTGCGGTGCCAGATCCAGCTGCAATTCACCCGCTTCGATACGCGACAGATCAAGGATATCGCCAATCAGATCGCGCAGGGTGACTGCGGCCTGCCAGGCGATCTCCAGGCTCTGGTTTTTATCCCGCTCCAGTTCCAGCAGTCCCAGCACCGCATTGAGAGGGGTGCGGATATCATGGCTCATACGGGCGAGGAAGGCAGATTTCTCCTCACTGGCATGCTCTGATTGTGAAAGAGCCTGGTTCAGCGCCTGCGTCAGGGCGGCTTTCTCACTGATATCCACCCATCCACCGACGATGCCATGAGGCCTGCCACGGTTATCCGTATAGCTGCATAACCACCAAAACAGGGTGGTTTCCCCATTTGCCAGAGTGGTTTCGCCCGTGGTGGGCTGAGTGGAGTTGAGCAGCGTGATTCGTTGTGGCAGCGATAACTGGCGGGCTATCTCACCAAGCGGGAGGCCAGGTAAGGGTATCCCATCCGGTAATACTTGTGGCAAAAAGGGCGAGCTGCGAAATGCGGCATTAAAACGTGTCAGGGAGCCGGAGGGATCGCAGACAAAGAGCGGGACGGGCGCGTTATTCATCAGGGTTTGCCATAACGTTAACGCATTGTGTAACGCGGCAGTATCCCGTTCGCGCTGGCGGCGTTGGGTTTGAGCGAGGCTGAACGCCACCAAAGCCAGCAGCACCGCACTGAGCGTGACGATCCCAAGGGCTATCAGCCACAGGTTATTGCCTGACAAATGGGTGTTCTGCAACGTCAGCAGGCTTCTGGCGCGGCTTGATTCCACTTCGGCCCGGGTAAAGGAGGCCAGCACCTGTCGCACGCGCTGAGTTTCAGGCGTATCGGCGGCGCTGATGTTGAACCACAGGGGTGTTTCGGGCAAATCCAGCGGTGCCAGCCGTAGTTGCTGCTCATTTTGTTGTTTTAGCACATAGCTCAGGCTGAAGATTTCCCCCATCACACCGTCTGCGCCGCCTGCGTGCAGCAGCGTCAGACCCTGCTCCAGGGAATCCACTAATACCAGGTTTTCCGCAGGTAAACGATTTCCCAGCTGTTGCAACAAAGGTGAGTAACGCAGTACAGCAATGCGTTTATCTTTCAGGGCGGCGATTGCGCCTGGCAAAGGGGTATTCTGGGCGCTGACAATGCCCCAGTTGAGCGCATCAAAAGGCACGGCTAAGGGATCGGGCGATGCATCATCAGCAATAATTTGCAGGTTAATGGGGGCATCAGGATTGCCCTGGGCTGGCGTTTGCAACGCAAAGGTCAGGGTAAATCTGCTCGGCGGGAACATCTCCGACAGCAGGTTGTACCAGATGCCACGAATTTCTCCCACTTCGTTGATTTGTACCCAGGGAGGCGGGGCATCCGGTAAGACGACCTGTAATTCAATTTGCGGGGCCAGTTCTGCCGTCGGCGGGTAACGGGCGCTGAATACGCTGCCTGCAGGCAACAGCCATTTTCTTTCCAGTCGGCTGGCATCCTCCTGGTTCAATGACGAAATACGCTGATTGACCTCGGCAATTAACGTTTGGCGTGCAGGCAAAGCCCAGGCAAAGAAATGTAGCGTTGGCAGATTGGTGGCAGGCTCCACCTCAAGCGTCGTGACCGGTGCATTGAAAAAATATTGATTCAGGAGGAACGTGGGAGCAACTAATTGCCGGGCTTCGCCACGCATCAGCCGCTGGATATTTTCATTTAAGGTCGCGGCACCGGGCTGGGTGTCAGACAGTGCGGCGTTTTCGGGGATGGCAGGAAAACGCAGCGTAACGCCCCCCGCCTGGCTGCTGGCCTGCAATCTGCTCAGGGGAAAGGTC
The DNA here is from genome assembly GCF_011395035.1 of Pantoea cypripedii. Taxonomy (NCBI): domain Bacteria; kingdom Pseudomonadati; phylum Pseudomonadota; class Gammaproteobacteria; order Enterobacterales; family Erwiniaceae; genus Pantoea; species Pantoea cypripedii. Next base: position 343,915 of record NZ_CP024770.1, read on the forward strand.
AGCAGCGGGTCGCTGGCACGTAACGTTGTCGCCGGTGGTGCGGCAGAAATCAGCAGATCGATCTGCTTTTGATTCAACGCCGCGAGAGCGTCCTGTGGGGTATTCAGCCGTATCAGTTTTGGTGCTTCGGCACCCTTAAACAAGATATTGGCCTCATCAGCCAGAATACCGGCCGTTGTGTTTTGCTGAATAAATGGCGGGGCTTCGCTGAGTAAACCAATACGCAGCGCGGCGGCCTGGCTGGTCAGCGAACACAGTAGCAGCAGCCAGCAAAAGTTAGCTGCCCAGTCCCAGGCTTTGTGCGCACTGAAAAAGTTCATAATCGTTAGTGGCCCCGAGCTTGCGCATGGCACTGTTTTTTTGTGTGCTGATGGTTTGTTTGGTGCGGTTAAGTTGCTCACCGATTTGGTTCACGGTGAGGCCGCGCAACAACAGGCGCAGCACTTCAATTTCACGCTGGGTTAAGTGGGCTTCGGGTTTGACAGCCTCGGTCTGCTGCTGGCGTGGACGGCGTAATGTTTTAATCAGCTCCGTGGACAGGCTGTTTTTACTCAGCACGGCATGGACACCCTGGCGTCGCAGCGCCGACAGCAGTTCCGGATTGCTGATCATCGTGATGACCACCACCATACTTTGCGGATAGCGTCGCATCAGGGCCTGAATCATCGCCAGACCATCAGGAGAGTCCACACCGGGCATGCTGAGGTCAGTGATAATGATATCGACCGGTTGTTGTGCCAGCTGCGCCATCAGTTCATCAGCGCTGGTGGCTTCATGCACGATCTGGTACAGGTCGTGACGCGTTTGCAGCAGAGTGCGCAACCCCAGCAGATAAACCGGGTGATCATCCGCAATCAGGACAGTTTTTTTCATTCGATCAATCATCCAATGGCGTACTTCATATTATATAGCAGAGTTCACAGCTTCACGGTCGTGATATTACGCGATATCAGGCCGCTGCCATGGTGCTCAGGTCAAAGCAATGCGATATTTTCCGGGGATAGCACGTCCTCTCTGAATGAATCTTCAACCAGCCTAAAGGGACTTGAAATGATCAATGGTGTACAGGCATCAATGCATTCAACAATAATTACGCCGGAAGAGAAAAAAGAATGGCCACCTGGAAGTTGTAAGGAAGGGAATGTTTACGATTTTCAATATTACCCCCGGAATGATGGATATTATCCCTGCAGGATATATGGCCAGCCAGAGCCAGTCTTCCCTTACAGGGGATCTTGTTTTTCTTATAACGTTCCACGAGAAAGAAAAGGTTTACAGCTGGATTTTCAGAGTGCTGAAAAATTCTACTCCCCGGAGTATACGCCTGAACAACGTTGTCATTTTTATAACAGTCTTATGGAGGTCAGAACCTTTACGGAAGGGGATATATCTGCGGGGATATCAGAGGCGCGCAGGTATGCAGAATTACGGCTTGTTGGGCAGCATTCAGTGTTTGCTAATGAGGATATTCTGGCGGGGCAAGCCATTGGGATTTATGCCGGTGAGGGTGTTGTCAGTGACAATCATCACCGTTTTTCGCAAAAAGATCGGGAAGTGTATGGTGTTGAACTGCACGTTCGTACACACCATAAGTTTATTACAGGTAAGTTAGTCGGTGATGGCACCTTATCCCGGGTGAATAGCATTTTTGAATACGAAGAGACAAGGGGATGGTATGAAGCTAAGTCTGGCTATAACGTTATTCTGGCCAGTGTTTCTGTTATCTCGGAAGAGGGAGAACATATTCTCTGGCCCTGTTTTTTTGCTATCGTCAATATTAAAGCTGGTGAAGAAATGCGGGTAGAGTATGGTTATCCTGACGAAGTCGTTAACAGAATGATGACGCGTGAGGATTGAAGTATATAAATCCGTTGCTTTCCTCTGGATCTGGATACAGGCGCAGATAATCATTCTTTCCGCGCCTGTTTTATCTTTTATTAGCGGTTATCAATATCCGCCATTAACGTCAGCCGATTAGTATAGCTTTTATCATGCCAGCCCTGGGCCTGCACATAAAATACGCCTTTATAATGTCCTGGAGGCAGTTGCTGATTATCCTCCGGATAATATTTCATCACCAGGTTGCTCTGCTTATCCCCGCAGCTGACAGCGGTGTTGATGGGGGCCTTGCCGCATCCCACATCACGCCACGCCCGCAGCGTAACCTGATAGCGTTTCCCGCTGGTGACCTCTTTTAAATTGAGCTGTATCTCGCTGAAGCCCGGGCCTAAGTCCCAGTCAATTACCGTCGGACCACTGGCATTGCTTTGCTTCGGCACGGTATAAGCGACTGACCCTTCAGCCGTTTCTTTTGACAGGTCTGGCAGTGTCAGTATCTCCCGCGCATTAATCGTCGTCATCCCGCTCAGGGTGCGTGCTTCAGGGTAGACGCTTTTGATCCAGTGAACATACTGGCTGGTACGTGCTGCATTGGACGAATGCATCGAACCGCTGTTGGTCACGCCAACCACGCTCCAGAATCCCTGATGTTGCTGCCACCAGGCGGCACCGCTGTCGCCAGGCGCGAGGCGGGCCCAGGCTTTGGCATCATGCTCAGGATGGTATGGGGCGCTCATCCCATGATCTTTCTCCCAGATCGCATCGACATAACTTTCTCCCCATGCCCGCAGGGTGCCATGGTCCGGGACAAATTGCTCTCCATCCGGGGTGCTTTGCGGCGAAACTTCACCGGTTCCCCAGTTACCGTAGCCAACCATACTGATGCGTGCCCCTTTCTCCGCCACACCGTCATATATCCACGGCGGGTTGATGGCTTTACCATGATCGTCCAGCATATTGGCTTTTTTATTCAAGGCCAGTATCGCAATATCCGTGGAGGCGCCACCAAATCCTGCCGGACGCTGAATGCGGTAAGGTCCAAGATAATAGGTGCCATTCTCTGCAATAACCCGATTATGCCGATCGCGAAATTGTCCGGTATAGCTGCCGGAAGACGCGGAAGGATCATGGAATTCAGCACAATGGGCGGCAGTCAGAATATACGCTTTTTTCCCGTCTTTACTGTCCCCAAGCCAGGTAGCGGTGCAGGCATAAATCTTACCTATCGCGTCAAAACGTGGGGAATAACTTTTTGCGCGCAACGGGGTATAGGCATCTTCCAGCGTGCTATGAATATTAGCCAGATTGCCGCCATTGTTTAAAAACGTCGAATGGTTAATAACCACTGCGTTGCTGTTAACTGAGAACAATAAAGTGCTCGCAGCGGCAAGTGATCCGATAATAATTCTGTATTTCATCATTTTTCCTGCGAAACCCGGTTTAACATTACCGTTTTCCGTTTTAAACGGATGCATCGAACATCTGGGCGATTGCCATTAAGCAGTAAAGATGACACTCGTTTTTTACATTGAGTTTTGCCATCGCATGCATCTTATGTGCACTTACGGTTTTATTGCTGAGATTCAATTGAGTTGAAATTTCAGGCTGTAGCAATCCCTGATACAAACTATGTAAAACTTCAGTTTCCCGCTTTGTCAGTGCCATTCCGGTCAATGAACCGTTATCACGACGGAATAATGACGCCATCAGTTCCCGTTCAACATAAACCCTGTCGTTCATGACGGAATGGAGCGTTCTCTGCAGCGTTTTTTCACAGCTGTCACGGCCGATATAACCCATGGCTCCGGCTTCCAGAGCGTTACGCACCAGCAGGGCATTCTTATAGGGTGAGATCACCACCGTTTTCATGGCGGGATACAGGCGGCTAATCCCTTTCAGCAAGGCTTCCTTAGGCAATTCACTGTCAGCCGGTGTACTTTGCAACGTCGCCAGTGAGAAGCCAACAAACAGGATGTCGACCTGATTATCCGCCAGCAGCGTCATCAGCTGTGAAGGTGATGCGGTATCTGCCACGACGCTGAACGCCGATTTGGAAAAAGCATTGTTAGCATCGGGGGACAGTTCAGTGATCATTGCCGTTACGCCACGCCGAATCAGGATATGTTCATCGGCAATAACGATATTTTTTTTCATTTGATTCTCCACGCAGATATGTCAGATAGTTACGTTTCTGCTGTGTTAAATCGCAATATCAAACATTTGTGTTTTTGCCATCAGACAGTAGAGCTGACAGTCACTTTTTACGCCCAGCTTATCCATTGCCCGTAATTTATGTGCACTGACGGTTTTATTGCTGAGGTTCATCTGGACTGAAATATCGGTAAGTGACAGCCCCTTGCATAACATACGTAATACATCAATTTCACGCGGTGATAACTCCGCACCACCCATGGCATGATTATCGCGACGGAACATGGAATCCATTAATTCACGCTCGATATACACTTCACCGTTAAGCACCGAGTTAAGGGTGCGCAATAAGGTTTTTTCACAGGTATCACGGCTGATATAACCTTTGGCTCCGGCTTCAAGGGCCATGCGGATCAATAACGTGTTTTTAAACGGTGAAATCACCACGATTTTCATCGCGGGATATTTGCGGCTGATCCATTTAATCAAAGAGACGCCGTCCATACCGCTGATCGGGTTTTGACTCAAATGGGTGGAGAGTGAAAAGCCGAGAAAAAGAATATCAACCTGGTTATGTGAAAGCAGCGACATCAATTCTGAGGGGGAAGCGGTATCACCCAGTACAGTGAAGTCCGGCTTTTCCAGACTCTCGTTAGCAGCGGGTGGCATATTAGTGATCATGGACATCACGCCACGACGAATAATGGTGTGTTCATCGGCAATCACGATACGTGCTTTCATTTAATTCTCCAGGAAAGGTAGCGGTGGTGCGACAGCACTCACCTGATGCGGGGAAAGATAACTGCTCTAACAAGAGGATTCTTTAGTACGGGTAAGAAAACTCAGAGAGGTGTTCTGCTTATCGCGTGGATGGCGACAGAATTAACCCTGATAACCTGTTAAAATCGATACAGAAACGCGGCGGTCATCAATCAAAGAATGGAGGGGATTTACGATGCTGGTAACCTTTTTTGCCATTCTGGGGGCGGTGATTGGCAGCTTTTGTAATGTGGTGATCTATCGTTTACCGAAGATACTCATGGGTGAGCCGTTGTCACTGTCATGGCCTGCCTCGCACTGCCCTCATTGCCATCAACCGGTCCGCGCCTGGCAAAATATCCCGCTGCTAAGCTGGTGCCTGTTGCGGGGACGCTGCGCGCATTGTCAGCAACCAATTTCATGGCGCTACCCCCTGGTCGAAGGGTTGATGGCGTTACTTTTCGCGCTGGTGACATGGCGACAGGGTATTACGCCGCCCGCTGTGTTTGATTTGCTGGTGATTTCACTTTTAATACCGCTGCTGTTTATCGACCTGCAAACCCAGCTGCTGCCTGACCGCCTGACGTTACCGCTGCTGGCATTGGCGCTGTTGTTCGCTGCCAGCGGCGAGGCGAGGATTGATTTTACTATGGCGGCCGTCGCGGCAGCATTAGGTTTTGGCTTACCCTGGTGCCTGTCGTCTTTGTTCCGCTGGTGGCGTGGTTATGAGGGCATGGGGATGGGAGATATGAAACTGTTCGCCGGGTTGGGCGCATGGCTGGGGATAGAGCCCCTGTTCACGCTCTTTAGCGTTTCCTCACTGCTGGCGATTATCTCGGCACTGGTGTTGCTGCGGGTGAAAGTGAGCCAGCCTTTTGCTTTTGGCCCTTATCCAATCATCGCTGCCCTTGGCTGGATGCTGATTTATCATTAATGATATTCGATTATTATTCGGTTAATCACTGAGACGAGAAACTTCTTATTAATCTGGCTGGGAGTCCTGGTAAAGAGTTCTTTATATCGCAAAGATTAAAATTTGTAACACATTAAAATAAAATCTAAGTATGCCGTTACATCTGGCTGCATGGCTGACTATTTTTTTGTATATATAAAGGATCTCTGATTGTGAAAAAACTTGCGTTACCACTGCTTATTGCCGGTGCTTTACTGGCGCAGTCTGCTGTTGCGGCTGATAATAATCGTTCTATCAGTTATCTGGCCTCCTGGGGTGTCAACTGGGGAATGGAAGAGGAGATGGCAGCGACAAAAGTCGATACATTACTGCTGGCCTTCGGTCAGTGGGATGCAAACGGCAATATTCAGTCTTCAGACCAAATCGCAAGTATTCCCTCTGATATCTATAATGTTCCCCTCTCTTATAAAGTCTGGACACAGTTCAAAACAAATAACCAGAATAACAAGGTTCTGATCGCTTTTGGTGGTGAGACCTATGAACACATCTGGGGCGTAATGAATACGCCAGAAAGTCGTGAAAAAATTGCCAGCGGGTTGGCTGCGCTGCTGCAAACTAATTTCCCGGTGTATCAGATGGTAGGATCAACCTACACACAAACCGGCACCACGCAAATTGATGGCATCGATTTCGATTTTGAGAAAGCTCAGCCGCTGACTGAAAAAGAAAATGATGACCTGCTCCAGCTGGCTAAACTGTTGCGTCAGAAAATCGCGGGTCTGCCGTCGAAAAAAATGATGATTCTGACCACCTATCATACGGGTGCCGATCCGGTGGAGTGCAAAGATCCGACGGTCTTTGAGAACTGTTCTTTTGTTGAACCAGGGCGCTCACAGCATCATGGCACTGTGCTGCCCATCCTGCATGGCGGTAAAGATGTCTTCGATTTGTTCAACGTGATGGCTTATGACGCAGGCCCGCGCTTCAAATACGACGTAGCCATGGCCAACTATGCGCGTGCCGTTGGCAATAAAGCAAAAGTTATCCTGGGGAATACCATTAACAGTCAATGGGGACCTGAAGGCAGGTACTATGAAGATTACCAGACCAACCTGAATCGCAGTGCCTGGCAGGCCCGCGAAGGGTATGGCGGTTTCTTTGCCTGGTCACTGGCCGGTACCAACCCGCAATATGGTAACGCTGAGCAGGTAAGCTATATCAACGCCATGAAAGAAGCCGCAGACAATGCTGCTCAGGGTACGATTAACCAGGCTCCTGTGGCACGAGCAAACTATCCTGCTGTGGTGGTGGGTGCGGCAGATCATGTTGAACTGGATGGCTCTGCGTCATCGGATCCGGAAGGAAGCCCGCTGACTTACAAATGGGAACAGTTGTCTGGCCCGGTGGTGACACTGGTTAACAGCACTCAGATGAAAGCCTCTTTCTCGCTGAACAGCGCCGCTCAGGATCAGAGTCTGCGTTTCCGTCTGACGGTGAACGATGGTGAAAAAGAATCCGCACCGTTCGAGTTTACTATTAAGCATCAGGCTGAGCAGGGTGCCGAAAATCTGCCGCCCGTTGCGGCTGCTACTGCCACACCGAAAGATCTGACGGAAGGTCGTGTGACGCTGGATGGTTCAGGTTCGGTCGATCCTGAAGGTGAGCAGCTGACCTATAAATGGATACAGCTGACAGGTAAAACCGTTCAACTGGTGAACGCGGATAAAGTTCAGGCTACTTTCAATCTGGACAAAACCAGCCAGTCAGACAATCTGCAGTTTCAGCTGACGGTAAATGACGGTAAGCAGAACTCCCTGCCAGCATCGGTCGTGATCATCCATCGTGCGAGCAGTACGGAACCGGAAGAGCCAGGGCAGGTCGCTGGCTGGGTGTTGGGTAAAGCCTACGCAGCGGGGGATAAAGTATTGGGTCGCGATGGCAGCATTTATGAATGCCGCGGTGACAACGGACGCAACGGCTGGTGCGGCCTGGCAAGTGTCTATGAGCCTGGTGCTGGTTGGGCGTGGCATGAAGCCTGGAACCTGACGAAATAAGCGTGACCGTCGCTGGCAGGGAAAGATTTAGCCGTAAGTTATATCCTCCAGTGTGAAATAAACCCCGGGTGTTGCTACTTCATCGCCCGGGGTTTTATTTTTCTATTTTCATGCGGGAATTGCCAAATCTTGATTAAAGTCTATACATAGTAATATATGTAAGCTCATAGACTGACAATAAGGAAGGCGTTATGCCATACGTAAACAATACTTGCTTTAGAACATTTGAAAGTGTGAATTTGTCGCTAAAAAAAACAGGAAAAGGTAGCAGAAGCTGAGCGTGCCTGTTTTTCAGCTGAAATTAATCTGCTCTCCAATGAGCCTTTTAATATATCTTCAGACTATCATGATGTTACTGCACAACCCCGACTTCTTTTTTCAAAACCCAATCTGACCCGCTGGTTTTTTCTGTCCCTGCTCTTAGCGAACGCAGGATTGGTTTTTAACCGGGAAAAGGCAACAGGGGAGGCACTTTCGCTGGAAAATAATCCCTTATTGGTCAAGCCTGGGGAGCTAACTCAGACAGATAATGGGCGTTTCCCGCCAAAAATGAAATATCTCCCGGTGACGCAAAGCCGCATAAGAATGCGAAAAGATACCAGCCAGCAGAGAATCGTTTTGAGGGCAAAACATGCTCATGTTGGTGAATGCATACGACGGGTTCAGCATTATGTTGATGATATCCGGAAGTGTATACCGTCTCAATCCTATGAAAGTACGCAGTGTGAATCAATTTTCAATAACAACAGGCTGGTGGATCTTCAGTTGCGTACCCGCTTGCAAACTTATGGCGATGAAACCTGCCTGCGTAATTGTCATGAGACAGTGGTAAAAATTAACGCGAATATTGCTGCTCTGGATGAGAAACTGATTGAAGTAAACCGTATGGAAGTTGAACTGGCGGAAGCGCCAATAGTGCCGGGAGATAATCAGATAAGAGATCAGATCAGAGAATATAAACGTATTATTAAGGTTGCTAAAGAGGGGAATATCCTGCTGCGCACCGCCTGTGAGAATCTGAAAAATGATGCTGAGGTGATCCGTATTGGTGCTCCGGCCCGTAAAGGAATTTTTGCAACGCATTGTAATGCCACATCGATGGGAAGGAATGTGACATTGCCTGACTTCGATGATAATCCGGCGGACAAATCCCATTATAAATTGTGGACCTATCTGAACGGCATGAGGGCCGTGATGGAACAACTGGAGGTCCTTAAAGTGCAGATTTATAATCGCATCGAAGTAACAGGCGTTCAGGTCAGAGAGCCGATGTTTTCCTGAATCATATTCTCACCACTCTGACCGCCCGACGTTTACCCTGCGAATCGGGCTGGTCGAAGGTTGTAGGGACCTAAGTTAATGAGTGACGGATAATCACAAGCCGGAGAAAATCATCTTATGATGTGATTGATTTTATTTAATGTTTTTCACGGGAATATTCCATAAATGTCATAAGTCGGTATGCCTCCGTTTGGTATAGTTATTAAAAAATAATAACGCAGAGGTATTTCTTTTTATGACATCGATAAACTTCAATGGCCAGGCTATTTTAAACACCAACCTCTCCTCAGCTGATGAAGTGGATGGCGAAAGTGGGAAAGGGAAATTTCTGCTGGCAGAAGTGATTAATAGCCAGGTGTTACCGGACACAATTTTCCATTCTGAGGATGAGAAAATGCGAGTTCAGCAACTGCAGACAGCTTTCAAAGCAGACACCAGAAAGAACAACTTTGGATCAGTAAAGAAAATCGTTGTCAATGGAGACAGCCTGTCCGACGAAAATGGTTTAATGTATAAAAAAACACACGAAATCTTGCCATCCGATCCGCAATTTATTGATGGGAAATTTACCAACGGCTATACATGGGTAAAATTTTTGGCAAAATACCTGAGCTTACCTTGTTACAATGTTGCTGAGGGTGGTGCGGTGTCGGCGAACTACTCCGGTATTCCTGTCATTGGAAATCCTGCTTTTTTATTTGTCTCTAATCTTGAAACTCAGACTAAAAAGTCAGCACCCGGAGAGGACGCACTGGTATTTATCTTTCTTGGTGCGAATGATTATATGACTTTTGGCAAGACAGATGTTACCTGCGTTGTCTCTGGTCAGAAAAAGCAGGTGCAGAGAATGATAGATAACAAAGTCAGCAACATCGTGATTATGGGAATGCCTGATTTATCGCTCACTCCTTATGCTCATGAACAAAATGAAGAATACAGAACAATGATGCATGCTGTATCTGAAAAGCATAACAATGCTTTAAAAGGCATGGTGAACGACGTGCAGCGCGAAAATCCGCAGGTGAAAATTATTTATATCGACACCCATGCAATCATGAGTAAAATCATGGAGGTGGCCAAATACGTTAATTACGATCTCGAAAAGGCATTTTTTAATGGCGGGTATGTTTCTTTACGCGATAAAGGAAAGAAATGTACCATTGATCATGAGAACTTCTTTAATGACAAATCACACCCAAGTCAGGAAGTGCATTCTGTCTTTGCCCGGGCGGTAGAAAAAATTGTCAGGGATGAGTTTGGTGATACGGCCATGCATAATAAAAAACATATCGGGAAAAGATAGAACCGATTTTGCCAGTAAATGAAACCCGTTTTGATGTGAATTTTATAAGAAATATATTCTAATTCAATGAGAATCCAGATTCACAGGGTATGGTCGAAAAATAATAGATGTCGCACCGGTAAAACGAGAAGATGCCAGGTGCGACATGTCCGAAGGAATATTGCACGGAAGTTGCTATCCTCAGCACTGAAGCTTTTTTAATTCGCTTTCTGTCATGCCCGTTAACTCCATAATGCTGGCTAAATCATACTTTTTGGATATCATCAGGCGAGCCAGTTGCTCATTGTGTTCTTTACGTGCTATTTCACGGCCTTCCTTCAAGCCTTCCTTCATCCCTTCCTCACGTAAACGCTCTGCAATAGTCATCATCCTTCCCTCTAATTGTGGTTTTTTCTGCGCCAGGGCGGGTGGCTGGATATGTTTCAGAAGCACCTCCTGAAACACCATGCGACGGTGAGTCATAAAACTGTTTAAACAATGCATCGTGAGGTGTAGGGACGGCGTTCATTCGCAATACCGGTCATTCCGTAAAGGTGAGAAAACATTAACAGACTGATTTTTTGGAAAGAATTGGAGTGATTTAATTATCAGGTATATCTTCTAATAATCAGGATTACAGCCATGGAAAAGGCATTTTTTCAGGAATAATTTGGAGTTTATTGGGTTGACTGTGCTTGATTGATGCGTATCCAGTCGGCACTGCCGGGCTTACCGGCCGCAGGCGGTGGGCAGTGGTGCGTTCAGGTCGCTTTTTACGGTGAATTTCCAGTCCTGATATGTCTTCGCTTTGCTGAATTCAACCGCTTCCTCACTAAAACCAGCCTTACGTAGCGGCGTGCCATTGCCAGCGCTGGTCACACCGATCCAGCGACCATCGGGATCGTAAAGCATTGCCCACGTTTCCTGGTTAGTCAGTGGATCGCGATAGTGTTGCCGTAAATGGTAGACGGGCTTCATACCCCGCTCGTCATCGAGCAACTGCGCAAAATCCGTTGGAAAGCAGCCATGGCCTACCGCACGATAGGAAGCAATCGCGGCACGAATTTGCTCACCGCGAAACAGCAATTCCTTTTCCTGCCGTTCACGGTAACGCATGGTGATCTCATCGGTGCTCTTGAGCAGAGCCATCGCCAGTACAGACAGCGCAATCAGCAGCAGCAGATAGGTAAACCCGCCTTGCTGTTTGCGAAGGTTATTCATCATCGTCATGTTGCTGATTCGGATGGCTTAGTGAAGGGGAGTCCACATCCAGAATCTGTCCCTCTTCATCGGTGATGGCTTCCCAGTTATCACGGCTGTTGGCGACGGGGTCCAGCGGTAGCTGACGCAGATAACCGGCTTCCACCAGGTCCTGTAATGTATACGGGCCCGTGAGACGGTCGCGCCGGAAATTATCGATCGCACTGCGCAGCGTATTCAGGTTGTGCTCCAGTACCACCGTTTTTGAACGGTCGATTTGCTGAAAGAAACGCGGGGCGACCAGCGTCATCAGGGTGGCAATGATCGCCATTACCACCAGCAGCTCAATCAGCGTAAACCCTTTCTCACCATTGCGCATAGGGCACCCCATTCAGACCGTTGGCCCGGCTACTGGAGCTGATATCATAAACATCCTTACCACCCGTAAATTCACCTGGCGGTTGATCGGCGGCGCGCAGACGCCAGGTCTCTTCGTCTTTACGTCCATCGCAATCACACATCGGATCACGTGGAATACGACGCAGAAAATAGATTTTGCTGCCTTTGGGCGATTGTTTGTCCTTCACCCCTTCCACCAGAATATTAAGTGAGGGCGGATAGCCTGATGCATCGGACTTTTTCTCAATGCGTTCTTCAGCTGTCGCCTGTTTGTAGAGATCAATGGCGGTGCGAATTTCACGCAGGGCGTCACGTAACTCCTCTTCCTGACGTTGCTGATGATAGCGCTGCACCAGTGGGGTCGCGGCAGCTGCCAGCGTCCCCAGTAGTGCGAGGGTGACCATCATCTCAATCAGGGTAAACCCACGTTGCCGCTGCATTACTCAGTCCCGTAATGTGCCTGCTCATTTTTAATCACCGGCGGAGGCAAGCCAGCAGAATGGTCAGGGAACTGAGCAGGGGGTGCCAGGCGTGGGGCCTCAAAGTTAGGAATGATGTGTTCAGGCGCTGCGCCACGCAGTTGCAAATTCTCACCCGTTAACTCATCGGTGCCCATATCGATGGTGCTGACATGGCTGCCTGGCAGATCAAGGTTGCGCTCAATGGTCGGGGTGATCAGCAGAATCACTTCGGTACGTTTCTTCTCATCGCCTTTATTTGAGAAGAGGCGGCCGATACCCGGGATTTTACTGAGGTAAGGTACGCCGCTATCAAGGTCGATATCTTCCTGTTTGATCAACCCGGCCAGCATCTGCGTTTCACCGTTGCTACTGCTCAGCACGGTGTTGGCTTCACGGCTGTTGGTGCTGTAGTAAACCGCCCCATCTTTACCCGGCTGCGGCGTACCCAGGCTGCTTAAGGTAAACTTCACTTCCATCGAAATGTTGTCATCCATGCTGATATCCGGCGTAACTTCCAGTTTCATACCCACATCCTGATATTCAACTTTTTGCGACAGGAAGCCATCAGAACTGGCGTTGCTGGTCAGCACCGGGATTTTCTGGCCAATATCCACCAGGGCTTTTTTATTGTTTTTAACGCGGATCCGCGGGCTTGCCAGCACTTTGGCATGGCTCAGCACTTGTTTCATATCCAGCGACATGCCATCAATGCTCACCAGCATGTTACGGGGACTCAGGGCGCTCAGGGGAAGCTTGCTGTTGGTATTGCTTGAGGTGGAATCTTCGCCCACTTTTCCGAACGAAACACCAGCGTGCTGAGGCAGGGTCATACCCAGTTTCTGGACATCTTCGGTATTCACTTCCAGCACTTCCACGGCCAGCGTGACCTCGGCTTCCGGACGATCAAGAGTGACCAGCAAACGTTCTGCTTTGTCGACGCTTTCTTCCGAACCGCGAATGGTGACTGAGTTGGTTCGTTCATCAACGTGGACATCTTTCAGTTTCACCAGATTGCGCAGGGCAACATTGACATCTTTTGCCTTGGCATAGGCGAGAAAAATGGTTTTGACCACGATTTCACGGTAAACCTTTTCCTTCTGCGCGGTAGCCGGATAGATCAGTAAGGTATTGGCATTCAGCGCCTTTTTACGCAGGTTGTTTGACATCAGCAAAACATCAATCGCATCTTCGGCGGTCGTGTCTTTGGCAATGATGCTGGTGGTGGCACTGCTGGAAACGTCTTTATCAAAGATGATATTCACACCGGTCATCTGGCTGATACTACTAAAAATGGCCATCAGATTATGTTGGCGGTAATTCAGTGAAATCGGCTTTTGCAGCTCACGGCTAAGACGTTTTGCTGGCTGGTTCATCATCGAAATCTCGCGCAGCAGATGGTCACGCAATGCGCGCCCCTGTGGCCAGTTGGGATCTTCCTCCAGTACCTGCTTCACTTTGCGTAATGCCAGTTCCGGGTCTTTGGTGCTGAGCTTCACCGCTTCGCGATAGGTTTTATCCACGGCACGCCAGGCATTAATTTTGCGCAATCCCTGCTGAGCGCGCAGGTTGCCTGGCTGATACAGCAGGGCACTTTTCCAGTTCTCTGCCGCAAGTTCGTAATTATTCCTCCGCACAGCGACTTCAGCCTGTCGGAGGTAGCTGGCGATAAGCTGGTTGGTCAGATCGGTCTGTTCTGCTCGCAGCGAGATATTGTTCGGATGGTCGACGCGTTCACGGTCCAGCTGCACCAGACGGGCGGCCATACTTTCGGGAGAATGCAGGGACACGGTTTCCGTGGTCTGCGGTAAGTTATGTTCTGCGCAACCACTTAGCAGTGCGCCGAGTATAGAGAGTGTGAAGGTTACTTTTTTCATGATCGATTAACGTGTTGGTTCCGCTTGCAAATCATCCAGCTCAAGGCGTTTGCGTGTGTGAGTGGCTTGCCACTCAAATAAGAGGTGGTCATTCGCCACATCCACTAAACTCCATCCGGCAACCGGCGAACTGCCGATCCAGATTTTCCCGTCAGCCTGGCAACGCTTGCACACCGGCCAGGTTTGATTGCCATCAGTGATGATGACAATGCGCTGTTGCTGACTCCACCACGCCCCCATGACCTGTAACGGCAACGGGGGTGCCGAAGGCGGCGGTGGGGGAGGCGGTGCAGAAGCAGCGCTTTGCCCGGAGGCGTTTTTATCCACTTTCACCGGGCCGGGAAACAAATTCACCCAGGATGAACTGTCCGGTTTTGTCGCAGGTGTCGTCGTGGCTGCCGGGCGGGTGCGCGGCGAGGTTGCCGGCGACAGCGTTAGCTCGTCCGGATCTTCGTCACTGACAAACTGGCTCCATATCACCAGGCCGACGGTGACCGCGATCGCCAGCTGTAAATAGCGCGGAAGTTTCATCGCGCCTCCTGTTGCAGCCGCAGCCGCAGGGTAATTTTCAGCTGGCTGGTGGCCGGCGTTGGCCGCTGCATCGACAATTGATCGATAAATATCGGCAGGGTACGGCTCAGAGTGTCGAGAGCCTGCACCAATGGCAGGTATTCACCCTTCAGTGGAATATCCAGACGCAGAATTTTATTTTCACCCTGTTGCTCCAGTTGATAACGACTGGATTCCACCAACAGGTTATTTTTTTGCAGCTGCTCGAACACCAGCCGCACCTGCTGATATTGATTGAGGCTGAGCTGGTTTTGCAGGGCCGGTTGCTGCTGGTCCATTGGCAGCGTGTCATGCAGTTGCTGGCGGAGCATGATAACTTCCTGCTGCTGTTGCGAAGTTTGCGGCATCGATACGACCAGCCAGAACGCCAGCAGACAGCACGGCAGCATGGCCAGCATCAGCGGCACTTTTCCGGTACGTTCTACCAGTTGTGCCAGCCGCCAGTGGAGTAACCCGCTGTTAACGGTTAGCTTCATCACCTTTCTCCGGATGGAAATTCACATCAAGTACCGCCAGAACCGGCCATTCGGGGTTTTTATCCGTCGCCTGGCGATGGTTATCCAGGGCGACTTTTGCGGGTAATTTCTGCAGGTCCTGGCTAAATTCCAGCACTGCTGCCAGTGATTTGCTGCTGACTTCAAGTCGCACGGCTTGCTGGCCGGGGCTGACATCCGCAGCGCGTAGCACCACATCAGGACGCATCACGCTGCCGATTTTTTCCAGCATCACCAGTGAGGGTGAGGTGGTTTGCTGTTGCTGCTGCTGGCGCATCAGGCGTTGCTGCGCTTCACGCAGCGTGCGGAGTGCCTGCTGTTGCGTATGCAGTTGCTGCTGCATCTGCCCGGCTTCCAGTGTCAGCTGCTGTTGCCGGGAGGAGTCGTGCACAATCAGTCCGGCAATGGGCAGGCAAAGCAATCCGGTCGTCAGCAACGCATAGCGCGCCCAGGGTGGTGTCAGTGAAAAGCGTGGCGTCATGACGTGACTTCCCGGCTGTCAGTGACTGTCTGCCAGTCGGTGGTGTTGATCACAAAACGCGGGCTGTCAGGCATCGCGGCGAGGCGTCCAATAATTTGCAACTGCTCGCTTTGTCCCTGCTGTGGCAAATTGAGGCAATGAACATCACGCCATTGCTGGTCCTGGCGGCAGGCAACACGGCTGCGCATCGGGCCGATTGCGGCAAAAATACCTTCCACCGGTAAACGTCGATTGAAACGATGTAGCAATAACTGGAAGGGCGTGACGACGCCCTGAAAACGCAGATGATGCTGACGTGATAATTTTGCCAGCATCTGCCAGCAGGTCTGTTGCAGGCAGGCCACTAATGCGGGTTGTCCCCAGCTGACGTCTTCGAAACGTACCTGCCAGTGTGGCTGCGTAAAGCGTTTACTGGCTTCGCGTTGCGCGATGCTCAGTAACTCCTGCGGGGTTTTGATGCCGTTTTGCCAGGGGATAACCAGAAAATCCAGTTCATCCGTATCCAGGTAAAATTCAATGGCGTCCAGCCAGGCCATGGCGGCCGGGCGAGCGCTAAGTAAGGCGGTCAGCGCCGTTTCAAGCGGTTCATCCGGGATGCGTTCACAGGACATCACCACCTGCGTGCCGTTGCGCAGACGTAGTGCATGAGGCCAGATATCACACTGCCAGGTTTTAATGAGCGATAACACGGTTTATTTCCTCCCAGGTGGTTTTACCTGCCAGCACGGCACGTAATGCAATGACAGGAAGCGGCACAAAACCATCCTGCAAAGCCACTTCACGCAGTTTTCGTTGTGACGAACGTGCCAGCATGGCTTCTTTGATGCCGTCGCTAAAATGCAGGACCTCGGCCAGCGCGAGGCGACCGCGATAACCGGTGTGTCGGCATGCCTCGCAGCCACGGCCTTTGCGCCAGTCCGGGGTGAGATGCTGTAATGGGCCGTTAAGCCAGGCCTGTTGTGCTTCGGTACTGGCTGGCGCGGACTCACCACATTCAGGGCAGATTTGCCGCACCAGTCGTTGCGCCACGACACCGTTAAGTGCGGTGATCAGACTTGCCGGATCCACCTGCATATAGAGAAAACGTTCCAGTACGCTGAACACGTCGTTAGCATGCACGGACGACAACACCACATGGCCGGTCAGTGCGGCCTGTACCGCAATACCTGCGGTTTCGCCGTCACGAATTTCACCGACCAGAATGATGTCCGGATCGTGACGCAAAATGGCACGCAGACCACGGGCAAACGTCAGCCCTTTTTTGTCATTGACCGGTATCTGCAATACGCCGTTGAGCTGATATTCCACCGGATCTTCAATGGTGATGATTTTGCTTTCACCGCTGTTCAGTTCGCTAAGTGCAGAGTAAAGCGTGGTGGATTTACCACTCCCGGTTGGACCGGTGACCAGCACCATGCCGTGTGGCAGATGGGTGAGCTGACGGATCGCGTGCAGTGTATGGTCGTCAAAACCCAGGGTTTCGAGTTTCAGATTCTGATCGTGTGATTTATCCAGCACACGCAGCACACCATCTTCGCCATAAATACTCGGCATAATGGATACGCGAAAATCGACAGGACGTTGCTGAATCAGCGCCTTAAAACGGCCATCCTGCGGGATGCGGCGCTCGGAGATATCCATACAACCTAGAACCTTAATCCTGGAGATGACCTGCTCAGCATGCTGCAGGCCAGCACAATGGCGGATGTTGTGCAGTACGCCATCGATACGGTATTTCACCATCAGACCATCGGCGACCGCTGAGAGGTGAATATCACTGGCACGGCTTTGCAGCGCGTCATACAGCGTTGCGTTTACCAGCTTGATGACGGCATGGGGTTCGCTGGCGATGGCGGCCGGGGTGATCTCAAGGCAGCCATTTTCCGTGTGTTCCTCGTTTTGCTGCTCCAGCTGATCCAGGGTGCGCTGCTGTTTGCCGAGCACATCTAACCGGTTGTTCAACCAGGAAAGCGGAGCCAGTGCGGGCAGGGCGTTAAAACGCAACGCCCACTGACGCAGCGGCAAAGAAAAGGGATCGGCAAGCGCCAGCCACTGCTGATTATTGAAGCGTAGCGGCAGGACGCGCTGGTTCAGTGCTTCAGCCAGCGGTATCTGGTTAAAATCCTCGACGGCCTGTTCGCATAACGATAAGGGTAATGGCGTCAGGCCGATGGCGGTGGCGGCGGTAGTCAGTGCGTGTGGAAAGCTTTCCAGCAACTCACCGAGCGCGACACAACGCTGCTCCTCCGGTAGCTGCACCAGCTTGTCGATGCTGATGCCGCCGAGATGGGAAGGGGACATTTATTGCAATCCTCCGGCCAGTTCAAATATCGGCATATACAGCAGGAACACCACCAGGCCGACAATCCCCCCTACGATCATCATGAGTACGGGTTCAAAAATTTTGCTGAATTTCTCGATGGCTCGTTCCAGCGACTCATCATAAAAAGCGGCGATGCGTTCGCACATGGCGGGCAATTCACCGCTGCGCTCACCAACCTGTAACAGACGGGTAGCGACCGGCGTGGTCATCTGCTGTTTGTCCAGCATGCCGGAAAGGGACTGTCCCGCTTCGACATCGCGTACCACCTGTTCGATGTGAGGCCGATAAGCTGGTGGCAGGACTTCACTGCCGAGCTTCAATGCTTCAGGAGCCGGAATACCGCCTTGCAGTAACAAGCCGAGGGTGCGGTAAAAACGCACCAGCACAGAGAGCTGATATTGTTGTTTAAGCTGTGGCACTTTTAGCATCAGGCGCAGTGCAAACTGGCGCAGCCAGGAAGAACGGATGGCCATCACCAGCGTGGTGACACCGAGCAGCGTTCCCAGCAGCAGTAACGTCCCGTGGGTTTGTGTGAGCTTGCCCCACCACAAAATGAAACGGGCGCTGTTATTGAGGTTTTTCATGCCATCGAACACCAGGGCGAAGCGTGGAATGATAAATCCCAGCAGGAAAAACAGGATCGCAGCACCCGCCGACATGACAATCGTCGGATAGAGCAGGGTGGCTTTAATCCGCTTACGTAACACGTCCATGCGTTGTTCGTAATATTGAAAACGCCCAAGCGCGATTGGCAGATGTCCGGTCTGCTCAGATGAGGCCACAGTATTGATGAGCAACGGCGGAAAGACGTCAGGCAAACTGGCCATGGCCTGCGAGAGTTGGGCACCTTCGTACAGCCGCTTAATCAACGTATCCAGTACCAGCGTGGACTCGCCTTCGCGGCTGCTTTCACGCAGTGCTTCCACGGCCTCGACGACAACCAGTCCGGCTTCCAGCAGGGCAATCAGCTCCTGCAAAAAGAGATTGAGCGGGAAACGCCGGTCACGTCGTGGCTGGCGTTCTGTCACCCTGATAACGAGACCACCCTGCGTTTCAACACGCAGGCCGGCTTTCTCGGCTGATTCAGCCAATACAGACAGGGTGACGCGTTTACCCTGTTCCAGGGTGATGACGTCGTAATGTTTCATGATAGTGAGCGTTTAGATTTCGTTTTGGGGCCTTTTTTTAATTGCGCGTATTGCGGGGCCACCTTCTTAATATATTTTTGCCGTAATGCATGATGCTTGTG
This sequence comes from Pantoea cypripedii, assembly GCF_011395035.1. NCBI lineage: Bacteria > Pseudomonadati > Pseudomonadota > Gammaproteobacteria > Enterobacterales > Erwiniaceae > Pantoea > Pantoea cypripedii. The sequence continues at coordinate 363,245 of NZ_CP024770.1, forward strand.
CGTTTTACCGGTGCCTGCGTTATAGGCCCCTACCGCTTCCCAGGAATAACCATACCTGCGAATATTGTCCGCGAGGATCCATGCACCCGTCATCACACTCTGACAGGGATTGTTAATCAGATCTTTTTGACTAATACGAAATTTACTTAACGTCTGAAAATGCCGGCTGTTTATTTGCATCAGTCCGACATCAATAGAACCATCGGTATTTTTGTTAATCGCGGTGGGATCAAGATTAGATTCCACGATAGCAATAGCCTGAAGTAATTCAGGTTCAATACCATAGCGTGCTCCCGCCTGTTCCCAGCAGGTTGCCATGCCGGAAAAAGCGGGGACGAACAGGAGAAAAGCTAAAAACCGGGCTTTCATGGTTAGAACCCATAAGAAATCGCTTTTCCATCTTTGCCAGCTGACTGGATGTCGACTTCATTAATGGTATTTTTTTCACGAGTCGGGTTATGCCACTGATACGCATTTCCCCATGGATCCAGCGGCACCTGCTGACTCAGGTAAGGACCATTCCAGTGCTGAACACCTGCGGGTTTTTCCGTCAGCGCTTTCAGCCCCTGAGATTCAGTCGGATAATTACCCACGTCCAGGCGATATTGCCCCAGTGAATCGGCGAGTGAACGCATCTGGCGCAGAGCGGTTTTTTCTTTTGCTGTTTCAACATTAGAAAAAACCTTTGGCCCCACGAAGCCGGCCAGTAACGCGATAATCATCAGAACAACCAACAGTTCCAACAGGGTAAAGCCACCCTGCTTATTTTTTAGTGAAGCAATCTTGTTCATAAGTGCGTGCCTTGTATTATTTCTGAATTTGCTGGCGTGATTTTTTCATGAAGTTGCTGTGAGGGAGTAGCTGATACCTCTGACCATGTCGGCGAATTTTCGCTAAACCATTCAGATAAATCTCGGGCTAACTGAAAGTACAGGTCATTACTCATCATCTCATCCCCGGCTTGATAATTAATTTATTGAATATTATTTAGAGGCTATTGACTGGCAGGATAGGGTAAAAGGAGACTGAAGTAGTCTTATTTGTTTGTGATTTATTTGGCTGGCTCTGAGGAAATACTATGATGTTCTGAAAATCTGGTTCATGGATGGCTAATAAATAGACATTGAGAGATGTTCAGTATGGGTGTAATCAACCGGTGCGAATCTATCGGGATACGATTGTTATTGTGTTTTATGTGTGATGATAATTATTATCCCAGGCTCAGTTGCGCTTTTTAGTTATATTCTAGCCTTATTTTCATCTCTTACTAACTCAAAGCCCGGGATGAGTTTTTTCGCCGAGGATAACACTCCCAGCTCGCTGACACCGACGAGGTGGTTATTTATCATTTTCCTGGCAATGAATAACAATTTGTGTTGGGTCTGTTCATTTTTCTCCGGGAAGGGACCGGTGATATGACCCAGTTCAATGGCAGCCTGTACCACACTTTCATTAAATGACAGATGACTTTCAAAAAACAAACCGCGGCTTGAGCGTAAATTGACGTTACAGACAATCTCGTACCATTCCTTACAGCCATAATCATAATCAACAGTGTCAGGTGTACTAGCTTCAGTTATTTTATTTGCAAGTGGTAGTGCGGTTGGTTTCGGAGAATTGCAGGATAATGAGGCGATTAGCATAGAAAAAGAGGGTAATGATATTGAGGATTGAGAAGAAGAGGGTAGCGCATCGGTTTGGCTGAAAGTTTGTAGCGGGGATGATGGTGCGGAACTGGCAGGGCTTATCGGGGCCAGAGGGATGGAGAAGATCTGTTGATTGATTCCTGGCATGCTGTCTCTCCCGATTTAATCCTTAGTGTGGCTGGCAGAAAAATGTTGTATCTGCTGTTAGTTTATTTTTATTTTTTCTCGATGAGAATGGCTGATCGCGAAACTGTGACAGGGTTGGCACGCCGTCGGCAAACCGGCGTGCTTTGAGCCTAATCAACAGAGACTAAGGTGCAGAATTGTTCCTGGGATGCGGCATGGAAGGTGTTTTTTTCTGACTGCCGGAACACAACGCAATGCCGGATGTAATCAACATTGCGCTGATGAGATGGAAGTTGTGAAGAGGCGTTTGTAAAAACAGAATACTTAATACTCCTCCGCTCAGGGGGATAAGATGAGAGAAAACTTCACCGCGGGTGGCCCCAATCGCCAGTATTCCTTTGTTCCACAACAGATAAGAGAGCCAGGACGGGAAAACAATCAGGTAGGCCAGCCCCAGTAGAAAATCCGGGCGCAAAAAGACCTGCAAATCAGCCGCATTGTGTTCAACGGTGCGAAAAAAGAATACCGGCAGCAGCATTAACGCCCCGATAACCGCACTGACGGCGACAAAGGCATTCCCGCCAACTTCACGAGGTTTGGTGCGCAGGAAAGCGCAATAGAGTGCCCAGCTCAAAGCCGAACCCATTGTCCAGGCATCACCGCGATTAAGGTTTTTCAGGGTTTCTACATGCATCAGATCACCCTGAAGTACCAGATAAATGACACCTAATGAACTCAGAACGACTCCGGTAACATTACGGGAAGTGATTTTCTCGCGAAAAAACAGTTTGTTTATGATCAGCACCAGTGCGGGTGTTGTGGATAAGTAAATTGATGCGTTCAATGAAGAGGTGTATTGCAGGCCAATATAAAGAGTGAGGGGGAATAACACCTGTCCACACATTGCCAGAAAAAACAGTGTGCCTTTAGCCTGTTTCATTGCAGGCCATTGTTGTTGCACTGATTTATAATAGAGTGCCATCAGCAATATTGCAGTGAGTAACCAGCGAGCCTGAGAGAGTAAAATCGGATCAGCATGAGCGACCAGCAGGTGACCAACCACATAATTTCCTCCCCAGAAACAGGCGGCAAGACTGAGAAATAAATACGGCATTGTAATTTCCTGGTGATTTTTTTATCTGCGCTGTTATCGAAACGGCTGAAATTCTGGCACGGAAATCAGTCGGGTTTATTGATGTTTATCATATTCATTCATTCTGGCCGGTGGTGAGGTATGAACTAAGAACCTTGTTTCATCGGTTGTTTTGCCTGTTTCTGCCCATGACTGAATACCCTTTGCACGAGCTTGCTGGCCATTTTAAAAGACACTTCTGACTAATCACCTTTTCTGGAATGAATAAGTTTTAACAACAGGAATGCTACACATTTATTTTATTTATTAAAATCAAAGTGAGGTCGTTATCTCTATTTTCATATTTATATACGAAAGTACTCATAAAGAGGTATCAAGATCACGTTGTGAGTTTAAGTTAAATAAGGTGACTTCCCGATATTTCATCAGGACTTTCTAATTCATTCTGCGGTTTTCAACATGACCAGCCCGGAGAGAAGGGTTTTAAAGTTAACTCGCGCATTACCTATGAGCAACGTCATTTTGTGTGGCAAGACCTTTCTTCAATCCTTCCGGAGCAGTATCGGGAGATGAGACAAACAGAATGCCAGTGCTGTTACAGATAAGCCTATGAATAGAATAATCACTCGTGGAGCTGGGTTCTGCTGGGAGGTCGAATGATATCAGGGATAACTTTTTCCGTATCTCATCAAGTCTGTCATCCAGTTTCTTGCGCACAATTGACTTTTTCGCGCTGCTGCTGACATTCATACCGGCTGGTGTGGCTATGTGTTCCGAGGTGGCAGGCTGGTTTCGCAGAGGCCGGGCAAAAGCATCGACGCCGGTAAAGTGATTATTATTATTGCTGATGTACTGGATCCTTTCAGGTGTTGTAAATTTTTCTGCTGCGGAGTTTAAATCAGAGATTTCCAGTGGGTTGTATGTTGTTGAATTATTGGAAGGACTAATCTTATACATACTGATCTCTCTGTTAGTGACGTTGTCAGTGAAATTATCTTTTCTGAGGCTGCTGTCATCTATTATAAGGTGAGTCATTTTCATTTTTGATGATGTTCTTCACGAAATGTTGAAGTCGATTAATTTCACTACAATTCATATTCGTTATTGGGGGTTGTAATTGGGAGTGGCTAATCATTTTTGCACGGTTTGTTTTTTGTTTGTCTTGTCTGGAACAGACCAGGTTGTTATTGTTTGATGAAAATCAAAAATGTGTAGAAAAAATCATGCAACCATCAGATTTGATATTCTTATTAACATAATATGCCGGAGTGATAGTCATGACTGCCATAACGACAGGAAAGTTAGTTACAGCGCCTTTCTTGGCCCACAGAGAGAACGATGATCTTGCTGTGGATTTAAGTAAATATACCTTCTCGCATAACGTTATGGCAGAACCTTGCTCATCCTCCTGGAAGCGGAAATTGTGTTATGGTACGGGTATACTTGTTGCGGGTACTCTTGTTTCTTCTGTGGCTTATATAGCGGTGGCCTTTTTGGGCGCTCATAAAGGTGTTTTGCATTCCTCCGTTAACACGCAAGGTGACTTTAAAAGTAACATTTCCGGTAACGGGGACATATCAGGAAGCTTCACTGAAAAGGGCGGGGTGAGTCTGGATAGAAAATTAGTTGACCTGGAAAATCATGTGATTGCGGCCATAAATTCTGGCCAGAAAAAATTCGAAGACATTCCGACCATGGGTGATGTGTTCAATGAAATGAGGAAGGATGCAAAATTCCGTTCCTTTCAGAAAAGATTTATTGCTGAAGTCGACTCCTGGGGCGATAAAGTGAATGCTACAAGAGCAAAAAAAAGGATTGATGTCGCGTTTGAACTTCTCGATACCATGGATTCCGTAAAGAAAATGCTCGATAGAGTTGACTTTGGCACTGAGTCTGGTCGCCATGGATGTCTGCTGGCCAACTACAAAATATTATCTGATATGATGAAGAATGGTGGGCAGCCGACAAATGATTACCTGAAATGCCCCTGATGCCGTAATATTTAAGTATCGGATCTTTATCAATTGTAACCAGCCTGTATTCAGGCTGGTTTTTCCCTGGTGTTGTTTTCTAAGATTAGCGAATATCTTTAGTGAGCAAATATGTTATATAGGATGTGCTCATCTCTTTTTCTGAAAATTTTTCTGTCAAATTTCTGTGGCTTTTTGCCGGGTCCTGCCACTTTGATGTGCGGGAAGGTTTATTGTCCTCATAAAAAGAAGCAGTAGCTTTGTTGTTCTTAATCCGGTTAGCGACCTGATATTTCCATAGTGAACCTTTGCTGTCAATTTCATATATCGAATAGGATTTTTTATTAAGGACAGACTTTCCGCTATGTTGCGTATTGGATGCCACAATTCTATTGTTACAACTTTCTGTTGGCGAGTGGCTATAGAGTGAGGCAATTTTATCCAATTTCTCTTTTACAGGAATGCTGAACTTCTTATGGTATTCTCCTTTTATTGTTGCAGCCATGGAATGGTCAGTGGCTGGATATTTCTCAGCTGAAGACGAAGCCGATAATTCCTGGTCTGCGATATTCGCCAGGTTGGTTTTAATCGACCTGATTCGTTCCATGAGAATACTCCTGCTTGTCTGATTCCCGATGGGTTTAATGACCTCGGACTCAACTGAAGTTGCTATATCACTGACATAACCTGAGTCACTATTCAGACGTGATGGTTGTTGTCGGGATTTTCCATTATTTGAATACAGGGTTTCTCTCGTATTGCTGGCAATAACATCGGATGTGCTGCCTTTTGATCCTGTTGTTATGTCAGCACCGTAAGCCAGGGCGTCAGATGATAGTGATATTCCCAACATAATATACTCTCCACGGTCTGTACGAGGGTTGTTGCAAGTGATTCCCTGTATTTTCATTATTAATATCTGAAAACCAGTGCGGTGTGCAAGCCGAATTTTTCAGGATGCGTTATTTTCAGAAAGTCCTTTGGTATAACTTGTAACTTCTGCCGCTCTTTAGGGTATTACCTCTTCAACTAATCGACAGGAACAGTTAATAGTAGATCAATGAAGAATAAGCAGTGTAGGTTAGCCAGGAGGGGATTGCCAGGCACTAAAAAAAAGCTCTTCAGAATAATCATTCTGAAGAGCGGGGAAAGCGTTTCCCAATGGCACTCACTAACTCAATCTAATCATTTTCATCACGCCCGTTTCGGTACTGATGCCCGGTCAGGGCAATAGGTTACGCGAATCTAATTTTTACCATCAGGTGTAGTGCTGAAACCTGTAAGCAAAAAGGCGATAACTGAGAACTGAAGCCAGTATTTTAATACCGATATTCTGGAGTGAAATGCGGTGAGAAAAAAGGCTCTGGTGACGGGAAGGACTACAGAATTAAACAGAATTTTCTGCACTGCGTGGAGTGGAGGGAGAGGTAACAGGTGTTCTGAAAAAGAAAAAAAAGTTGGCCAAATGATTGGCCAACTTTAAGACCCTGGTGGAGGCACAGCGTGTATCTTCTTTTATCTGGTTCTGGAGGAAGGTGCGAGATACTCAGCTGCCGGTATACATTTACTACTTTAGCGATAGAAAGCAATTGTAAATTAATAAAGTCAGGCTTTTATCCTGATTATCATTCATTCTCATATTTTTTATTCATGATTTCATGGTTTTTTAATGCCACGCTGTCCCTCCAGGTTAATACTGATCCCGGAACCGATACGCAAATTGTAAAAAGGTGGCGCGGCGGGTCCGAATAACAACGCTGGTTTTTCATTGATCTTTATGACGATAGTGTTTTGTTGTACTTCGACTGGAACTTCAAGGTTCAGGTTAAGATAGTTGTTTGTTATTTCGGCAGTTTTCTTCTCGTGGTTAATGTTGATAAAGGTAGTGCTCTGCGCAATCGTATGTTTTTGTGTTACCCGATCGTAGACATCTATCCGGGTGTCCCCTATTCGAATGGCAACATTTTTCCAGGATTACCTTTCACACTGCATTGGCCCGCACTGATCACACTCAGTTCGGCCTCATTGATGGGATAACCATGCGGTTCGCGATCGACAACAAAATTCATAAAGCTTGCGCGGCAAGGTTGAGGGGAGGGGGAAGCAGCATTCACGACTATTGGCATGGCCAGAAAAAGCCACACCATTCTTAACCTGATCATACTAAGCCTCTCATCAATAACGAATTATTGATAAATATTGTGTTGATATTATAGCTACTGAAGCTGATCTGCATTGCCGAATGATTGGGTCGGAAAACAGATTCAGGCAGCGTCTCTCTGCAACAACGGTGTTGCAGGTATTGCGCAGATCCTGAGAAATGATGTGGCCTGAGAGCCTGGCAGGGTAAACCGTGCAGCCCTTATTGGATTCTCTGACAACAAAGAGATCTAAGGTCTGCACAGTTTAATGAACAGGGCATTACATGTTCGGTTGATAAGAGGACAGAGGCTGATGATTCATATCAATCGTCATACCGTGTTTACCACCAACGTTCTAACGATAATTGATGGTGTTCTTCGTCTAAGTCAACGGTGATTGCCAAACCACCCTGTGAAGTTTCGCGGTATTTCTCATGCATATCCTTCCCGGTCTGGTACATAGCGGCAATGACTTTATCCAGACTGACCCGAGGAGGTGAGGTTCTGCGTAACGCCATTCTGGCTGCATTAACCGCTTTCACGGCTGCAATAGCATTACGTTCGATACACGGGACCTGAACCTGGCCCGCGATCGGGTCGCAGGTCAGACCGAGGTTATGTTCCATGGCAATTTCAGCCGCGATACAGACTTGTTCCGGGGTGCCCTGCCATAAGGCTGCCAGCGCCGCTGCAGCCATTGAGCAGGCAACGCCGACCTCGCCCTGGCAACCCACCTCAGCACCGGAAATGGACGCGTTCATCTTATAAAGTGAACCGATCGCACTGGCGGTCAGATACCAGGTCGTGAGCGTATCGTCGTCTACCGGTCTGACAAATTTATCGTACCAGGAGAGAACGGCAGGAAGGATGCCGCAGGCACCGTTCGTCGGTGCAGTGACGACCCTGCCACCTGAGGCGTTCTCCTCACTGATAGCCAGCGCAAAAAGGTTGAGCCAGTCCAGCGCGAGTAAGGGATCGTCAGTCTGACTTTCGGCTCCCTGCAGCATCCGGTGTAACGCCGGTGCGCGACGTGGTACCCGGAAACAACCCGGTAATACACCGTCCTGACTCAGACCACGCTTAATACCTTGTTGTGCCACCGACCAGATAGTTCGCAGATGTGCAGTTAACTCTTTTGCACTATGCAATGTGAGTTCGTTCTGCATCATCACCTCAGCAATGCTCAGTTGATGCGTCTGGCAGGTGTCCAGCAGGTCCGCAGCGCTTGCGTAGGGGAAAGGGACATATTGCTCATGGTCCTGGGGTTGTTGCAGTTCGGCCTCTTCGACAACGAATCCCCCACCGATTGAAAAATAAACTTTTTCAGCGACAGTCCGCTCTCCCTGTCTGGCGTCGATACGCATACCGTTTTCGTGCAGAGGTAAAGCAGCAGGATGAAAATGGATATTATCAGTGGCCGAGAAGCTAATCGTGTGCGCAGCATTCGCTAAAGGAAGCGTCTTTTGGCTCCCGACTTCTGCAAGAAAAGCGGGGGTGGCATCTATATCCACGCTTTCCGGCGCAAACCCCGCCAACCCCAGAATCACCGCATTGTCGGTTTGATGCCCTTTCCCTGTGAGAGCCAGAGAACCATAAAGATGCACATCAATATGGGTGACTTCATGCAGTTGCTTTGTCATTTCAAGCTGCGTGATAAAACGCTTCGCGGCATTCATGGGTCCTATCGTGTGAGAGCTGGAAGGGCCTATGCCTACTTTGAACATATCCAGAGTCGAAATCATACCATTACCTTACTCATACTGACTGTTGGCGCTGTTGCTTAAGCCAGCAGTGAAAAACAGATACCGGTTAGCGCAATCAGGCCAATAACCGTGACAAAAACATTACTCAGTGCGCCGCGATATTTCTGCATCGCCGGGATTTTACGGATTGCGTACATCGGCATCAGGAACAGAAGCATGGCAATGACCGGTCCGCCCAGCGTTTCAATCATGCCGAGAATGCTGGGGTTAAGAGTGGCGACGGCCCAGGTCGTGATCAGCATGAAAAGTGGAGTAATCCAGCCAAATTTAACTTTGCGGCTATCGTCATTGATATTGATTAAAGCATTGAAGCCTTCGGCAGCACCGAGGTAATGACCAAAGAAGGATTTGGTGATGGCGACGATGGCAATAATCGGCCCCATCCAGCTGACGAATGGCAGGGCGAAGTGGTTGGCCAGATAGGAAAGTATGGAGATATTCTGCGCTTTCGCTTCTGCCAGATGTTCAGGCTGCAGACTCAGCACGCAACTGAAAACAAAGAACATCACCGTGGCGACCATCATGATGTGTGCATAAGCAAGAATGCGGGAACACTTCGATTCTGCTTCAGCGCCGTATTCTTCACGCTTCGCCACAGCGAAAGAGGAAATAATAGGGGAGTGATTAAACGAAAAAACCATCACCGGGATTGCCAGCCACAGCGATGTCAGAATGCCGGTGCCTGAAGACTGGAAGGAAATGGACTCCAGTGCCGCACCATTCCAGTGTGGGATCAAATAAATCGCCATCAGCAGTAACGATAAAACAAACGGATACACCAGAATGCTCATCACTTTGACCATCATTTTTTGACCAAACTGGACGATGGTCATCATGGCAAGAATCAGCATCAGTGCCAGTAACGCACGTGGTGGCGGGGTGATACCCAGCTGGTGGGTCATCAGGCTTTCCACCGTGTTCGTTATTGCCACGCTGTACATCAGCAAAATTGGGTAGATGGCGAAAAAATAGAGCAGAGCGATCACTTTTCCTGAGCGTGCCCCAAAATGCTCATTTACCACGTCAGTGATATTGGCTTGTGGCTGACTGCCGGATAACACGAAGCGCGTCATACCACGATGAGAATAGAAAGTTAGCGGGAACGCGAGCAACGTCATCAGTATTAACGGAATCATCCCGCCAAGACCGGCATTGATAGGTAAAAAAAGTACACCCGCGCCAATGGCTGTACCATATAAACTTAACATCCAGACGGTATCAGTTTTTCGCCAGCGGCTTCTGGCAATAGCCGTTGTCCTTTCGGCGTTGTAAAGACTCATGTCATTTTTCCTTTTATTTCGGGAGAGGTATTTGTTGAATTAACTGTATGGTAATGAGATTCGTTTTTCTGCTGATATGTTTTAAGTTGTATCTCTGATGGTGTGATGGAAATGTGATTGTCCAACAATTATATTGAGTATTTTTCAAGGTTAAATAGGAGTACTGACTTATCTAATCAGTAATTTCTCAGGTTATGACAGGAACGTCAGGTGTGATATTCATAATATTTCAGATTAAAGCATAAGGAATATAAATACTCCTGGTCAGAAGGGACGGCGTTCCGTCCCAGTCAGGTTCATGTGTTCCAGGTCTGCCCACTTTACCGGATAAAGATCGTGCTGATTAATTATGAAGCAACATCAAGGCTGCGGAGCCATTCGCGGGTACAACACTCTTTGCAATAACGTACATTTGTGTGGCGTTGTTTCGCGATAGACATTGCCTGGGTTCTGCTGTAAGCCGATCCCAGGAAATGGCTGGCTCCTTTAACGACATACAGGCATTCCCTGGTATGGAGAACATTGCTATCAAGATAGTAGAAGGCTGATTTTTCCATGATCTTACCTCTGCATCGAATTGGACGGTACGATTTCATTCTTATGACTGGCATAGTGCTGAATACATGAAATGCAGGGTCTGACCTTACCGAAATTGTTGCTCGCAACATCAAGTGCAATAACCTCCAGGTCATAAGAACCGATAAGAATCATCTCTTCACTCAGGCTGACGAGATGGCAGGTATTTTTATGCAATGTGTGATAACCATCGCTGTCTTTTGAAATACTGAGGTATCAGGTTCTGACATTCATTTTTTGATACCGATTTCATCGTGGAATGAAGGGTTCTGGTAAGATGTCACACCAGTTCATCATGGGAAACTACCCAAAAAGGGTAGTTTTGTAAAATAAGATTTATCTTATGGATATTCTTGTTTGTAGATTGCCCATATTTTGATTGCTATCATGGAGTGTATGTAAAATTCTATTTTTTTCAATGGAATATGAGATATGTGTCTCATCCCAGATATAGGATCGAACGGGCAACGTTGCTCGTCAATAGCCGTATTTCATTAGACGATGAATGAAAGTATGGACACGAAGCTACCCGCATCCAGGGTGGCAAACAGATTGACTCACTAAGGACAGACGATGTGGATATTACTGGCGTTAGCGTTGGTGTTATTGCGTTTTAATGGAAAATCAGCTGCGTGGCTGTTGTTTGTTGCTGTTATCACGGGTGCCTTTACCGGTGTTCTTGACTGGCGCGCGTTACTTTTTCTCACGGTGTTATTACTGGTTGCCATCGTCCGTTTGAGATTGGGTGATAAAAAAGTTGTTCAGCATGCGGTGGAATTGCTGGCTTTTGTTTCTGCATGCGGTCTGATGATCCATTGGGTGCCAGGATTCCATAATTTAAAGGTTCTCGATCAGGTCAGCGCCGGACCGGAAAGTATGCCGTTCTCGATGTATTACAATTTTGACAAGGCATTGCTGCCTTTTGTGTTGCTGATCGCGATGAGATCACTCTTTGTCGCAACGGCGGCATACAAGCCTGCTAAATGGCAATGGTTGTTGCTGGTTGCTGCCGTTCCGGTGCTGCTCCTTGTGGCTGTTTTCCTCGGAGGGTTAAAGCCTGAAAGCCATGCTCCGGAGTGGTTATTCCAGTTTATCTTTGCGAATATTTTTTTCGTCTCACTGGCTGAAGAAGCGCTGTTCCGTGGCTATCTGCAACAGCGGCTGTCGGGTTTTATGCACCCTGTTCTGGCGTTGTGCATTTCGGCACTGATTTTTGGCGCTATGCATCTGGCCGGAGGCATGATGCTGGCTGTCTTTGCGGCTCTTGCTGGTGTTATTTATGGACTGGCCTGGATGTGGAGCGGACGGCTCTGGGTAGCGGTATTTTTTCATGCCGGGCTCAATATTGTTCACCTGCTTTTCTTTACTTACCCTGCGGCAATGCATGGGTAACAATACAAAAGACAATTCCCCTGAGGAGTTTGAACTTTTGTATTGAGGTTTAAATAAAACAAAATCCGATGCACTTATAATTAAGTGCATCCCCAATTCAGCCATTGTTTATTTTATAAATTACATTGCCGGATAAATCATAATGTCATCCCGGATAACTCCGTATACTGCCGCTATCTGTCGTTACGGCAGTAAATAATTAATGACCTATATCATTCGGGGATAACTTATGCTCAAAAAGCTGGCACATAGCAAAAATAAATCAATCTCAGGTTTATTCGCAACCACAGGTGCTGCCCTGCTGGCAATGGTTTTACTGTCACCGCTGACAACGGTACATGCCGCAGATAAAACCTCAGTTAAAGTCGGTATTATGAGTGGTGAGGATGAAGACGTCTGGCGCGAAGTGGTAAAACAGGCTGCCAGCAAAGGGTTGACGGTAAAAACCGTGGTGTTTAATGATTACAACCAGCCCAATGAAGCGCTGCAAAACGGTGAGGTTGATGCTAATGCGTTTCAGCACCAGCCATTCCTTGATAATCAAATCAAGGTCAACCACTACGATATCGTGCGTGTCGGTGATACTGCGGTATGGCCGATTGGCCTCTACTCGAAAAAAGTGAAATCGGTGGCTGAGTTAAAATCGGGTGCGGTGATCGGTGTCCCTAACGATCCGGCTAACGAAGCGCGTGGTCTGAACTTGTTGCAACGGGAAGGCGTGCTGAAACTGAAACCGGGTGCAGGCATCTTCGCTACAACGGCGGATATCATCGACAACCCGCGACATATTCAAGTCAAAGAACTGGATGCGGGTATTATCGGTCGTTCGGTACCGGATCTGGATGCCGCTATCGTCAATACCGACTGGGCACTGAAAAGCGGCCTGACAAAGCAGGATCGCATCGCGCAGGAAGGGGTAAAAAATAATCCCTATAACAACTTTATTGCCGTGAAAAAAGAGAACATCAACGCACCCTGGGTAAAAACGCTGGTGGCGTCGTATCAGAATGATGCGGTGAAGACGGTGTTTGACCAGGTTTATAAAGGGACCGGGATCACCGCCTGGTAAAATAACTGACATGAGGCAAGGTGAATCGCCTCACTAACCGCAGACGTCTGGGGCACGCGTTGAGGCTGTATACCCGCGGGTGGAGAACGGCTGACCAGGGGGCACGTCAGCCCGGAGAGTTAACCGCCGGTTGATACGTGCTGACGTCAGAACCACCATAAGCGGCGCTCAGGGCGGGAAAACTGATGTCTTCACCAATTTCCCATAGCAGACGCAGCAATCTGGCCGCCGTCATCCCCTTTGGGCATCCCTGCTGGCGTAGCAGCCGCAACTGTTGCTCCTGGGGTATGTCCAGCGCCGCTATAGGTGGCCAGACCCGGCGGATCCAATTCAGATCCTCTGTTAACAGGATTGATTTGTAGGCAGACAGGCACAACCCACTTAACTCGGCGTCTGCCGCAGGAAGACCCGCAATTTTCAGCGCAGACAGTGCCTGAGCGGGTCTGATATTGGAGTTTTTCAGGCTGAAAAGCAGCATGCCAAGTCGTTTCAGCTGCGTCATGTTGTCTGCCGGGCACACCATGTGCCAGTGAGTCCGCACCACCTCCTTCAGATGAACCGAGAACTTGAGCGCATTGCGCACCAGTGACATGCTCATGCTGACCTGCGCATTAAACAGCAGTCGCCAGAGATCAGCCACCGCCATGGCGGGTGCAGGTTCCCGGCAAAGCAGGTTGATCAGCTGTTCCCACTTGGTGCCGGTGGCAGAGCTGACCCAGTTGCGATTGAACCATTGCTGTTGTTCTTCACTGGGCTTTGCTTTAAAGGCTGACTGAGACAGCTTGACCAGCGGCAGACTCATCCTTTCTTCAGCCAGCTCGATCAACACGAACAACTTCATTGCCGTCATTTCCTGATAGTCGGGCAGACATTGCAGTGCCACCAGCAGATCCATCTGACAATGGTATTTACGACGCAGGGTGCGAAGGTTGTGCGTGATCCACTCCACCTCAGCCTCTTTCACGTCGATATTCAAGGCAGTGGCAGCCTGGCACAGAATGGTAATATCCGGGATATCATCGGCGTCGAGCAGCGCGCGTCGAAACTGTGCCGGACGCAGCCCCAGATGACGCAATTCCTGTTGCAGACGCATCGCTAACGTATACTTGCCGATTTTTTCGTTCTGGCAATGCAGTTTTTCCCAGGTTGCTTTGATCAGCGCCTGATGCTCCCTGGAGACGCTGGCTCTGAGCACTGTCAGGGCGCTCTCCACGGTGGGTAACCCGACTTGCACCTGACTTTCCAGAAAACGATAGACCACGATTGCGCTGAGCTGGCGCACATGCTTAATGCTGAGCTTGCCTAACAGCTTCTCTACCTGTCTCACCTGGCTGCCAGTGGCGAAAATTTCTTGCCCGTGGGTTTTGAATTGTGTCTTCAATGCGTTAAGCGCAGCATCGCCACGCTTCTGACCGAAGCTTTGCGTGCTTTGACTGATGCTGGCGATATGAGCGGTGAGTTGTCCCGGCCTGCTGCTGGCCGGGTTTGCTGCTGACGGGGTAGTGACGAACGATGATGAAGCTGCGGTTAAACTAAACATGAGAATTCCGTGTCAGAACCTCCATTTCTTCAATGTTGCAAAGGGAGGCAGGGGGGGCTGGTTGTTTAGCGCCGGTGCGATTTCCGGGGCCGGTAGCGCGGGAGGATTGGGGAGGAAGTAAGCGCTGACAGGATCTTCATCCGTATCCATGGCGTCCGGTAACGCCTGGATTGCACGCGCTTTCCTGTCGGGTAATGGCTGGAAAAAAGTCTTAGGGGTGTCACCCGCAGACTGGTTTTTGGTATTTTTCAACGCAGCCATGATCATACCAGGAGTGACATCCTCATCAATTTCCCACAGTAAGCGTAGCAGTTTTGACAGCGTTATATTCTGCGGGCACTGCTCATGATTCAGTAGAGCTTCAATTTGTCTCAGCTGCTCACTGCGTTTAGCCTTCAGGTTGATGCGTGGCCGCATACGCTTTATCCAGGCCAGATCGGCAGAGGAGATGTCAGCATTAAGCGCCGCCTGAGCGTACTCCGTCATGACATTGGTAATGATGTAGTGTGGATCGTTGAGAACATACTGGATCAGCAGTGGCGAGAACGTTGACACGGCGGGTTCGCGTAAGAGTTTACCCAGCCGTTTTAACCGGCTCATTCTGGTGTCCGGATCAATCTTATGCCACAGCTGCTTAACTATTTTTTTTTGCTGAGGTGTTGGCTGCGAGCCACTGGTGGTGGCGAGCGCTTTATAGGCAACTGAGTAACTGATACTCCTCTTCGCATTATGAAACAGGCACCACAGCTGCGAGGTCGTCATCTCGGGTCGCCCCTGCCGTTTCAGCAACCTGTCCACTTTCTTTCTCATGGAAATTTTGTGGGCAGATATGGCTGGCCAGTTTTTGCTGAACCATGCCTGCTGCGCTTCGGTGGTTCGGGTCCTGAATAATGTTTTGGCTTGTGTCACCGTCTGGACCTTGACCGAAATTCCGGCATCGGCTAACGCGCAGTGCAACCTTCCCGAACCCTGCTCCTGGTAATCAGGCCGCCGCTGGATATCAACCAGCCAGGCGATCATATTTTTTCCCGGCGGATTTTGCTCAATCACTTTCTCCGCCCATGCCACCTCTTCAGCGCTGGCGATGGAGTCTGAGGTCCAGATAGCCTGCTTCAGAGTAGTGATATCGATATTTACCGGGTTATCAGGCATTTCCAGCAAGGCGCGCCGGATCTGGTTCCGCGACAGTTTCAGACGTAATAAGGGCCTCAGTCGCACAATCCTGTCTGGTTCATCCTTGTTCTGCTCCCAGAGCTTTTTAATCTTCTGCCGATCTTCCAGCGAAATACTGGCATTCGCGGTCTTCAGTGCATTTTCTACCGTGGTGGCACTCACCACGATGTTCTTCTCCAGCAGCAGATTATGAAAGTCGTTGGTTTTTATGTTCTTAATATCTTCGGGCTTAAACTGCCACAGCAATGTCTCCAGACGGCTGCCGAGACTGATTTTGTCAGGGATCTTTTGCCACCAGGTAGCAAAATCGCTTTTGAGTGCGTTTAAGCAGGGATTGTCCGATGTTGCGGGTCTGGCTTTCCTTCCCCGCCGGAAAGAACTCAGATTCTGCGGGTTTTGTTTCACGCTCTGGATTTGTGTGGCCAGTTGCCCGGTAAAGGTTGAAGTGGCGGGGGCTGACTGGAGTAGCGCTCGTATCGATGTTGCAGGAACGGAGGTTGTTTGCATAGAAATTCCCTTTCATGTTGTGGCGTTAAACAAAGATTACAGGGCTGATATTGTCAACTAAAACGATAAACTAAAGTGCAAAAATGTGAATTGTGCATTGGATTAGTTTACGAGTAATCTTGCTTCATCAAATGCAGCCAAGGTTATAAACCTTATTACCGGCAACTGTTTTGTGCCTAAACTAAAAAACTGACTCTTTTTAATTTTTTCAAGGAAAACTGACATGCGTTACATTTCACTGGATAACTATCGTGACACCATCATTCTTATTGCGCGTGTTGCTCTCATGGTGCTTTTCATTATTTTTGGCTGGCAGAAACTGACCGCATTCAGTTACACCGCCGGGTATATGCAGAGCCTGGGGTTACCTCTGCCATCTGTCGCAGCAGCGGTTGCGGTGATTGCTGAGTTTGGTTTTGGTGTGCTGATTGCGCTGGGCTTCTTCACCCGCCCGCTGGCGCTGCTGATGGCGGTGTACACGCTGGTCACCTCCTTTATTGGTCATCCGTACTGGCACATGACGGGTATGGATCAGTATGCCAACATGATCAACTTCTACAAAAATATCAGCATCATTGGCGGTCTGCTGCTGCTGGCGCTGATCGGTCCGGGCCGCTTCTCGCTTGACCGTCGGTAAGCTGTGCTTATTCAACATAAGCAGAACCATCACCCCAGGGTGATGGTTTTTTTCCTGCGCCAGACAGAATAATGGTCATCAGCGCTTGATTACTGGCTCGCAGCTCTCCTGATGGTCTCAAATGCCGGCAGTGTCTGGCTGGTGCTCGCTGGCGGTGAGTCTTCCATATCTAACACCATATCCAGCAGTTCAGTATTGTCCTCTGCGGGGGCCGGCTGGCGTGGGGGATAGAGCACTCTGGCATCCCGGATAGCACGGCTCAGGGTTGAGACCCCTTCATCATGGCCCACATGCCACATATAGCGCATAAAAGCGGAGGGACTATTAATCCTGGGACAACCGGGATGACGCAGCACGCTGATCAGCCGTACATTTTTAGCCGAATGAGGTAAGAGCCGCACTTTGTCCCAGACGCACCTGAACTGGGCTAATTCCTCATCCGTGATCTCTGATCTCGCGGCAGATAAGGCATGAACCACCGCCCCGTAGTGTAGGTATTCGCCCTTTTCCTCCAGCACTTTTTGCAGCTCGGCAGCCGTGACTGGATGGGCGCTGGACTGCAACAGCAGCAGACCCAACCACATCAGCGAGGATTTATTGTCCCTGGCGGGGGCATTTGCCAGGCTGATATCCATCCAGTCTCGTAATTCGTCAGAAATTTTCGCGTTGTGGGTGGCAAGGGCGCTACTCACCACCGAAGGACTGATATTTTCCTCAGCGATTAACATCAGTGTCCACAGCTGCGGCGCAGTGATCGCCAGATTGCCTTTCTGCTTCAGCAGAGTTAATACCCGTTGCCATTTTGTATCCCTGGCAGGGATCTGCGGCCAGTTATCCTGGAACCACTGCCACATCTCCTGAGTCAGGTTTTCTGCCAGCGCCAGTCGCGCTTTTCTTACTCTGTCATAGCTGATGTCTACTCCTGCGTCTTCCAGGGCGCGATTCAGCTGTGGTTCGGTCAGATTCAGCGCTTTTATTTCGGGCTGAAGCAACAAGGAGACCAGCCGGTTCAGGGGATGGCGTATTACCGCATGCTTTTGCCAGCCAGCCTCAATTAAGTCACTGGTTTTCTTTGGGATGGTAAGCCAGGCAACAGATATCATCTGCGCCATGCTCGAAGCAGAAACAAACACGCCAAGATTCCATAAGGCTTTGCGCATTTCCGGCTGGGTTAAGCGAGGAAAGTCTTCCAGACGCAGCATTTTCCTGACCTGATTCAGAGGGCCTGGCTCTTTAGGCAGGCTTTGCCAGAGTTTTTTTATCAACTGAAGGTTTTCGGGTGAGACTTCTGCTCTGGCGGCCCTGAGGGCGCTATTCACGCTGACTCGCTGCACGGACACTTTTTTGCTGTGCAGGAATCGTAATATCTGCGCGGTAGTCACAGCCGCCAGCTCCTCCCGGTTAAGCTGAAACAACAGATGTTCTGTCCTGCCTACTGGGGATTCATTTTTCGCAACCCTTGCCCAATAAAATTCCAGTCGCTTTTCTAACAAAGGAGCAGATGCTGCGGAACGGAAAAAATGATGGCTGCTTTGTGAGACGCTGGAAATATTCGGGGTCAAGGCACTGCATGGGGTGGAGACGGAGGGGGATGGTCCTGCCAGGGATGTCGGATTTGTGTCTATATTCATAGAAATTTCTCCGGGTTGTTAGCAGATAACCGGTGCATTCAGCTACCGGGGGCCATGTCATCAAACTCTTCATAACCGCTCAGTGGCGGGAGGATGATGTCCTGCCACTCCAGATCCGGCCATACCGGTTCACTTTGTTCAGGCGGGACAATTCCACCGCCGGTGGGCAAGTGTGCCAATGTGTTCTCAGGTGGTAATGGCGCGCTTGCGCGGCATCTGAACAGACGATAGAGCGTGATGTGGCTCGGATCCTCTCCTGCATCCCACAGGCAGCACATTAATTTTTCCCAGCTGTTGATGAAGGTCAGTTCAGTCCTGTTGAGAAAGGTGCTCAGCATTGCTCTGTCGATGCATTGCTGAGGAGGGGGGGCCACCGGCCTTGCCCTGGGCGGACGTGATGCATTAACCCGTCTTTTGCGGGTGAGTTTCACGGGCTGATAGCCGGGTTTAAAAACCAACCACGCCTGTCTGAACCGATCACTTTCGGCCTGGGGGATGTCCAGGTTTGCCGCCGTGAGCGCATGATCAACCTGATTGAAATCCAGCTTTATCCCGGCATCCCACAGGCCTTTAATCAACTGGAAAGACGAGATCTGGCTTAGCGGCAACCCGGAGGCTGCACGGAGATGCATGCCCAGCCATTTCGTGCGGGAATCGTCACTGCCAGGTGCATTTTTAAGGGTATGGTTAATCCAAAGGGTCAGGGGTAATGGAGGAATGGCATAGCTGGCCGACAGCGCGCGACTCACCAGTTCATAGCTGTATCTGCGCTCACCGTGAATGTTCAGCATGTACGACAGCGCCAGTCGGGTGATATCGAGACTGTCTTTAGTTTCCAGCAACGTCATGAGTTTTTCCCAGTTGGTTGCCTCACGGTATCTGACAGATTGCCAGGCCTGGGGGAACCATTCTCTCAGCGCTGGCGGGAAATTTTTAGCGTACTGGATCAGGACACTGGTCAGGGAGACGGGATCAACAGGTATTTGCGCATTGACGATGCTTTCTCTCAGTTGCCCGGTTCTTTCCAGTCTCAGCGCCTGTACATCGTCATGGAGCAGCGTCAGGATCAGCCGGTTCAATGAATTTTTCTCGTAATCAAATTTCTGCCAGCTGCTTTTAATTACCCCGGCACAGGCTGCCGGGTTATGGTTTCTGGCGAAGTTTAAAACCTCCACCCGCGGTTGAAGGATATTCGTATTCGTTTCTGGCTGAAGACAGGCAGGGGTTACAGAAGTGATCGATGAGGGCAGGTCAGCGGCTGTGCCATCGTCGTTGGCTAGCGTTATCGATGAGAAATGCGGAACTGATACCGGGAAGATATTCATAGACATTCCTTTGTAATGTGCGTGGCACACACCAGTATATTCCTCTGCCTGCGCCAAAAGCGCCGTATGGCACGCAGTTGCGAAAATTGTATCGCGTCGATATGGCATTGATGTGCGCAACCCGGTCAAAATGATAGTTCTGGTGATAAATTTGACTGGATTAGGGCGTTCTCATTGGACGAAGCCGCCTATAATCAGGCTGGCGTTTTTTGTTTATCGTTCAATCCGCACACAGATGAGAGAAGAGAATGAAATTATTCAGCCACAGCTTTAACGACGGAGACGTCATTCCCGGCAAGAACAGCTTTGCGGTGTATGACGCAGAAAGCCATGTCCGTTTGTCTGACAACCTGAACCCGCATTTTGGCTGGTCAGATTTGCCTGCGGGTACACAGTCACTGGTTCTGATTTGCCATGACTACGATGTGCCAACCAGCGGGGAAAACGTGAACCAGGAAGGTAAAGTGGTTCCGGCTTCACTGCCGCGTACTGATTTCTATCACTGGTCACTGTTTGATATTCCGGCTGCACAGCAGGAAATTGCCGAAGGTGCACAATCGAGCGGCATCACAGCCAAAGGAAAACCCGGCCCGGATGCGCCAGCAGGACTGAAGCATGGCATCAATGATTACACCGCGTGGTTTGCCGGTGACGAGGCGATGGGTGGAACGTATTATGGCTACGATGGCCCCTGCCCGCCGTGGAATGACGAGATTGTCCACCATTATGTGTTTACCTTATATGCCCTGGCTGCGCCGACATTAACCGTGGAAGGTGAACTCACCGGTGCCAATATCCGTCGTGCAGTTGAGAACAGCGATGTGCTGGCGAAAGCGAGCCTGACCGGGCTGTATACCCTTAACCCCGACGTGAAAATTTAATCAGGTCTGAACGGCAGAAAACCATGACCAGAGAATGTGCATCATTAGCGGCAGAGGAACATTTCTTCTGGTCTGGACTTTCCGGCCACAGCCTCAGTCGGCATAACCTGATTTCGGTTGCCTGGCCGAGGCTGAAGATTGAACAGAAGGCGAGTTCGTTTTTCTTTTTTGAACCTACGCTGCTGCTGGTCTTGTCAGGCAGAATTGACGTTGCCTGCGCCGGAAAGCGTCATTCGCTGAACTCGCCTTCAATGCTGGGTTTTATCGATCAGGGCGTGGATATCGATTATATAAAGTATCCCTCTGACCCGCATACGCCGTTTCGTTCGTTGTTTATTAATATCAGCCCGGATGTGCTGGAAAACTTTTACCAGCATTTTCAGGAACCGCTCTCCGCGGTTAAAAAAAATCCCCAGCTCAGTACGGTAGAAATTAACCGAAACCTCGATGATTCACTGCATCAGCTGCTGGCAGCCCTTGAGAATCCACAGGTCAGCGATGATCGTATCCGGCTGAAAATCTTTGACCTGCTGCTGGTGCTAGCAGAACAGCAGCTGCGTTTTGCGTTGCCACAGCGGCAGGGGATTTTTCCCCGTCTGAGTAACCTGTTACGTGAAGCGCCGGAAAGGAACTGGACTGCCCGCCTGGCCGGTGATGCGCTGGCGATGAGTGAATCGACACTTCGCCGACGGCTTCGGCAGGAAGGCGTCAGGTTCGAGCAGTTGCTGCTGGATATCCGCATGCACCATGCGCTGATGCTGATCCAGACCACGCACTGGAATCTCACTCAGGTAGCTGATGCCTGCGGCTACCGATCCGTCTCCCGCTTTGCCGAACGTTTTAAACACCGTTTTGGATCATCTCCGGCACAATTGCGCTGATGGTGGTGGTTTGTGACGGGCAACAACACCTTTTGCGAAACGCAGGAGAATTTTTTACTATTAATTAGAAAAATTGGAGCGTGGCAGCGACCGTGGTACTGCCTTACAGACTACAACCGACGGAGAATGGATGCATGGCACGAGATATTGCCCCCGGATATTGTATAGTTGAGCGCCCTGGCGGACTTGATTATCAGGCAAGGGAACTCTTCCGAGATATACGTACTCCGGCAGCTCAGATGTTCATGAAAATGAATGCTGACACGCCATGGCTGAAACCAGGACAGATATTAATTGTTGCCGATCCTGATACGCCAGCACCAAAAACTATGCAAGCATTGGCCGCACTCAGGCAAGCCAAGACGAAAACAAATCAGGCTTTGATTGGAGTAAGCACAGAAGAAGCCAGTTTCATGCAGAAGTATTACGGGATGATAGCTGGCATCACAAGTGCCGGGGATACAATCTTCGGGGCAACAAGTGATGTTGGTGAGAAATATTTCTCCTCTATCGAGCAAACGCTGAAGAAAATCGAGGCGAGCTACCAAAATCAGTATCGTTCTCAGGGAACACTTATAAGTCAGCAGTTTTTTGTAGAACGCACCCAGCTATTAAACCAACTTAAAGAAACTGTGAATAAGCCGCTTCTCAAGTCTCTTTCTCGCTATGCCGTTCAACTTCGTCCATACGATGATATGCGTAAAGCATTAAACCTTTCCAGCCGCTCTATAGTGCATGAGTGGTCGACCGTCGGTATTGGCGGAATTCCCGGTTATTCGAACTTTGTTGGCAATGCTGCCAGGGCTGCTCGTTTCCTAAAATATGGTGGATACATCGGGATTGGTTTTTCATTCGCCAATTCAACTAATGAAGTTATCGATACCTGTACAAAAGGACGAGAAAATGAATGTGAAAATGCCGCATTCAAAGAGTATGGAAAGTTTGCGACATCGACGCTAGTTGGCCTGGGTACTGGGTCTATCGGTGCAGCAGCAGGCATTGGAGTTTGCGCCGGAATCGGCATTGTCACTGCTGGAGTAGGAGGTGTTGCGTGTGCTGCGGTCGGTTCAATCGCCGGAGGCTACATTGGCTCTCAGGCTACTGACTGGGGCATGAAAAGCCTTTACAAATATTTTGGTCTCTAATCCATTATGAAATATATAGTTGTTATTGTAATAATCCTTGTCAGCCTATGCTTAGCCGTCAATGTGTTAATGTACTTAGCCAACAGATCAAAATACTATAAACTAATCAACTTATTACAAGAAAAATTCGCACTTCCTGCCCCATATTCCCTTCACGTCCACACGGGTTTTTTTGGGGCTGTCACAATGATTTATTTTTTTCTTCGCTTGAAGAAGAAGAAGAAAATACTTTTTCTGAGAAAGGATGATCCTGCCTACGCATTTTTTGACGATAGCAATTCGGAATTAGCAAACTGGATGCCTGCGTTCTATTACATATTTATCTTTGGATTTATATGTGGTGTGCTCCTGTTTATGCTGGCAGTTTTTCTGGAGGCGAAGGACAGGTTTTTCCCATGAGCTGCATGTGTTGCCGCCAGGATAAACAGCCCACTAAGTGGTAAGACAGCAGCTCCGTGTTCTTCCGTTGCCTGTGGCCGCGCCTTAATTCTCTTCAATCCCGATGCGAATAAATTCGGACTCTGCATCTGCAGGGGGTATTGATGCCGACCAGGCCAATAGCCCCACGGAGCCGTAGCGGCGCGATTTATCGCGCAACTCTGCGCACGGTGCCGCTAAACCCCGCGTGATAAATCACGCCGCTACGACCCGGTGAGATATTTCACCAGGGGTTTCAAGCATGCCGCTATCGCACAACCTGCCCGCTGTAACTCAAAATCTTCATCCGATCGGCGTCAGTTTTTAACAAAAAGTGCGGTTTACTCGCCATTAAATCATTACTTATCAAGTAGATATTATTCACTTCGATAACTGGCATAACAAATCGGTTGCTATTAAGTAGTGTGCTATATAAATTAGACCCCGAAGCAAGCAGATGACAAATCACCGCAACCATTTAAATAGCACGCGATATAATCGCGAAGAAAATAAGGGAGTTCACCATGAAATTTAAACAGACATTTTTAGCCATCGCACTGGCCGCTGTTTCTGCAGGAAGTGTAGCGGGAGAGCCGCAACCGGAACGTCATGTACAGGCATTTCTGAACGCGCTGAACAGCAGTGGTGGAAAACCTATGGAACAACTTTCCCCGCAGGATGCACGTCAGGTACTGATTGGAGCGCAGAAAGGCGCGGTGTTACCACCCGCAGATGTGACGGAAAAAACCATTGAGGTAAATGGCCAGCCGCTGAAACTGAATATCGTTAAACCGAAAGGTGCGCATGGTACATTGCCGGTGTTTATGTTCTTCCACGGTGGTGGCTGGATACTGGGTGACTTCCCGACTCATGAACGTCTGGTGCGTGACCTGGTGGTGGAATCCGGTGCGGCCGCGGTGTTTGTCAACTACACCCCATCACCGGAAGCCCACTTCCCGGTGGCAATTAATCAGGCTTACGCGGCGACCCGCTGGGTAGCAGAGCATGGTCATGAAATCGGTGTTGACGGTAAACGTCTGGCGCTGGTGGGTAACAGCGTAGGGGGCAACATGGTCGCCGCCGTCGCGTTGCAGGCAAAACAGCAGCATACCCCAGCGATTCGTTATGACGTGATGTTGTGGCCGGTCACCGATGCACACTTTGATACTGCCTCATATAACCAGTTTGAAAATGGCTACTTCCTGACGCGCAATATGATGAAGTGGTTCTGGGATGCTTACACCACCAGTGACAAAGACCGTAATAGCATTCTGGCCTCTCCACTGCGTGCCACCCGTGAGCAGTTACAGGGGCTGCCACCAACGCTGATTCAGACTGCGGAACTGGATGTGCTGCGTGATGAAGGCGAAGCCTTTGGCCGCAAACTGGATGAAGCAGGTGTGGATGTCACGGTGACACGCTATAACGGCCTGATTCATGACTACGGTCTGCTTAATCCACTGAGTAACGTCCCTGCGGTAAAAACCGCACTGCGCCAGGCAGCAGAAGAACTGAAAACCCATCTGAAATAACGAAGAAGGCCAGGTTAACCACCTGGCCTTTTTTTACCCGCCATTTTGTTATCCGAATCACAATCACGACGTATGCCAGTCAATCCCTAAATAATTATGAGATATGGAAAACGGTTCCGGGGCATCGGATGGTATTGAATGGACAATGTGATGAAGAGGCACAATTTCATGATGCTATTTATCCAATTGGTGCTGTGACGTTCCGTAGAGAATGCCAGATACCCTCCTGGCAACAGCCTTGTGAGGTGGGTTTTAGTATCTTAAGGTTTTCTTAATTATTAATTTCAAAAGCCATGTTGCAGAAATTTTCACCACTATTTTTTTCCTTCTGTAACCCAGGCTGGGCCTGGAACAGGGCCGTTTATCAGTGTTTTTAACGAAGCGGCAAAAAGTTTAATGATTTCACAATGTTACTAATGTGTTTGTTTTCGACAGCTAATCAGTCATTTAGGCAGCAATTGAACCCATGCTTGACCTGAAAAATAAACAATTCGTTAACATTTGGCGCTTCTCATGTCATGAAGGTTAAGGTATCGATATCGGACCATTAACATCCAGTTGTATTTCATAATAAATTTCCCTCCACCTAATTTATCTATCTGATACATAAGTAAATATCCAACTAATCATCTGATTACTCCTAATATGCTGGAGTAATCCTCTATTTATTCAATTTAAGAAAGGATTGATCGATCAACGGCTGTTTTTTGATAGGTAAAAACATAGATAAAACCGATCTTAAACTGTTTATTGATTGGTAATAGTGATCATAGAATGAGAATCATCTGATGTGTGTTAAGGAAAACATTCTCATGAATCTCAGCGAAGTCTTAACAGGTAAAGTTATCAGTGGTATTGAAGCGGAACCGATAGTAGACAGAGAAGGGAATGTTCTGGCCGTCAAGGTACGTACAGAGAGCGCCGCACCAGGGTGGCTTTCATGGCAGGGTGGGAAGGCGAGTAAAGCACAGAAGAAGAAACTGCTGAAGGAGCAGCTGACGCTCATCGACCAAAAAACAGCATATTTTCATAATAATAATATTTTATGCTCCATCGACATTGATTTTGAAAAGGCGGCGATTCTTATACAGGATGATGAAATTGCTGAGTTAGCCAGATCAAAACACTTTTTACGATTAGAGATTTCAGAAGGTTTCCCCAATCTTTCAGATGGAAGAAGCAATCGGGTATTACAGGAGTTAGCTGAAAATTATCGATTGTGGCTGGGAGATTTAGGTTCAGGTGAAGCAAGCCTGAGAGCGTTACAGGAAAACCTTTATGACGCGGTTAAAATCGATAGTGACTTTCTAAAGCTCTATAGTCATTCAAGAATTTGGCCGGTCATTACCAAAAACATCATGCGTTACTGTCAGTTTATTATTGTCGAAGGCCTTGAGAGCACAGAACAGTGCCATGCCGTCGTGAAGGATATCAAAGCAATACAAGGTGGATGTTTTAAAAGCGTACTTCTTGAAAATATCGAAAGTCTAAATAAGAAATTCATATTATAACCCTACTTATTTTTTATTTTCTTTTCACAGCAAAGCGGCGGAATTGATCTGCCCAAAATTTTTTGTGCCAGTTTCGCGCAAGCGAAGCTGTGCCTGTTGCGTTGATTATTTATTTTTCAGGACATTGGCGCCAATAAGCTAAGGGCGGTAGCGTGTCTGAAAGCAAGCGAATGAGCTTGTGTTAAAAGTTGGATGAAAAACCAATAATCTTCCCTCAACAAATAAAGAAGGTATAAATATGAAAATCACAGCAATAAGTACTTTGTTAATAGCCGGTATGCTGAGCCTGAGTGCAAATGCAGCTGACACGACAACAACACAGAACACCGGTGCTGCCGCTGGTGACACGGCGACCAGCTTTGCTGAAGGCAACAGCGTGGTTATCGGGGTGTCTGCTATCGGACTGCTGGCGGGTGTCGCTCTGGCATCAAGCAACAATGGAGGCAGCAACACCAGCACCACCACGACTACCACCACTACCGGAAGATAGTTGTCATTCACATTGGGGGGCATCGCGTAGGTGTTAAAGAGATATGAGGATAATTTCCGATGATTACTACCTTAGGCTGGGGTTAAGAGAAGCTTTAAGAGTCCATGAAAAGGGGCTACAGGATATAACAATAGCAATAAGCTCAGACCTGAAAACAATCAGGCTGTATAAAGATATAAGCATCTATTCTAATGAAAAATTTTTTGTCGGAAATTGTCTGACGACCTTTGTTCTGAGCTATCAGCTCAGTCATGGACTCACACCGCTGCATCACAATCTCTATAAGCTAATCGCCGAAAGAAAGACTATGTACTTAACCCCCCGGGAAATTGACGTACTCAGCGAATTATTGAAAGGAGAGAACATACTCGGCATCTCACGGATGTCCGGGCTTAGCCCGAAGACAATCAGTGCGCAAAAGAACTCAGCCCTGAGAAAACTTAAGGTTAATAATTTACATATGCTGCATAGAGACATTTCATCATTCAGAAATCTCTTTTATGGAAAAGAACGTAACCAATCAGGGATGGATTACTAAGGGCGAGTTAATGAAGTTTCCATTTTATATGCCTCTTTAGCTGTTTACGAAGAGGCTTTATTTTCGTGTCTTTAATAGGATGATAGTTCAGCTCATGATGATGAAATTGCCTTTCAGATTATCCGCCATCGCGGTATCTGTTTTTTTTCTTTCCGCGTGCACCATTGTTCCCGGACAATATTTATCCACCAGTAATAAGGATGTGATAGAGCAGACAGACTCTAATACGGATATTGATAAGTTCGTATCGGTGTACCCGTTAACACCGAAGCTGATTGAATCTCTGCAACCGAAGGTTGTGATGTCCAGCGCGAACCCGCAGCTGGAAGATGAAATAAAGAACTACCAATACCGTATCGGCATTGGTGATGTTTTGATGGTGACGGTGTGGGATCACCCCGAGTTAACCACCCCGGCGGGGCAGTATCGTAGTGCCAGTGATACCGGCAACTGGGTGAACACCGATGGCACCATCTTTTACCCCTATATTGGCAAGGTGAAGGTTGCCGGACGCACCATCGATGAAGTGCGCACCGACATTGCCGACAGGCTGAAGACCTATATTGAAAGCCCGCAGGTTGATGTCAGCATCGCCGCGTTCCGTTCACAAAAAGCCTATGTCACTGGAGAGGTGATGAGGTCCGGTCAGCAACCTATCAGCAACATTCCGCTGACCATTATGGATGCCATCAACGCGGCGGGTGGTTTAGCCCCGGATGCGGACTGGCGCAATGTGGTACTGACGCACAATGGCAAAGATAGCCTGATCTCGCTGCAGGCATTAATGCAGAAGGGCGATTTGAGACAGAACCGATTACTGACGCCCGGCGATATTTTGTTTGTTCCGCGTAATGACGACCTGAAAGTGTTTGTTATGGGCGAAGTCAACAAACAATCCACCCTCAAGATGGATCGCAGTGGTATGACACTCGCCGAAGCACTGGGTAATGCCGAAGGGGTCTCGCAGGAAATGGCAGATGCGTCCGGCATCTTTGTGATTCGTCCAATCAGCAGAAGCAATGGAAATGGCAAGCTTGCCAATATCTATCAGCTGAATGCGAAAGATGCAGCGGCAATGGTGATGAGCACCGCCTTCCAGCTGCAACCTTACGACATCGTCTATGTCACAACGGCACCGGTAGTGCGCTGGAACCGTGTTATCTCCCAGCTGGTTCCGACCATTGGTGGTGTGCATGACATGATCGAAGCCACACGGTACGTCAAAGATTGGTAATCGAAATGTTTGATTCAATACTTGTCGTATGCACCGGGAACATATGCCGTTCCCCGACTGCAGAGCGAAGGTTACGTCAATTGCTACCTGGGAAGAAAATTGACTCTGCTGGAGTCAACGCTTTAGTTGGTTCTCCAGCAGACGAAGTTGCAGCACGGACTGCTGGATCGCATGAGGTGAATCTAGATGGCCATAAAGGGCAGCAATTCACAAAGCATCTTGGCCGCCAGTATGACCTTATTCTGGTTATGGAGAAGCGTCAGATTGAATATGTAACTCGTATTGCACCAGAAGCTCGTGGGAAGACCATGTTAATTGGACACTGGCTGCAGCAGAAAGAAATCCCCGATCCTTATCTACAGAGCCAGGAAGCATTCGATTTTGTATATCAGTTAATTGAACGAGCTTGTCAGACTTGGGCAATTAAACTAGGCGGCTAACTATTAGGAATTTATTGTATGTCATCTGTTATGTCCATAAAACCGCAAAGTTCAAACTCGGATGAGGTTGATCTGGGTAGATTATTTGGTGAGTTGCTTGATCATCGCAAACTTATTGTTAGTGTAACCGCAATTTTTGCTGTCCTTGCGATTATATACGCCCAGTTTGCAACGCCAATATATCAAGCTGATGCATTGATTCAAGTTGAACAAAAACAGGGTAATGCACTGATAAATAGTATTAGTCAAATCTTACCTGATAGTCAGCCTGAATCTGCGCCAGAAATAGCTCTCTTACAGTCAAGAATGATACTAGGAAAGACAGTTCAGGACCTAAATTTACAAGCTAAGGTTGAGCAAAAATACTTTCCCATTTTTGGGCGTGGCTGGGCACGCATGATGGGGCAGCCCAAAGGTAATTTGAGTGTCAGTCGTCTTTATCTGCAGAGTACTGATGGTGATGTTCCGAAAGTCATATTAACTGTGGTGGATGGGCATCATTTCCATATAATTGGAAATGGAATAGACGTAAGAGGAAGCGTTGGAGAGTTGATTGAAAGTAAAGGGATTTCAATTCTTATTAATAAAATGGACGCACTACCCGGTACTAGTTTCACAATTACATACTTAACAGATTTAGAAGCTATTGATAACCTTCAAAAGTCATTCACAGCAGCAGACCAAGGTAAAGATACAGGCATACTTAATCTTACGCTAACAGGGGATGATCCAATACTGATTAAGCAGATATTGAGTAGCATTAGCGAAAATTATCTGGATCAAAACATTGCGCGCCAGGCAGCACAAGATGCTAAGAGCCTCCAGTTTCTAAACACTCAGTTGCCACAAGTTCGTAACGATTTAAATACTGCAGAAGATAAGTTAAATGCCTATCGGAAACAAAGTGATTCTGTTGACCTGTCACTGGAAGCAAAGTCCGCCCTTGACCAAATTGTTAATGTAGATAATCAACTAAATGAATTGACATTTCGCGAAGCTGAAATTTCACAGCTTTACACTAAGTCACACCCCACATATAAAGCCCTACTTGAAAAGCGTCAAACGCTAGAAGAAGAAAAGGGGAAACTTAACCAGCGGGTTGCGAAAATGCCAGCGACTCAGCAGGAGGTATTACGGCTGAGTAGGGATGTTGAGTCCGGACAAGCAATTTATATGCAGTTACTGAATCGTCAGCAGGAACTGAGTATTGCAGAGTCTAGTGCAATCGGTAATGTTCGAATCATTGATACTGCGGTTACCCAGCCTAAACCTGTAAAACCAAAAAAAATTATTGTAGTCCTCATTGGGATCATATTGGGTGGCATGCTGTCAGTTGGTATTGTTTTATTAAGAGTGCTTTTACATCGAGGTATTGAATCTCCTGAACAACTAGAGGAACTGGGTATCAATGTATACGCAAGTATTCCCTTGTCTGAATGGATGGTTAAAAAGGGAAAGACAAAGAAGTATGGTTCGAAAAAGGGAAAAGAGAACATTTTCTTCTTGGCTCAAGAAAACTCGGCTGACTTAGCAATCGAGGCAATACGAGGTCTACGTACAAGTTTGCATTTCGCGATGATGGAAGCAAAAAATAATGTATTAATGATTTCAAGTGCTAGTCCAAATGCGGGTAAAACTTTTATCAGCAGTAACATGTCAGCACTTCTAGCGACAGGGAATCAGCGTGTATTATTTATAGATGCAGATTTGCGTAAAGGATATGCGCATAAGTTATTCAAAGGCAATCTCGACCATGGTTTATCTGATATTTTGGTTGGTAACTGTACGATTGAACAAGGCATTAAAACTGTAGCTGAAGTGGGTTTTGATTATATCTCACGCGGTAAAATTCCACCAAATCCAGTCGAATTATTAATGCACGAAAGATTTGGAAAACTAATAGAATGGGCATCAGATAATTACGACATTGTTGTTATTGACACAGCTCCGATATTGGCTGTAACGGATGCTGCTGTGATTGGCCGCTATGCAGGGACTTCGTTGCTTGTAGCACGTTTTGAAGTCAATACTGCGAAAGAAATAGCAGTGAGTATTAAGTATTTTGAACAGAGTGGCATAAAAATAAAAGGTTGCATCCTGAATGGGATGGTTAGGAGGTCAAGTAGCTATTATAGCTACGGCTATAATCACTATGGCTATACATACGCGGATAAAAAAGCAGATTAAAATATAATATAGGGCCTAAGGAATAGGCCCTGGATTATTTTCCACATTATTAATGCTTGTTAATTGTGCATTATTAATTTCCCCCTTTCCAAAACATACAAGAGAATTAGAGAGTAGGAGTGATTAGTATTAATGTTATGTAGAGAAATGCAAAAAATAAATCTAATGACTTGAATTAAATGACTGGGGTTAATTTAATGCGCAATAAAGGTAAAGTTATCATAGTAGCTCGATCTCTGCCATTGCATAACATTGGTGGGATGGAGGTGGTTTGTTGGGACTTGTGTAAAGAATTAGCAAGGTTAGGGTTAAATGTACAAGTTGTAACAACTCAAAGTAACACACAGGATCATAACATCAAACATGATAACTTAGATGTTATTTTTCTGAAAAACACTAAGCCTGGCGTGTATTCAAGTAGTTGGTGGAGAGAGGTTTCAAGATATTTTGATACATTAAATCCTGAGGAAATCACATCAGTCATTAGTATTAGTGCTGCTGCTGTAAGTATTTTAAAAAACAAAAATCATTTCAAAAAAACAAAATTCATTATGCAGGCGCACGGGACATCTTATGGTGAGTTCGTTTCAAAACTTAAAACATACTCAATTAAAAAATGGTTAGCATCCAGTAAGAATATCCTGTGGTTTTTTAAAGATTGGAGATATTATCGGAAGTTTGACTATATAATTTCCATTGGTTCGGCAGTGACCGAAAGTTTGAAAAGTACACCGACGAAATATATAGCAGATGCAGAAAAGATAATTCAAATAGAAAACGGCATAGATGAAAAGATGTTCGAGTTGAATTTGTTCGATAGAGAGAACATGAGGAGGAGTCTTAACATACATGAGAATGCGTTAGTGGTGATGTCTGCATCCAGGTTACATGAACAAAAGGGAGTAGACAATAATATATATGCATTTTCAAGAGTGCTAAAAGAAAATGCGGATGCTTATTACCTTGTGTGTGGGGATGGTCCAGACAAGACCAGGCTTAGTGATTTGGTAAATAAATTGAATATTGAGAGAAATGTAATTTTTCTTGGTTCTATGAGTCGAGATGAAATCGCTAAAGCTATGAGTGCAGCGGACCTCTTTATTTTTCTAACGAAAAGGGTAGAAGGGTTACCATTGAATGTGCTCGAAGCTATGGGAGCAGGGTTACCGGTTGTAACATCGGAACATCTTAGTTTTATCGAAAGTGAAAAATTAAGAAAAGTAGGATATTCTGACATGAATGGTGCTGCAGAGGCCATCATGAAATTGTACCAGCAAGGGAAACCAAATCTTCGTATGAGTTACATTCCTGAAAAGAATAAATTGTCGTATGCAGCTGAACAGTATCGCAATTTGATAGCTTAATGAAGTCACCCACACTATTGAGAGATTGTAATTATACTCCCTAATATAACACTGCATACATAAGCACTGAGTAAATAATCGAACTAGTATAAAAAGGGTTTATTTGTGAGAAAAGCCATTATTTCTTTAGTTAGTGGGAATTTAATATCTAAAGGATTAGGACTAGTAAGGGAAATGATTGTCGCCGCTCTATTTGGTACTGGCTATATTAACGGTGCCTATAGAGTGGCTCAAACAGGAACATTGGTTCCGGTAAACTTTTTGGTAAGTGATAGTCTCACAGCCTTCATTCCTTTATATAAAATATTTTTCAATGAAAACAGAGAAAAAGCCCATCTGTTCTTTTGGTCAATGCAATTTCTATTTTTGTTTTTTTCGTCACTTCTAACCCTTGGCGCAATCCTTTTCGTTGAGCCGTGGTTAGAATTAATTGCCCCTGGATTAGATCCTGCGACAAGGAAACTATCAAGGGATATGCTTATTGTTATGAGTTTTGGTATTCCATTGTACCTTAGCTCTGCTCTAATTAATTATGTGGAAATGGCTCATGATGACTTCTTTCCAATGTCAGTTCGGCCATCTGTACAAAATGTCGGAATGCTAATAGGTGCAGTGATTTCTTACTACTTAAAAAATCCGATTTATTTAGCTTGGGGGTTTACAGCAAGTTATATTTATTTTTTCTTATGGGTTTTAATCAGAGGATTAAAGAAAAACTTGTTGGACTTTCCTAAGCATATTGATCGAGATATTCTTATATCAGTGATACGTTACTTTTGGAAAACTCTCAGACCATTGATCTTACTTCCAATAATGAGTCAGGGAAATATTGCAGTGGAAAGGGCTGTTGCTACATTAGTTAGTATTACCGCAATATCAGCTCTCGATTATGCAAAGTTCATCACTGAAACTTTAATCCTTGTAGTGTCTACACCAGTAGCACTTGCTGGCCTCGCAACATGGGGAGGGATGTCAGAATTAGAGATTAAGAAAAGACTAATTAACGGCGTTAATCTCTTATTGATCTTTGCACTACCATTTTCAGTGTTTTCGTACATGCACTCGGAATCAATTGTGTCTGTTTTATTTGAAAGAGGTAAATTTGACCAATCATCAATTATAGCGACATCAAATATCCTCCAGGGAATGTCTTTTGGTTTGTGGGCTAACGTAATTGGTTATGTATTGATTAAGGCTCTGAATGCGAAGTTGAAAAATTCAGCTGTTATGATAATTATGGCTATTTCACTAGCAGGAAATGTATGTTTTAATTTGATTTTTCATACTTATTATTCAGAGGCAACATTAGGGTATGGCTATTCAATTTATGGTTGCTTAATGTTCATTTGCAGTATTTATGTTTTGGATATATATAGAGAGACATCTAAAACGTTCATTATCGTAATTTTAGGCTGCGTTCTATATTTGTTTATTTCAGACTTTAGTTTTTTTATATTTAATAATTTAGTTTCATTGTTTCTAAATGGTGTTATTTTTCTTTTGTTCTGGTCTTTATATGCTTTATTATTTCCTCAATTAAGAGGGAGTTTATATCCGCTAATAAAAAGAAAGGCAAAACATGATCAAAAAATTAAAGTTTAGGTTTTTATTTGCATTCATTAGAGCCATTTTATATAAAATAAAATATGGAAGTAATATCGAAATAAACCCATTTAAAGTATACATATCTTCATCTGTAAAAATAGCAATATCAGGCAATGGTAGGATAATAATAAAATCAGAAAAAGATAGAGTTTTTATTTCAAGGAACACAACAATTCATTGTTCATCAGGGGTGCTTGAAATTGGTAATGGAGTTTTCTTTAATGAGAACAATCAGATCGTTTGCCATGAGAGTATTGTGATTGGCGACGATTGCATGTTTGGCCCAAATGTATGCCTATACGATTCTGATCATTTCTTTGAAGATAGAGATATCCTTATAAGAAATCAGGGTTATAAGAAGAAAAAAGTAGTAATTGGTGAAGATGTCTGGATAGGAGCTGGCTCGGTGCTTACTAAAGGAACAATCATTGGGAGGCATACTGTTATTGGTGCGAATGCGGTAGTGCGTGGAATACTAAATGGTAATTCAGTCTATGCTGGGAATCCCGTAAAACTATTAAAGGAACTATCATGAGCTCAATAAACGAAAATAATGAAATTGTGCTTCTTTCTACAGCCGATTGGGATAATCCATTTTGGACGAATAAGCAACATGTTGCTGTTGAGTTTGCAAGAAGGGGATACAAAGTATTTTATATTGATTCACTGGGTCTTAGAAAACCAAGCATGAATAAAAAAGATCTCAGTAGGATTTTTAGACGCTTGTTTAAGGCATTGAGACCACCAAAAAAAGTACAAAAAAACATTTGGGTATGGTCTCCTATAACATTACCTTGGAATCAATATAGCTTTGTCAGGAAATTCAATAGACTCTATTTTAAGTTCTTCTTGACTGTTTGGTCGAAAATTTATGGTTTCAAACGACCTTGGTTGTGGACTTATAATCCGCTAAGCACTGAATATATAGAACCATCCGATTTTACCAAGACAATTTACCACTGCGTTGATGAAATTAAAGCCCAGCCTGGAATGCCAATCGAAATACTTGAGCGAGAGGAAAGGGTTCTCTTATCTAAATCTGATATTGTCTTTGTTACAGCTCCTAAGTTGAAAGAAAATCGCGTTCAATGGAATGATAATATATATTATTTTTCTAATGTGGCCGATTTCTCGCATTTTAACAGAGCGATAGTGGAGAAGTTTGACAAACCAGTCGAGTTAGTAAATCTTGAAGGACCTGTTCTGGGTTTTATTGGCGCAGTAAGCAGCTATAAAATAGACTTTTCGTTGCTAAGTAAATTGGCCGAAACAAGGCCAGGTTATAATATCGTGATCATTGGTCTGGTTGGAGAGGGAGATCCATCTACTAATATCAATACGTTAACGAAGCATAATAATATACATCTTATCGGTCCTAAAGATTACTCTATACTTCCTGTCTATTTAAAGTATTTTGATGTGGCATTATTGCCTAATCATATTAATGAATATACAGATAATATGTTTCCGATGAAATTTTTTGAATATCTAGCTGCGGGAAAACCTGTAGTAAGTGTTAATTTAAAAGCTATTCAGGAATTCAGTAATGTAGTTAAGATTGGCAGGAATCCGGAAGAGTTTATAGACTGTGTTGATCAGGTGTTGGCTGGTGATGTTGCGGACTTGAATACAAGGTTGGATTTGGCCCAACAATATACATACGAATCCAGAATGGATAAGATGCTTAAATTAATCGATTGATCCCTGTCATTAGTTATTGCAGACGTACTCTTGCTCTATTCATCATGGGATGAACACCATAGTACATTCTCATTCCCATAATATCATTTAAATGCTTACTTTTAGTCTGTAATGGTAACAGTATGTACTTAAAATTTTTTGTGTTCCTGTCATTAGTAACATCTGTTCCACTTCTATTTATTATTCCTGGAGGCACTGATGTCCCATTAAGTTTTGTTGTGTCACTATTTCTATTTCCGTCTTTAGTTGAAAATATTAAATTCTTTTTTAGAAAGAAATTATTTGCTGTCTCTGTATTAATCCTTATGACTCAAATTATAAGCCTGCTTTGGTCTATAAAAGTTTCTGAGGGATTTAGAGATATTTGTTATATGCTTAGCTTTTGGTTTCTAATTTCCGGCATATACAGTCTTCATAAAAAATCGCCTGACTCATTGTTGAAAATCATTAAATGCTTTCTAATTTTAGTATGTTTCGAAGCAGTAACAATCATCATATTTAGACTTTTGCCGGAGATGAAATTATCACTCGTGTTGTCTCCTCCAATGCGATATTTATTGGGCCAGAATGTGCTGGACTCTTTGGTCCTGGAGGGCGCTAGAAATAACTTCTATGATCCTGAGAAATCGGGAGGCCTCCTTTTCATTAATGCCAACATTGCTGCATGCTATGTCGGAATTAGCTCATTTCTTTCGTACAATGTAGCAAAGTTAAAGAATGACAAATTGTTATATGCAATTTCATTTGTGTTATGGTTCTCTGTGTTTTTTTCAGGTTCAAAAGCGTCAGCAATTTTTGCCATATTAATACCAGGGTTTATTTATATAGTGAATTCCTCTAGCAAAAAAAGGATGTCTCTTCTTGTGTTTGGAGCCATTCCTATTCTTGCGCTGTTGTTATATTTTTCTATATTCAATGTCGACATTAATAATACTTTTCTAACATCCACCGCTGATACAACAGACAGTAGGATGGAGATTTGGAGTTATGGTGTTAATTCTTTTATTGCTAGTCCAATATTAGGTTTAGGATATGGAGGGTGGATGGCTGGCTATGCTAAAATAGCGACCGTACTATACCCTCCCCATAATACAATTATGTATATGTGGGCTAAGTCTGGAATCTTTTCAGCCTTTTTCGGTCTTCTTTTTATTTATCTTGTTATCAAAAGTGCTTTCAAATCTATCAGTTCACCGCTTCATCACATAAAAAGGGCAGGAACAACTTTGCTAATGGTCTCTGGCTGGTTGTTTTTGCATGGGTTTGGTGAGAATTTCGGTTTGATAGGTGATCCACATCAAATGATAGTGTTAGCCATTGCAATTTCTATGAATTTCTCAATAACTGGAAGTAGTAAGTCAAATTATGAAGTGGTTTAGCTTTCAACGCTTTATATAAGGTGCTGAATGATGTTTATTAAGAGGTTTTTGATACTAATCTATTTTTTTTTATTATTATTACCATTGTCGTCTGGAGCATTCACACTAGGCGTCAATATTAGAGTTTTTAATTCTAATAAGGAAGCAATAAAAGAAAATCTTGATATTATTAAATCACTGAACATTAAGTCCGTCAGGGTTGATATGCCCTGGAAAATTGTTGAGAAAACAAAAGGGCAGTTAGTGATTCCTGATAATTGGGATTACTTTGTTGATTATGCAAATTCTATTGGTTTGAATGTGTTATGCATATTAGACTATGGTAACCAATTTTATGATCATGGTGATAAGCCACGCAGTAAAGAAGCAATATCAGGGTTTGTAAATTACATAAACTTTTTAACTTCGCACTATCGTGAAAAAATAAAGTATTATCAAGTCTGGAATGAATGGAACGGAAAGGTTGGAAACACAACACCGGGAACAGTTGACGAGTATAAAAATATTGTCAGATCTGCTTACCCTGTAATAAAATCTAACGCTCCACAATCAATAGTAATAACTGGTTCTTTTTCTTCCGCAGCTTTTAATAAGGCAATTGGAATTGAAAATAGAGGTGATTATTTACGAGATTATTTAACGCCGGATATGGCAAATTTTACTGACGCAATAGCTGTTCATCCTTACACAACATATCGTAAATATCCTTTTGACCAATATTCGTATTATCTTAGGCAAATTCGATATGCATACAACCTGGTCAAAGAAAATCCGTATTTTAAAAGCAAACAAGTTTTCATCACAGAAATAGGATGGAGTACATCAATTTCACCGTTCAGTGTTTCTCTTTTGTCACAGTCAAAACTACTTAATGAATCATTATGTGATGCAAGAAAAGCAGGGTACGCAGGAGTGTTTGTTTATAAATTTAATGATTCAAAATCCTTTTCGAATGAAACAGAAGACGGGTTTGGAATACTCTATGATAATTTGAGGAAGAAACCAGCGGCAAATATGATTGGCAATTTACAGTGCAATTAATATTTTTGTATTTTATAAATTCACTTTTATTGAAAATTTTTTAGGTGATCATTTATGATATTTCCCATCATCATTGCCGGAGGCACTGGAAGTCGTTTGTGGCCTCTATCTAGAGAGTTATATCCAAAGCAGTTCTTGAACCTTAATAGTGATTTTTCAATGCTGCAAGTAACAGTCAATAGATTGCAAGGTTTAGAGGTTAGAGAACCTTTAGTCATCTGCAATGAACAACACCGTTTTTTAGTTGCTGAGCAATTGCGACAGATTGATAAGTTATCGAGAAACATCATTCTTGAACCTGCTGGACGAAATACTGCACCTGCTATTGCGCTGGCCGCATTGAGAGCTACTGCAACTAATAATGACGACCCTCTTTTACTGGTTCTTGCAGCAGATCATGTAATTGATGATACATCAGCATTTCACAGCGCAATAAGAAAAGCTGTTCCACATGCGGAAGATGGAAAGCTCGTCACTTTTGGAATTGTAGCCTCTGGTCCAGAAACGGGTTATGGTTATATCCAACGAGGGAAACACTTAGATGATGATTTCTCTGGTGCTTACAATGTTAAAAGATTTGTTGAAAAGCCCAATGCAGAAACTGCGCAAACCTATCTAGATAGTGGTGAATATTACTGGAATAGCGGGATGTTTCTATTTCGAGCTAAGCGCTATCTTGAGGAGTTGGGGATTCATCGCCCTGATATTTTATCTGCTTGCCAAAAAGCTATGGCCGGTCAGTCGCCCGATTCATTACAGGACTTTATTCGTGTTGATAAAGATGCTTTCCTGGGATGCCCGGATGAATCCATTGATTATGCTGTAATGGAGAATACATCTGCCGCTGTAGTTGTCCCTCTTGATGCGGGTTGGAATGATGTGGGGTCATGGTCCGCTCTTTGGGAGGTTAATGAAAAAGATGAAGAAGGTAATGTAGTGAATGGGGATGTATTCACTCATAACTCTACGAATTGCTATATCAATACTGAAGAGCAATTCACTGCTGCTATTGGTATACAGAATCTTGTGGTTGTTAGTACCAAGGATGCACTCTTAATTATTGATAAATCTAAAGTTCAGGATGTTAAGAAAGTTGTCGAGCATTTGAAGAGCAATTTTCGACGTGAGTATCGAGTTCATCGGGAATCATACAGCCCATGGGGAAGAAGTGATCTAATTGTCAATAAACCTCGATATCATATTAATAAGGTAACAGTAAAGCCGGGGGGTAAATTCTCTCTTCAAATGCATCATCATCGTGCAGAACATTGGGTAGTATTATCTGGTACTGCACAGGTTACGTTAAATGGTGACATTCAATTGCTAACAGAGAACCAGTCAACCTTCATACCAATAGGTTCCCAACATATGTTGGAAAACCCTGGGAGAATTCCTCTCGAATTACTGGAGATTCAGTCAGGTTCCTATCTGGGTGATGACGACATAATTCGTATAAAAGACCATTACGGGATGTATTCGGAGAAGTAAAATGTCCGACAAATTAACTTGCTTTAAAGCTTATGATATTCGAGGGAAGTTAGGCGAAGAATTAAATGAAGATATCGCTTATCGCATTGGTCGTGCTTACGGGGAGTATTTAAAACCAAAAAAAATGGTCGTAGGCGGTGATGTACGATTGACCAGTGAAGGATTAAAACTCGCTTTAGCCAAAGGCCTTCAGGATGCAGGTACTGATGTCATCGATATTGGTTTGTCTGGTACTGAAGAGATCTATTTTGCGACATCTTATTTGAATGTTGATGGCGGTATTGAGGTAACAGCCAGCCATAACCCATTAGATTATAATGGCATGAAACTGGTGCGCGAAGGTTCAAGACCTATCAGTGGTGATACCGGCTTGCGTGATATTCAACGCCTGGCGGAAGGCAACGATTTCCCGCCGGTAGACCCGGAAAAAACAGGTTCCTATACCACCATTTCGGTACTGGATGCCTATGTTGATAAGCTATTCAGCTACATTAATCTGGATAACTTCACTAAGCCGATGAAGTTAGTGCTCAACTCCGGCAACGGTGCTGCAGGCCATGTTGTTGATGCCATTGAGGCTCGTTTCAAACAAGCGGGTATTGCCATCGAATTTATCAAAGTTCATCACCAGCCAGATGGTAATTTCCCCAATGGTATTCCTAATCCCCTGTTGCCGGAGTGCCGTCAGGATACTACCGATGCCGTAGTTGCTTCTCGGGCTGATATGGGTATCGCGTTTGATGGAGATTTTGACCGTTGCTTCCTGTTTGATAGCGAAGGGAACTTCATTGAAGGGTATTACATTGTTGGCCTGCTGGCTGAAGCCTTCCTGGAAAAGGATCCTGGCGCGCGCATCATCCACGATCCGCGTCTGAGCTGGAACACTATTGATGTTGTCAGCCGCGCTGGCGGTGTGCCGGTGATGTCTAAAACTGGTCATGCTTTTATCAAAGAGCGCATGCGCCAGGAAGATGCGGTGTACGGTGGCGAAATGAGTGCACACCATTATTTCCGTGATTTTGCCTACTGTGATAGCGGCATGATCCCATGGCTGTTGGTGGCTGAGCTGCTTCAGGTTAAAGGGCAATCACTGCGTCAGCTGGTGAATGATCGCATGGAGGCTTATCCGGCATCTGGCGAAATCAACAGCGTACTGGAACAACCGCAGCAGGCAATTGAGCGTGTTTTGCAGCACTATGAAGAAAGTGCATTAACTCTGGATCGTACTGATGGTATCAGCCTGGAATTCTCAGAGTGGCGTTTTAATTTGCGCAGTTCCAATACAGAACCGGTTGTGCGTCTGAATGTGGAATCGCGTGCTGATGTCGCATTGATGCAACAACACACAGAAAATATTCTTGCTATTCTCCGTAATTAATAACAAAAAGATGACTTTTTAACTTATAAAGTGAGTCAATATTCTAATCATAATTATGAGTGATATTTTCTCACTTTTATAATTCATTTTTTGATGCTTTGCTGGTTTTTAAATATGACCAGGTTATTAGTAATGCCAGGGAATCTTGTAAATCCATTCAGTTATGATTTCGAAGTGTATTAGTTTGGCTTAAAGTCATTTCCCCCATACAGATTTAATAGAGTAATAACGACGAAGATGCCGTAATTACAT
Source organism: Pantoea cypripedii (assembly GCF_011395035.1). Classification (NCBI taxonomy): domain Bacteria; kingdom Pseudomonadati; phylum Pseudomonadota; class Gammaproteobacteria; order Enterobacterales; family Erwiniaceae; genus Pantoea; species Pantoea cypripedii. Next base: position 404,578 of record NZ_CP024770.1, read on the forward strand.
GGTTCTTTCGTCTCGTGCAGGGCTAGAGAGGGTTTAATAATGTCACGAAATTTAAGTGTAGGAATTGTTGCCGACTGGTTAGTGGGATTCGCCGGGGCAGAGAGAGTGATCGCTGAATTTATTGAACTGTTCCCTGCATCGGAAATTTATTCGGTAGTGGATTTCTTATCCGATGACTCTCGTCATCTTTTTCATGATAAGAAAGCGACAACCTCATTTATTCAACGTCTGCCGGGTGCTAAAAAGAAATATCAAACATATTTGCCTTTAATGCCGCTTGCTATCGAGCAGCTGGATGTCACGAAGCACGATATTGTGTTATCCAGCAGCCATGCGGTCGCAAAAGGGGTGTTAACTGGTCCGGATCAGTTGCATATCAGCTATGTTCACTCTCCCATCCGCTATGCCTGGGATTTCCAGCACCAATATTTGCGTGAGTCTGGAATGGATAAAGGCCTGAAGGGTAAGCTGGCACGTTGGATGTTGCATAACATCCGTATGTGGGATTACCGCACCGCCAATGGCGTTGACTACTTTATCGCTAACTCCCACTTTATTGCCCGTCGTATCAAAAAAGTGTATGGCAGAGATGCCGATGTCATCTATCCGCCTGTTGATGTTGATCGCTTCACCTTGCGTGAGCAGAAAGAGGATTTCTACTTCACTGCATCACGTATGGTGCCCTACAAGCGCATCGATCTGATTGTTGAAGCCTTCAGCCGCATGCCTGATAAGAAACTGGTGGTGATCGGGGATGGTTCTGAAATGGCAAAAATCAAATCGAAGGCGACGCCGAATGTAGAGATCCTTGGCTATCAACCTAATGATGTGATGCAAGACCATATGCAGCGCGCCAAAGCGTTTGTCTTTGCGGCTGAGGAAGATTTTGGCATCACTCCTGTTGAGGCTCAGGCATGTGGCACCCCGGTGATTGCCTTCGGTAAGGGGGGAGCACTGGAAACCATTCGTCCTTACGGTGAAGAACGTCCCAGTGGTTTGTTCTTCTATGAGCAATCAGCTGAAGCCATTGTCGATGCCGTAGAGAAGTTTGACCTGGTGCGTGATGAGATACTGCCCGTCGACTGCCGTGCTAACGCCATGCGCTTCTCAGCAGAACGTTTCCACAATGAGTTGGATTGCTATATCGACAGTAAATGGAAGGCATTTAAGCTGAGTAAAGAAGTAAGTTACTCCTGAGTTACAACTTTTAAATTCATTAAGAGGATTTCTTTCTGGATAATTTTATTACTGAGATATAGAGTCTTAGTTAGTAGAAAATTAAGAGGCTCGTAGCCAAAATTAAATGATGTGTCGCAGGCACCGGAAGAAATGATATCGCCAGAGTGTATTTTCCTATTAACGTAAAGGTGAGGGTATGATTCTGGCGGTTTCAGACATTCGCCGTAATTAGTGACTTTCTGATGTTTAATGTGAAAGATGCTTGTTGGAGTTGACTGTCTACTGATTTAATACCAAAGGGTAAAATATTACCATGTACAAAACACTACTGATTGTGGTTTTATATGGAAAAACCTATAAAAACTCACAAACACTGAACTGCCTTATGATTGATGGTTATTCACAGGCAGACTTATTGATAGTAAATAGAGGACCTAAAGCTTTAGAGTTCGATAAGGATTTCATACATACATTGGGTTTTTTTGTTAATAGTATCGATATTAGAGAATACTCTGGCGAGAGTTCATTGGGTGATGTATATAATAGAATCATCAAGGAAAAAGTTGAGTTTGATCGGTTTATCTTCATTGATGATGATAGCACTCTCAGTAAAGGTTATATAAAAAAATTAAATAAGTATCAGGATGGTGATGTTGATCTTCAGATGCCAAACATCGTCGCCGAGAAAGATGGAAGAGTTCATTATCCAGTCATTGACCAAACTGTCCGAAAATTTAATGATGGCGTTAAGGTAAACCAACAGAACAGCTTCAAATCTATAGGTATCGGGCTGGTTGTTTATCGTTCACTGGTAGATAAGCTGTCCTCGATTAATGTTGATGTGTTTGATAGAGATTTTACGCATTATGGTGTGAATAATGGATTAACTGAACGAGTAAGATTGTTAAAGATGAGGGCGATTTCTACTACTATACAAATTGTCGGCGTCCTTAAGCATTCAATGGAAAATACTTATTCTCTCTGAAATAAATAGTGCAACGATAGTGGGTTTAAATGTTCCCTCTTAAATTCGTATTGGGCTGGGTAATGATCCCATCGTGATTTTACGCAATTCATGGAATATCAGGTTGTGCATAAATAAAAGCTTTTCTGTTTTAACAATAACAAACCTCGACGAATCGCTAAATAGAGTGATATATCAATGAATTGGTTTTCGAATGCGAAATGGAATGCTTTTTCTCAATTTATCAAGATGATTACTCAAGCCGTAAATCTTATCTACATTACAAAGCTAATTCTGCCGTCACAGTACGGGTTGATGGCCATGGCAGTAGTAGTTATAAACCTTGGCATGCTGCTCCGGGATTTAGGTACATCTGCGGCTATTATACAGAAGAAAAAACTGAACAATGGATTGGTCAATTCAATCTTCTGGCTTAATTCTATGATTGGCGTTCTTCTCTATATGGTTATTATTTTAATAGCCAAGCCTCTGGCGGCACTATATGAGCAACCAGAACTATTTTCTATTTTGATTTTACTAGGCATTTCATTTCCACTATCTGGCTTAGCTGCTACACATCTCGCTTTATTAGAGCGTAGTTCGAAATTTAAGACAGTGTCACGTATTGAAGTGACTGCTGCACTTACATCTATGGTAATAGCACTTGCAATGGCCAATTATGGGTTTGGAGTATATAGTTTGGTTGCTCAAGCGATAACTTTGAGTCTTATATCAGTAGTACAGTTATGGATTGTATCGAACTGGCGACCAACATTTGATAAATTTATTAGGTTAAGTGATATCAAGGAAATATTTTCATTTAGTACAAACCTATCATTATTTAGCCTCGTTAACTACTTTTCCAGAAATGCAGATAGTTTTATTGTTGGGAAGTATATGTCCTCAACGATTTTAGGTCAGTATAATTTAGCATATAGAATAATGTTGTTTCCTTTGCAAAGTTTAACATTTGTAGTAACGAGATCACTTTATCCAATCCTAAGTATGTTTCAGGACGAAAATAAACAAATTGAGAAAGCATATCTCAACTCTGTTTTTTTTATTCTGATGTTTAGTGCGCCATTAATGATAATCATAGGCCACTACAGCTTTCCTTTGATTAAGGTTATCTTTGGTAATGAATGGATTAAAACAGCTGAGATACTAAAGTGGTTATCACCCACAGCTATCGTGCAATCCATAATGAGCACATCAGGGGCTGTTTTTATGGCGAAAGGAAGAACAGATATGCTGATGCGACTCGGTTTGTTTTCTGCTGCCATACAGGTAAGTTCTTTTTTGATTGGCGTACACTTCGATATCATAACTTTTTCAAAATTCTATTTTATTGCAAATGTGATAAGTTTTATTCCCTCCATGTATTTTCTTATGAAAATTATTGGTGGTGGGGTCGGATCGCTTGTTGTTAAGCTGATGCCTATTATCTTTGCAGTTATTGGCATGCTAGCTTTGATGCAGGGCATTGATCGCTTATATCCAGATTCGGATATAAGTGGTGTGCTAACTCTGACAGGAATTTGTATTTTTAACTTTTCATTTTATTTTTTATGTCTGTTGTCTATGTCCAGGAGTTCTCGTAGGTTTATGTTCGATAAGTTAAGGCTCAAATTAGGAAAGATATAACTAGTAGCTGCGTAGGAATGATGGATATCATTCTCTCGGTACATTAATCATATATTAATAATCATTAACGGTTTTATTGAACAGGTTTATTCATATGAATACACTTCAGCAGCGTATACACATCACCTCAGACTTTACCTATAAAAATCTGCTAACCAAGATTTCTTTGGCTTTCTCGGATTTGATTTTTTTCAATGCCGCACTATTTGTAGCACTGGCACTTATTGAATCATTTTCACACTCACCGCTTGCCGATATTTCTGCTAAAGATCTCAATTTAAAAATTATTACACATATTTGTCTTTCAGTTATTTGTGTTGGTTGGTTCTGGGTTCGCCTGCGTCACTTTACCTATCGCAAACCATTCTGGTTCGAACTTAAGGAAATTATCCGTACTGTTCTTATTTTCTCTGTTATCGATCTGGCTATTACTGCGTTGTCACAGTGGCAGATGTCGCGTTTTGTCTGGGCTCTTACCTGGTTGCTGGCTTTAATCGTGATTCCTATTGGGCGAGCCATTGCTCGTCGCTTGCTGAACCATTTTGGAATGTGGAAAAAACAGACTGTCATCATTGGCAGCAGTAAGAACGCCCAGGAGGCCTGGAAGGCTCTGCAAAGCGAAGAAGTGATGGGATATGATGTTGTTGCTTATTATGATGTTGACGGTAAATGCCCGCAAGCAAGCATCGCCGGTATTCCAGTATTACGTAATGAACAGGATCTTTGGTTACTGACTAACCCGGAAACTCAGTTTATTGTCGCGGTCGAGTCTGAACAAAGTCAGTATCGCGATAACTGGCTCAAAACTTTGGCACGTCGTAATTGCCGTTCGGTTTCTGTTATTCCCACATTACGTGGTGTGCCGCTCTATGGCACCGATATGGCTTATATCTTCAGCCATGAAGTGATGATTTTACGTGTTAACAACAATCTTGCGAAACGCACCTCGCGCTTCCTGAAGCGTGCGTTTGATATTGTTGGGGCGCTTAGCATTATCATCGCGCTGTCCCCAGCTCTGTTGATTCTTGGCTATCTCGTCAGCCGTGATGGTGGTAACCCGATTTACGGTCATGAACGTGTTGGTCTCAATGGTCGCAAGTTTAAGTGTCTCAAATTCCGCTCAATGGTTATCAACTCCAAAGAAGTGCTGGAAGAGGTACTGCGTACCGATCCGGTGGCACGAGCTGAGTGGGATAAAGATTTCAAACTGAAGAACGATCCCCGTATTACCAAAGTTGGTCACTTTATCCGTAAAACCAGTCTGGATGAATTGCCACAGCTGTGGAATGTGGTACGTGGTGATATGAGTCTGGTAGGGCCGCGTCCTGTTATCGAAGATGAACTGAGTCGTTACGCTGGTGATGTCGATTATTACCTGATGGCGAAACCAGGCATGACGGGATTGTGGCAGGTCAGCGGTCGTAACGATGTTGATTATGAAACCCGTGTTTACTTCGATTCCTGGTATGTAAAAAACTGGTCACTGTGGAATGACATTGCGATTTTATTTAAAACGGTTAGCGTAGTGCTTAAACGCGACGGCGCTTATTAATTTCCTCTAACTTATTCTATGGAGCTAATGTGATAAAAAGCGACAGACTTATCACGCAGTTGCAAAATAAATTCATCGAATATGCGATAGAGAATTTATCTCTTCAAATGCCGTACAATAAGATGAACTATTTTGTATATGATATTCATCATTTCTTATTGGCGTTGAGTCGGGGTGAGGTCAACTCCCGATCGAGAAACATTGTTTTGCTCTTTAATAATGAGTTGGAGGTTTTTATTCTCCAGTCAATCTGTGATGTTTCATTTTTTGCTCTTGATGTACGTAGTCTTGATGTTTTTGACTTCTTTAACGGGGAGAAGGTTTTTAAGAAAGTAAAACCGTTCAAAGAAAAAGATGATAGTGCCAGAATGCGAGTGTTCCTCCTTATTCTGCGTGGTTGGGATGATGAAAGAATTTGCCACTCATTATTTATTACCATGAAGAAGTTGAAAGAATATAAATCGCAGCTTACATACTCCTTTTTTGATAAAAGAAGAAATCTTTTCTACCTCACTCTGAATGGATTTTTGAAAAGTGATGTCTTGGCGGCATGAGCCTTATGTTGCATTTGGCTCATTATTCTGTTTGAACAATGCATAAAATTTTCAAAAGCAATAAGCCGACCATTAATTGGAAGGCTTAATGCAACGCACTAATTAATGTCCTTTCCTGAGGCACATTTGCAAAGCATGCAGTAAAGATTAACACTGCTATTTCCTGAATAATGATTCAGAGCAATGTTTGGTTGTAATGTGCTATTCTCAGGCAGGTATTACATTAATCCGTAACATCTATTTTTTTTGAGATGACTCTGATGATATTCATGACTTTTACTCGTAGGGTGTTCAGGAAATTATACTCTGTGGTGGCGACATTATTGTTTAAAGCATACTTACGAAGACAAAATAAACGATGCAAGAGGGTGGTTTCCAAAGAAAATGGTCCAATAATCAGTGTGACCTCATATAACAAGAGGTTTGATATACTATATCTAACTTTGGAATCTTTAATGAAACAGGATTATGATGGAGACTACCAGATAGTTGTGACATTATCTGAAGTTGATATCGATCTTTTTGGAGGTCTTCCTAAAAATCTTGAGACTTTGATGATGCGTGGAGTCAGGATCATTAGGGTACAAGACAATATTAAGAGTTATAAAAAAGCTTTTTATGTGAGTGATGAAAATATAAAATTCCCTATCATTACAATAGATGATGACATTCTGTATCCTCACTGGTGGTTGTCGGAAATATTACAATCTGCTAAGAACGAACCGGGATGCATTCTTGCATTTAGAGGACATCATATATTAAGGGGCGCTGACGACATCATCTTTGATTATAACCTTTGGTTTAAATATAGTGATAGGTTAACTTCACCCAAGCCAACCTATTCATTCCTGCCAACTGGTACCAGTGGTGTATACTATCCTGTTGGCTCTCTAAATGGTTTACAGTCAACTAAAGACGATTTTCTCTCAATATGTCCCGATGCAGATGATCTCTGGTTAAAGTATATTACTACTATAAATGGATTTAAAGCGAAGAGAATCAGAAATAATAACCTTCATTTTTTATGTTCTGATTTGAGTTCGAGTCTTCATACTATAAATGTTCACAATGGTGGAAATGATATTCAGTTTAACGGCATAGCTAAATATTCAGAAGAGTTCAAAGGGAAAATTTTCTCTGATGCATTGTTATTTAGCGATGAAGTAAAAAATGGCACTTCCACATCTATTTCAGATCGGAATCTATCTCAGTAACTGGATGACAAAAAGTACATTTTTTGTTTCCCAATGTTCTTTTTTCACAGATAAAATATTTATATTTCCATCTAAATGATAACTATTAAATCAGTAAGTGTGTTCTTCATGGAATAACATCATGCTTCAGATATGAATTTTTTGTATCAAAATCTCGATATTCTTATGAATCAATTTTTCTGGTGAGAACGACTTTGGCGTGACACAAAACGCCAAAGTCGTAATTTCTATCTTGGTGATTATCTATCGTAATAAATTATTAATGCTTATGAAAACACGCTGCTTATAGAACTTGTTTGTAACGGGATTAGCAACTTTCAATCTACTCCAAGAATCTTCAACTCGCTCCCGCCTTCATGATGTTTAAAATTTTCAATTTCTCGGCATATTCCCTGAAGTCCATAATACTCCTCCGTGACAGTCTAACGTTTCCATATACCTCCATTTATCTGAATCCTAACAATCAGTTTTTTTGTCATAACAATCATCTTAGAGAAAAAAGACTTTTTCATGCTCACCTATTTAACCATGCTAAAAAACGGTGACAAATATATTTGTCACGATATTTAATATCCCCCTGAATAAATGTTCTGCATCGCCACGTTTTATCTGAGGCAATGCTTCATTTTACCAGGTGTTGGTCCGTGTTTCCGGATGAATGTTTTTACATCAAGAGCCAAAGATAATTCTTGTGTTAATTTTTGACTTTCTAAATGCATATATCACTGCTGTAATTAATGTGATGATCGAAAAGGCTAACAATATATCTAAAACAACCCCTGTAACGCTTCCTGACCCCGAAATGAACGATGTGATAGTTTGAAGTTTCATTCTTATAAATCCAACAAAATAACCATGGATGAAATATATTGCGAAGCTGGCATTAGCAAACCAGGAGAGTAGCACCATTACCTTATTCTTCTTTGAATTAATAAAAAAAGTGCACAGGGCTAAAAAAACAAATATTTTTGCTATTATAGTTAGGTTTGGGTTGATATCTGTATATATTCTTAAAATGAAGGAAGCTAATGCTCCGAGGAGTATTAAAGGAAGCGCTCTTTTATTTATAAGTAACTCTCTGTTGTCATATATGAACATCCCGAATATATATACGGGAAGGAAGTGTATATATGAAACTATTGGATTGGAATCTCCAGCAGGTCTTGAGGTTAAAAGAATCACAATAACACTACATAATGCTGCATAGGATATTCTTTTCTTATCCTTACCTAAAAAATGAAGAAACCCGGATGAAAGGAAAATAAGTGATAGCATTGGTATGAACCATAATGGTCCAAGATGAGCCCCGGTGGAGTAAAAGAATGCTATTATGTATATCCATGAGTGTTGCATTAGGCTATCAATATCTACCCAGTTGTGATCTTTTTTGATTCCACTCATATATAGAGCGATTGCAGGTATTGATATTATGATGTATGGAGCGATGACATTTTTGAATTTATTTAGGTAGAACTTTTTTGCTTCATATCTTGGTAGTAGATGCTGAAAAAGAAATCCAGAAATAAGTAAGAACACCGAGGTCCACTCTCGAAGGATCTCCGACCAGATCTTACCAAGAAAACTGTCGCTTTCTATGAATAAATTGCAATGAGTAGCAACAATGAAAAATATAGCTATTCCTCTAATGCTATGTATATAGTCAATTCTTTTGTTTTCCATGAGTAAGTCTCTTAGCAATTGAAAATAGGTAATGTCATATTGTATAGCGCTTACACTAACATTACGTTTTAGTGATATAAACTAGCTCTTCGGGGTAAAATTCCTAAAAATCACTTCTGAAATCTTCAGTACCCTTTAACCATGTTCTTCCCCTAACTTCCTGAGCTAACTGTTACCTCCAGAGCGATGTGCGTGCTGCACAGGGTCTTAGCAATTCAAAGATAAAAAACTAAATACGGAGATGTTCACTTAAACGTATATGATCACGTTGCCAAATTCCTGAACTTTCTTATGTATAACCGTTTTTCGGCGAGTACCTTCTCATTCTTTCTCCGTTGCTTTTACCCTTTTAGGCATCGTTCCACCTGTGCTGATATAGGCACAGTTTCTATTATCTTCCAGTATGAAATCACCCGCTGAAAATATTTTTCGGCCAGACCGTAGACCCCGGAATGCAAAATATTATTTCCGTGCCGGTTTACTCTCCTTCAGAGAATGTTTTCAAACGAGTGATGGCAGTACAGAGAGAATGTAAAACCGCTACCAGCAAAACGCCAAAGTTGCACCTTCGGAAACTTAACTGATGAATCGCAGAATGGATATTGCAGGAAGACTCGATGCAGGGGGTATCATCAAAGTATTGATTGGAGGAGAGGGGACCTGAAATGACTCGTTACCTGATGCACCCGGATTGCCATTGCTCCCCGGCATCCCTTATAAGGCGTACATGTAATTTGCATTCCTGGGAAAGCGGTAAAACTGGAATGAGAAACTAAGTTCCATCTCATTAGCAGTTCTCTTTTCAATTGTCATCCAAAGTACTGCGGGGAGGGTTTCACTCCCAGTATACAAGATCAGGCTATGGTATCGGTAACTAAACCAGCATATTAATCCCGGTCAGGCTACTGCTCATGCGGTGGTATTGATATTCCGTCTGGTCCGTATTCGACCCGCTGGCTGAGCTGCTTGATAATCGGGCCACTCTTTTGTGGACGAAATCCATGGCAGGGCAGCAGTTTGTTTCGCTGATAAACTACGTTGTGCAGGCAGGTGAAACTTCAAACACAGCAGGGTAGAAATCTTAAATCTTGGAAAATTTTCCATTTATTCAGACGTCGAAATCGTCAGGGTATAATTTTTTTAGTTCATCCTGTTTTGAGTTGAAATCAGGATCTACCTCATGCGGGAGTTTAACTTTTAATCCTTTCCTTATCTGTGATGCTATGTAAAAGGCATCCCCCAGGCGATCCTCAAATATAGGATCAGTTGCTTCAAATTCTTTCGTGGCATACATACCAAACGTCAGCTTCCAGAGTTTTGCTCTGTCGGATTCCTGTCCGGTAACTATTTTATGAAGAAAAATCAACTGCTGAACGATAGAGTTGTACATCGGCTCCAGAGTTTCTCCACCGATGACATTATCCCTGATGTGATGATGACGTTTATGTGCCAGGCGGAGAGCCCTTTCTACGTAATCCAGTGCGGTATCATTACTCATTATTTCGGTACCTTCGCGGCTTCCGGCCATCTCCCACAGCGCATAGCGTACATCCCGGGGGCCGGTGCTGAGCGGGGCCATCGACAACGCTGCCCCATTGACGCTGAAAAACAGATAGTCACCGTTTCTGGCTCTGGTCAGACTGATACTGGAATAGAGAGAAGAGATCCCATGGAAAACAGACAGTTCACGGCTGTCTCGATCAAATGAGAAAAATATCGCCTGGCTGTCCGGAGGGACCTGGCTGGTGATTTCTGAGGCTGAGAGGGATTCCGCGGGAAACGAGATACTGTCTGTAATGCTGTCATAAATGCGGCTGTGATAGTCGTCGAATGCATCAGGACAGGTCCCTATAAAGCAGAGGAGTTTTTTCCCCGTTCTGCCATCTCCGGTCAGCACCACGCGCTGCTTCTGGAAAATAACCTGGCCACCGGAAGTGAAACGGTAAAACAGCTCAAGAGCCTGCTTTCCGGCCAGATTTATAAGTTGTGCGTGAAAAAGGGAAAGTCCTTCAAGCGTGGTATCGAGTTCTTCTGACAACCTGGCCGATACAGACTGAAGCGTATCATCTGCGCTGGCTGTCGCGCGTGATATGACAAACGTAAACTCATTTGCGTTGGTATGGCTGAGGGTGAAGAGGTTCATGGTACGGTCGCGAAAAACATCCGGCACCGTAATATTGCAATCCTGCAGGGTGTGATCAGACATCGCTAAGTCTCTCCATTCCGTGAGTACCGCGCACAATATCACCGATTACATTAATAATCTTTACATGATCCATTAAAAAACTTAACAAACTGAGGTAAAGAAGGTCTGTAATCCCTCTTCTGGGTAACTGATTACTGTGAACTGTATTATCAAGGTATTGATGGGATGGGACCTGAAATGGCTCGTTGCCTTATGCACCCGAACTGCCATTGCGCCCCGGAATCCCTTGCTGTCGGCGCGACTGATATAAGTCCTAAAATCAGCATGAATTTTGTCCACTCCACCCAACATGGGTTTCTCTTAAGGTTCCTACACCATCCGGAGAAACCGCATGTTAAGCAGAGGGGACCATCTCATGATAAAGCAGATGCGCATTCATGGCGCACATATTATCGACATCGCTCATCACGTCGGATGTTCTGAACGCACGGTCAGACGTCACCTTAAACAACAAAGTAAACCGGCAAGGCCAGACCGCCAGCCTATGAAGAAACTTAAACCCTTCATGCCTTACATCGATCAGCGGTTG
>NZ_CP024770.1:416199-433684 GCF_011395035.1 Pantoea cypripedii
AACGGTTCTCAGGGGAACTGGTTTATCAGAGGAATGCTGGGGAATGTGCTCAATCCCAAAATGGGCATTTTCTATGTCTCTTTTTTGCCACAGTTCATACCTGCCGGTCACTCTCCTTTAATATGGACTTTTATCCTGGTCAGCATCCACGTAACGATCGGGACTATATGGTCGGTCACACTCATTTTATCCACGCATTTTGCGTCAGCTGTATTGAAGAAAAGTCGCGTTGTCCAGGTGATGGACAGAACAACTGGGGGCTTATTTTTATGCTTCGCGGCTAAACTTGCGATGAGCACGAGATAGCCTTGGGTTGGCTGTAGACGTCCGCTTCTGACACTTAGCGGCCAGAATCATGAGAGGTTGAGGTCGCTTTGAGCGAAAAACAGACCTTATGAAAGGTTCAGAACAGTGATTTCCGGCTGGTCAGGAATGAAGGAAGCTGCTTTCGCAGCTTCCTGATGTTCATCGATGACAGGGTTGCTTGCCAACTAACTCACCGGATTATTTTACAGCATTGACCGCAAGCAGAATGACGTTTGCCACCGCATCCGGCTGTGAAATATGCGGCGCATGGCTGGCGTTAAGAGTGGTCACGTTCGCATGGATTTTGGTTGCCATAGCCTTCTGCAGATCGGTATTCAGCATGTGATCCTGCATGCTAACGATATACCACGATGGCTTGTTAACCCAGGCGGCATCAGTGATTTTCTCGCCGAATACTGCCCCGTTGGTAGGTTTCTGCGTCGCGTACATCAGTGCTGCCTGTTCAGCCGATACATCCTGAGCCAGATGCTTTGCAACCCCCTCACGGCTCAGCTTCAGAAAGCCAGCTTCGTCGGCATCAATGTGGCTGAAGCCAGAAGAAGTTGGGTAATTTTTGGTTAAATCGCTGACGGTTTCTCCCACCGATGGCGCGAATGCCGCTACGTAGACCAGAGCCTTAACGTTTTCATTGTTTGCGCCAGCTTCAGTAATCACCGCGCCGCCATATGAATGGCCGACTAAAACAATCGGGCCTTTAACCTGCGCCAGCGCACGACGTGTTGTAGCGACATCATCAGAAAGCGTGGTGAGCGGATCCTGAACGGCAACCACATCAAGCCCTTGAGCCTCAAGCAGGGGAATAACCTTATTCCATGCAGAACCGTCCGCAAAAGCACCGTGTACCAGAACAACCGTTGGTTTTTTGGATGAATCACCCGGGGTTGCGGCCATTGCCGAGCAGCTCATTGTGGCCGCCATTAATAAAGACAGGGATACGTTTTTCATGATGACACCTCATTTTATGCTTTCAGAATAAAAACCGGTTTATTGCCGGAAACGGTGAGAGAAAGTACATTAAAAACATATCGTGATAAATTGTCGTTAATACCTAACACATGAAACAAAGAGGATCAAATGGATCGGCTGACCTGCATGCATACTTTCATCCGGATTGTGGAGGCGGGGTCGATTTCATCGGCGGCAGATGAGCTGGGGCAGTCCTCCCAGCTGACAGGTAAGCAGTTGCGCGCGCTTGAGCAGAGCCTGGGAATACAGCTCATCAGCCGCACGACGCGAAGCCAGAGCCTGACCGATGGCGGAAGAACTTTCTACGAAAGCGCCCGCGTGATCCTGGCAGAGGTTGATGAAGCAGAAGCGCTCATAGCAGAAACCCGGGCTATGCCTAAAGGGAATCTCAGGATTAGTGCGCCAATTACCTTTGGCAGCCAGTTACTGGCGGCAGAGTTACCTGGATATCTCAGGCAGAACCCGGAAATTTCACTGGAGCTGTGCCTGTCCAATCGGACAGTGGATTTAGTGGAGGAAAGGTTTGATGCCGTTTTCAGAACCGGCGAGTTGCCTGACAGCCAGCTTATCGCTCGTCGCCTTAAGCCTTACAGAATGGTGATGTGCGCAGCACCCTCATACCTTGAGACGGCCCCCGCGCTGAAAGTACCTGAGGAGTTATCGCGGCATCAGTGCCTGATTTTTACCCACACGACGATGCGCACCGAATGGAGATTCACGGGGCCGGTGGGGCAGCATAACGTTCAGGTAGCCGGGCGGTTTAAAACGGATAACAGTGAGGCGTTGCGTGAAGCTGCGCTGGCGGGGCTGGGAATTATCCTGCAGCCCCTTCAGCTGCTGAGCGCAGACATTGAGGCTGGTCGCCTCACCAGGCTGTTGCCTGACTTTGAGCCGATTGGACGCCCCGTGCACGTACTGTACGCCCAGGACAGACGTATGACGCCGAAACTGCGCAGCTTCCTGGATTTCTGCATCAGCCGTTTTGGTGAAAGCTAAAGGGGGGTCTGTTCACCGCAACGGATTGTCGTGAAATAGCGCGCTACTTACCGTCGCCTAGGATTTGCTTCAGCTCATCCAGATCTTCTTCAACTGCTGTTTTCATCCCGCGCCTTTCCAGCCACTGCCTTCCCCAGATACTCAGATCCAGCACCAGTTTATTCAACTCCCGGCCCTCGTCGCTAAGCGAATACTCCACTTTTGGCGGCACGACGGGATACACCTGCCTCACGATGAGCCCATCCTCTTCCAGCTCACGCAGCTGCTTGGTCAGCAGGCGCTGGTTGATGCTGGTCAGGAAACGCTGAAGTTCGCTGAAACGCAGCGTCCCGTCCTTGAACAGGTGGTAGAGGATAACGCCTTTCCATTTGCCGCCCATGATATGAAGAGCGGCTTCCATTGAGCACCCGGGAGCAGAATCATAGTTGCGTAATTTTTTCATTATCGACCCATAGTTACCTTTTGGTAAGTATATGCATTTTTTTAGCGTATAAACACAATTTAATCATATGGTACTTTCAGCATGTCAAATACGAAACACTTTTTGGAGAAGAAATGTCAGCTTTACTTTTGAACCCATTACCATCAACGGCGTTGAATTCCGTAACCGTATCGCCATGTCGCCGATGTGCATGCACTCCGCGTCTGACGACGGTGACATCAACGACTTTCACATTATTCATTACGGCTCGCGCGCACTCGGCGGCGCTGGCCTGATCATGCTGGAAACTGCGGCCGTATTGCCAAACGGTCCGATCGGACCGGGAGACATTGGTATCTGGGATGACAGCCACGTTGAGGGCCTGCAGCGCGTCACGGCGGCTATCCATCGATTCGGCGCCAAAGCCGGCGCGCAGATTGGTCATGCGGGTCGCCAGTTGGGAATCAGCCATCAGCCATCCATCGCACCATCGGCCATTCCATTTACCGCTGAGTCCCGCGTGCCGCAGGCAGTGACCGTTGAACAGATCAGGGAAGTTGTTGAGGCGTTTCGCCACGGCGCACGGCGCGCGCGTGAAGCCGGTTTTGACGTGATAGAGATTCACTGCGCGCACGGCTATCTGCTGAATCAGTTCCTGTCTCCGCTTGCCAACAAGCGTACCGACGAATACGGCGGCAGCTATGAAAATCGCTACCGCATTGTGCGCGAGGTGATTGATGTGGTTCGCAGCGAGTGGAAAGGCCCGCTGTTCCTTCGCATTTCATCTACCGACTATCTTGAAGGTGGAAACCGTCCGGAAGACTTCCTGATTTACGGCAGGTGGATGAAAGACCAGGGCATCGACCTGATTGACTGCTCAAGTGGTGGTATCGCGATGGTGCAGGTAAATACTTATCCTGGATATCAAGTGCCGGCGGCTGAGATGCTACGCCGGGAGCTGGAGATAAAAACCGGTGCAGTTGGCCTGATTGAGACGGGCCGTCAGGCGGAAGAAATTGTGCAGAACAGCCGCGCAGATATCGTATTTGTCGGGCGGGACATGCTTAAAGATCCATTCTGGGCGCGAACCGCTGCGGACGATCTGAACGTGGTGATGCCCGTGCCGGCACAGTACACTCGCTACGGTTCCGGCTGGCAGCGCTCGCAGCCGCGTCTCCCGGCAGTTGCGCCAGAGAGCACCGTAGAAAATTAAAATTTTTTGCGGGGGATGTAAAAATGACCCTGCATCAGATGTGAACCTTTTATTCCGTTAAAACTATAATCGAGCATTACATCTTTTTGCTCCTGAATTCTTCGTTCAGGGGCTTTTTTATGTCGACTAACCTGGAGCGCTGTAGTCGATCGATCTGAGTGCGGGGCTTATTAACTAACTGGCAGTATCCCCGCTTATTCTTGATATTTTTTTGCGTATTTTTTTCGGGCGCTATGGAGCTTAATGACATTTTGGTTGGACCATTCAAATAAGGGAATGGTGATCTCTATCAGACTACGGCCAAAGGTTGTAATGCTGTAGAGCACTTCAACGGGGATTTTATTACTGTTGACTTTACGGTCAATTAAGCCATCTTCTTCGAGATTTTTTAGGGTTTGAGACAACATCTTTTGCGACAGGCCATGATGGGCTTTTAGCAAGCTATTGAAGCGGAAATCTTCGTGGAATAAATCGGCCAGGATCATCAAAAACCATTTATTTTCTAGTCTTTCGAATAAAAGTTTTTGTGGGCTGTTTTCATCGTTTGTAATTGAAAATGAATGGGTTATGGCTGGGTCAGGTTTCTTCACGGTAACTTCCTTTCTATTAGGTACCTACTTTACATGCCTAATTAAAGATTTATTATTAGCCCCTGTCAAGCAACCGGTGTTTATAAGGTACTAATATGATTAATACTAAAGTTTTCCTCAGTAGTGATAAAAACGATGGATTCGGCGTAACCTCAACGATTATTTATGGTGATACTGATGCAATATTAGTCGATGCGCAATTTACCTTGTCTAATGCTCACCGATTGGTAGCTGATTTGATGGAATTAAAGCGCGATCTGAAAATTATTTATCTGACACACCTCCATCCAGATCATTACCTCGGACTTGAAGTAATTAAATCTGTATATCCCAACGCAAAAGTTGTCGCTTATAAAGAAGCGGCTGACGATATTAACCAAGCCTACGACTTTAAGATTGATTATTGGGGTAACACCATCCTCAAAAGCAACGGGGCAAATATTAAGTTTGACGTCACCCGATTGGAAGATGAGGTTATCTATCTGGAAGGGCAGCCGATTAATATTCTGGGCATTCTGCGCGGGGATTGTGTGGATATTGCCGCCCTGTGGATCCCTTCGACTCGTACCCTGGTAGCCTCGGACCTGGTCTTTTCTGACTGCCACGTCTGGGTAGCGGATATGCGTTCACCTGAACACGTTAACCAGTGGCTTGAAACCTTAGATAAGCTGGAAGCCCTTGAGCCTGCCGTGGTGATCCCAGGTCATTCTTCATTACCTGCTCTGACCTTGAGCCCGTCGGCTATTGGCTTTACTCGCCAGTATATTAATGACTTCTTCAAACAGTTGCCCGCCGCTGCCGATGCAGAGGCTCTTAAAGCGGCCATGGAAAGGATTTACCCAGGTTTGCCGATCAAAATATGTTTGGAATACAGCGCGCGTATTCTGAAAGATAAATATGTATGGCCTGGCGATTGGCCACTGACCCTACGTCACACCCCGGCAGCGTTTTAAGCGGTATACCACCTTTCAATCCCTGCGTAATGCCAGGGATTTTTTGTTGGATTATGCTCTTCATCTCAGGACGGTGTAACGAGATGCAGTGACATTACGTCCGCTGTTGGCACGAGACAGCTATACAATATTTATCTCAGGCCAGATGCAAATCAAACAGACGCCCCATGACAATCCTGCCCCTGTCAGTTACGTTCACTTCGCGATATCCCGGTATGCGGGCTAGCCATTTTTCCTGCAGAAAGAGCGTCAGCAGTGCTGAACCAGCATCACCGCCCAGATGGTAGCGTCTTTCACTCCAGTCCAGGCAGGGGCAACAGGCCTTGCGGCGGGGACGTGAATTGAGCACGACGCCAAGTTTCTCAAAATGGTTTTTGCCGGCTGGCGTCAGCCCGGAACCCTCCGCTTCAAGCCACTTTTCCCTCAGCATAAATTCATAGATATTCACAGCAAGCTCGCCTGCCAGATGGTCATAGCAGGTGCGCGCATAACGAAGATTAACCGGCGTACTGGATGGGGGAGCCGTATGAGTGCGCATGGAAACTCCCATCAGGTTTTCCAGCAGTCCGGCGATATGCTGTCCGGCAAGGCTGTAATAACGGTGACGCCCCTGCGTCAGACAAATAACCAGCCCGTTGCTGAGAAGACGGCTGAGATGTCCACTGGTTGTGGATGCGGCAATGCCAGCGACTGCGCTGAGTTCAGTCGCTGTCCATGCGCGTCCATCCATCAGGGCGCACAGAATACTGACCCTTGACGGGTCAGATATGGCAGTAGCAACCATAGCCATGGATGTTTCAAGAACATCATCTGGCTCACAGTCGCGTTGAGGTTTCAGGAGGCTCATGCAGAAGTTATGGCCCATTTTTGGGTTACGTCAGCTGCCCGGGTATCATCATCCGTAACCAGGATGAGGCGGTTACTGTGGTCGCTGTATTGTACCAGAATATTAATGCCATGCTGTGCCAGGGTGTCAGCGATTTCTCCCAGCTCGCCGGGGCGTTCCTGAGGCAATTTTCTAATCAAAGGGCTTCTCACGCTGAGGACGTCAAAGCCTGCATCAATCAGAACTCTGCGTGCTTTTTCGCCGTCTTCGACAAGGAAATGCGCGTGGCCTGCTTCAGGCGTTGAAAATACTCCGCCTCCTTCAAGTCCCACTCCGTGTTTACCCAGCACACTGCCAAGTACGCCAAGCGATCCCGGGGTATTGCTGAGAATAACGTGAATGTCATACATGTTGAGTTGTTTCCTTATCAGAAGAGTAATCACGGAATACGCTGGCAACGCGTATTCTGTAGAATGAAAAAATTGACTGCTTACCTTCTTGCTGTGCTGCCTGATGCATAACATTTCGCTTCCATCCGGCCACTGACTCCTCATCTTTCCACCATGATAAAGAAAGGATTTTCCCGGGCGTATTCAGACTCTGGAATCGCTCAATAGAGATAAATCCTGGCGTATCTGACAATAAAGGCTTCAGTTCAGAAGCAATCTGAAGATATCTTTCCTGTGCCTCTGGCAGGGCGTCTGCCTCAAAAAGTACCGCAATCATGAGTTTGCTCCGTTGTTAATTCCCGGCCAGTCTATTGCCAGCGAAAGCATGATGCTTCGGCCAGCACCGAAGTATGCATGCTGCGTCAGGACGGAGAAGTGATAACGGGAGATGAACAGAATGTTCGGGGGTGCAGCTATGGGACGGTATGAATTATAATTGATTCATACCCAATTCCCGCTTTTGGCACGCGGGCAGACGGTATGGCCTTCAGCCAGCTAAGAGCGGGGAGCGAACTCAGTATGTCACCTGAAGTCCGCTGTTAAGCAGATTAGTCTGCCTGAAATTCATGTAAAATTATCTCTTTATCGCAGGTAACACCGGCAATGGCTCTGATCCCCAAAAACTACTCACGACTGGAAAGTGGCTACCGTGAGAAAGCATTGAAAATCTATCCGTGGGTATGCGGGCGCTGCTCGCGGGAGTTTGTTTACTCCAATCTACGCGAATTAACGGTCCACCATATCGATCACGACCATACCAACAATCCGGAGGATGGCAGTAACTGGGAGTTATTGTGCCTTTATTGCCATGACCACGAACACTCGAAGTACACTGAAGCTGACCAGTACGGCACAACCGTTGTGGCGGGGGAGGATGCGCAAAAAGATGTTGGTGTAGCAACCTATAACCCCTTTGCCGATTTAAAGTCGTTACTCAATAAAAAGAAATGATAGTAGTGATGCTTATTCTGTCTGAAGGCGACAGGCAGAGAAAACCACAATAGACGTCATCTATCTGGGCGATTCAGGCGGTGGTTTATAAACCAGTTTTAGGTCGTATTACAGGGAGGTTTTATGCGCACTCGTCCATCATCCCGGTTGATAGTGCTTACCCCTGCAAATCATGTCCTGCTGTTTAAGTTTTGCCATAAAAATGATGCTTTAAATGGCAGTTCATATTGGGCGACACCGGGCGGGGGGCTTGAACCCAATGAATCCTTTGAGCAGGCGGCCTTGCGCGAATTGCAGGAAGAGACCGGACTGCAGAGACATTCAGCTGGAGAGTCAGTCGCATCCCGAACCTTCACCATGATGCTGCCAAATGGGGAAACCGTTCTTGCTGACGAGCGTTTCTTTATCATTCTCGTGGATAAAACAGATATCGATTATTCAAGGTGGAGTGATAATGAAAAGAGAGTCATTCAGGATCACTACTGGTGGACGTTAGAGGAACTCCGACATACCAACGAAACGATATTTCCACATGATTTGATCATCGGGATACTTGCAGGCGAGTAGACACGCCCCGATCCATTTACAGATTTTAATGCCTTTAACGACGCATGTGGGTGCGAAACCGGTATTGTCCGCATTGAGCTGTGAGTTCAACGGGTCGATGCAACGCTATCCTTAATCAAGGAGGACGTTGCAAATTCAGGAGTCACTAAGCCAGTGTGGAACTGAATATGATCGTAGTTCAACCAGGCTTTTTTATATTGGTATAAATATCAGGCCGGGTGATGGTCCATGCATAGTTTTCCCGGTTAACAGGCTCGTAGCCAAATTTTTCATAAAGCCAGGGGGCTGTTGTTGTGAATAACATGATCCTGCGTAGCTGCTCAAACACAGGATGATTATGTATGCATTCCATCACCCATTTTCCGAGTCCCTCTCCCTGAAATTCTTCAAGAATATAGACATCGCAAAGGTAAGCGAACGTAGCATAATCAGTTATCAGACGAGCAAAACCTATCTGGGCTTCGCCATGATAAACACCAAAGTTAAGGCTGTTTTCAATTGATGCGCTGACAATAGCCAGATTAATACCTTTAGCCCAGGTGGATCTCGTCAGATAGCGATGGATAGCCTGCACGTCCAGTTTTTCCCTGTCTGTACTAACCAGGTAGTTATCCTTATGCCATTCGTGTTTCTCTGAAATACTCACGTTCGCTCCTGCTTATAAGGTTTAGGGAAACCTAACCTTATCATTTGATGGAAAATTGTATTGGCTTTTTCCTCTACAACCAGTATCAGCCCTATTGGCGTAAACGCTGCCAGAATTCACAGGATTCTGGACAGATTCTTGTTTGCTATAAGGCATCTGTTAGTCTGGCTGGGATTGAAAGACAACAAGGAGGTCATATGCTGAACCCTGGATTTGTTACCAGTAGAGCACTTGCTCAATGGCAGGACATCCCCATTTTTTTGCCACAGTTTCAGTTCCATGAAAAACACCAGACCGTCATTAAGACGCACTCGCCTGAAAAAATCCTGCCGTTAGTCGCAGAATTCGATATTCAGCAGGACGCCGTCATCCGATTATTGATGTCTGTGCGACAAATTCCGCAAAAATTTCGACGCAATAAACAAGCCGGGGCAGTTAACAGCTTTGGCCTGAACAGTTTTATTCTTTTGGAAAAGTCAGAATCGGAGCTCTGCTACGGTCTGCGCGGACAATTCTGGCGAGCAGATTTTGGCCTGGAAAATGTCCCGGATACTGACGCTTATCTGACGCCAGTCGCGCCAGGTAACGCAAAACTCTTACTGCGCTATCGGGTGACGGAAATAAAAGAAGGGCAATATGAGTTGCGAACTGAAACGTTCATTTTCTGTCCGGATCGAGCTACTCAGCTGAAAATGACTGCTTACTGGCTGGCAATACGGGCAGGCAGTGGATGGATTCGAAAAAGGACGCTTATGGCTGTTCAGTCCAGTATTTGATAATAGGGGCGGGTGCCAGGCAAAGTCTGCTTTGAGCGAAAAGCGAAAGTTCGTAATTATTCTCTCTGCGGATAGGTTTTACTTACATACGCGATGCATTAATTAACGGGGAGCAGGTCAGGACCTTTAAACAATACTGACAGTCTGGGCGTCATAACCACCACTCTTAAACATTACTGAGCCATCAGCATTGCCATTTCTGGCGTTGAGTCATTAAAAAATCAATAAAGACTTTTACCCTTAGCGGCAAATGACGGTTCAGGGGATACAGTAGCGTATAAGGTCGGGAGCGCCCCCGGTATTGAGGGAGAATTTCTTTCAGGCTGCCTTCATGGAGGTATCTTTCAGCGATGAAATGATAGGTCTGGAAAACCCCCGCACCATTCAGCGCCAGCGTGACCCCACCCAGTACATCATCCGAGCAGCAATAGCTCCCCTTTGTCAGCATCTCCCGTTCTTTGCCTTGGTCGAAAAAAATCCAGGGGATATTACGGCCATTACTCGGTAATTCAAACTGGATACATTCGTGTTGGGTAAGCTCATCCAGCGTTTGTGGTTCCGGAAACCTGGCAAGGTAGGCGGGCGATGCAACCACCACCATCTTTGCATCTTCAAGCGGTCTGGCTATCAGAGTTGAATCTGGCTGCGCCCTGACGCGTATGGCGATGTCATAACCTTCGCTGACAAAATCAACATTACGGTTGCTCAGATGAATATCGACTTTAACGTCCGGGAACTTTTCCCTGAACAGGGGCAGTAAAGGGAGTATCCGGTAATGTCCATAGGTCGTGGGCAGGCTAATCCTCAGCGTTCCTGACGGTACGTTCTGTTTCCCCATGACATCCCGTTCGGCCTCCAGCAGTTGCTGGAGTGCCTGATGACTCTGGTGATAGTAGCTTTTCCCGGCAGCAGTCAGGTTTATATTCCGCGTTGTTCGGGTGAAAAGTCTCACACCGAGACGTTCTTCCAGACGGGAAACCGAACGGCTGACTGCCGCCGGTGTGATACCCGCTTCCTGTGCAGCAGCGGTAAAACTGCCGCATTCTGCAGCCAGGCAGAATAACTCGATGCTTCCCAGCAGAATATCGTCAAAGTGTCTTTTCATTTCGATTAATTACACCATGTATAAACTGAAATTCGGTGATCCGACTTTTTCACCCCGGTTTGTTCCAATATAGTTTCTTCCAGATTCAGGCATCAAGATGTTTCTGCAATGTCTGAACCCATTTGTCGATTTATTATATTAATCTCATTAATTCAGGAACTATATTTATGAAAAACTCTACAAAGGTTGCCGTCATCACTGGTGCATCACAGGGTATGGGGGCTGAACTGGTTAAGGCTTACCGTAATGCAGGATACCGTGTCGTTGCGACCTCCCGCTCAATTAAACCCTCAGGCGATGATAATATTGCCACTGTAGCCGGGGATATTTCTGATGCTTCGACCGCAGATAATATTATTCAGACTGCGCTCAGTAATTTTGGACGGGTAGATACGCTGATCAATAATGCGGGTATCTTTATGGCAAAACCTTTTACTCAGTTTAACAGCAGTGACTGGGAAAAAAATATCGCAACTAATCTGGCGGGCTTCTTCCATATTACTCAGCGTGCTGTCGAGTTAATGGAAAATCAGCAGTCGGGTCATATCGTGCAGATTACCACGACACTGGCTGAACAACCCATTAATGGTGTGCCGAGCGTACTGGCTTCGCTGACGAAGGGCGGGCTGAACGCTGCGACGCGCTCGCTGGCCATTGAGTATGCGGGGAAAGGTGTTCGTGTCAATGCTGTTTCTCCAGGGGTCATTAAAACACCGATGCATCCAGAGGAAACTCATGCAGCACTCGCAGCACTTCATCCGCTGGGCCGTATGGGAGCAATTCAGGACATCGTTGATGCAGTCATGTTTCTGGAGAAATCGTCCTTCATTACCGGAGAGATCCTGCATGTAGATGGCGGGCAATCCGCAGGTCATTGGTAATTGGATTGTGTCATTACAGAATGTGATGAAATAAAGAGGAGCCATATATGCCATTTGTCAGTGTCAGGATTACCCGTGATGGGACGACCCGTGAGCAAAAGTCACAATTAATTAAAGAGATGACCGACTCGCTTCAGCGGGTGCTCGGTAAGCAGCCTGAATTAACCCATATTGTTATTGAAGAAATCGATACAGATAACTGGGGTTATGCGGGGCAGACAGCGTCCGAACATCGAAAAAAAGCGTAACTGAGTAAGGGGCTGATAATCAGCCCCTTGTTTTTATAATTTTTTAATATCCAGGTGTTCGCCTGTTGAGTGATTAATTACTGGCGGAGATGTGATTTTTCAACCAGATTTTTACATCCTGAGTAAGAATATTATTTTGAGCATTATAAGTGTGCCTCATCGGCCACCAGACACCTTCTCCCCGCGCGAAAGCGGTGCGATAACGCAGCATTTGATCATCCGGAGCGAGACTCAGTTCCTTTTGCAGTTGCGGTAATGTAAATACTTTTCTGGCATAGGGCGTTGCGGTGACACTTTCCACAATATCTGCCAGCCTGCCATATGACAGAGTCTCCCCGGCAACGAAAACGACTTCATTAACAATCCGCGGCTGATGGAGATAAATTGCGGTGGTAAGACGGCCAATGTCGGCGGGAGAGGTCACCGTAACCTGTGTCTCCCACCCGCCCAGTGCATTGATAGTCTTTTGCGTCAGGTTGACGACATCAAATGCTGGCTCAAAGAGAAAGCTGGTGAACATCCCCGTTGAAACGATGACCCATTCAGTCGCATGTTGTCCACGCAAAACATCCCTGACCTCATACTGTTCATCCCATACCGGTTGCCCGCTGCCTTTACCCACCACGTCATAATTCACACCAAACTGCCAGGGGAAGTAACGCTTTATCCCGGCTTTGAGTACGGCATGCGTAATCTTCAGTTGTGTGCCCGCACCTGAGACAAAGCCCAGGCAATTGATCACGGTGTCAAAGGGTTTAAAAACAGTCGTCAGTGATTCTACGGTGCCAGCGGCGACGTCGGCGGCAATAAACCGTGCACCGGCAGTCTGGTATTTCTGATGTCTTTCAGAAAGCAGGTTCCCTTCACCGTCTATTGATGCGGGTGAAACAATGACGGTGACGTTGCCATTTCTGCTGCTGACGGCAGGGATAAGGGCGTCCAGCATTGCAGCCCCCAGTTGTCCTGCCCCAAGCACCAATACATTCTCTGCATGCTGGCTGATATGTTCTTTCATTTCAGTTCCCCAACGGGTTAAACAGCGATTCCGCTATAGTGGGGGGAAAGTTTACTGCTGAGGTCTGCGTTCGATAAGTCTGCCGGGACAGGTTAGACTGTTCGTGATAATGGCATAATCATAGCGTCACTTCTGACAGAGGGAACATGGATAAACTGGAATCAATGCGGGTATATGTTCATGTGGTGGAGACGCAGAGTTTTGCCAGAACGGCTGAAGTACTGGGGCTGCCGCGCTCCACTGTTTCCAGGGTTATCAAGGAGCTGGAAGCCTATCTGGGTCTGCAGTTGCTCCAGCGGACAACTCGAAAGCTCAGTGTGACCGCTGATGGGCAGGGTTATTTTGAAGAATCCAGAAAAATACTTAGTGAGATTGCCGCGCTTGAGTCCTCTTTTCCCGGCCGCAGCGGGCAACCCAGAGGGCGTTTTAAGGTCGGGATGCCGCAGTCGCTTGCCCGGCATTATTTTTTACCGAAAATTACTGAATTTCTGCAGCAGTATCCTGAGATTGAGCTGGTGCTATGTTCTGGTGACAACGTGGTGGATTTGATTCAGGAGGGGTATGACTGTGTTATCAGGACTGGCAACGTAGCTGACTCCGTTACGCTGGTCGCTCGTCCTCTCACCCGTTTCCGCTGGTCCGTTCTCGCCTCACCGGATTATCTCGAAAAGTATGGTGAACCCGCCGATCTGGAAGATCTGGAGAATCATCGGGCGGTGGGTTTTCTGAATCACCGGACCGGACGAACTACAGAATGGTTTTTTACTCATGCCGGGAACGAACATGTCCTTCGTATGAAGGAGGTCTTCGTGGTTGATGATACCGATGCCTATATTCAGGCCGGAATCCAGGGTGTTGGTTTAATTCGCGTGGCCAGTTATCTTGCCGCACCCTTCGTCAACCGGGGAGAGCTCGTCACCTGCCTGGCAGACTACTCGTTTGATATGCCGCTATCGCTGATCTATCCGCAGAGCCGCTATGTGTCGCCAGCGATAAGGGCATTTTATAACTGGAGCCAGTCCGTTCTGAAGCCTTCCGTGTCAAAGTAAAGCAGAGATAATTTCCCCCGCAGATAGCGGGACAGGATCACTTTTTATCCACATGGTTCTGCCGGAATCTGGCTATCTTCGCTCTGTTACCACACAGCGCCATGCTGCACCAGCGGCGGCGATGCGACTTGGTTCTGTCGTAGAACCAGAGGGAACAGTCCGGATGCTCACATTGACGAATATATTCAAAGTTTCCGGTTGCCAGTAAATCCGCCGCGTGTTCCGCAAGGATCCCCATAGCCTGTGATGCGGAAGTGATCGGGAAACAACGCGTCACCCGTAAAGCACCATCATCTTCAGATATCAGGCGAGGATAACTTATTACGTGACGAAGATAATCGTTGAGGTGCTCAGGAGAAATGGCATTGCCTTTTTTCTTTTCTTCAACCAGTAGACGTATCAGCTCACGTAAGTTTCGCGCTTCGTTTAACAGTTCGCCGGTTTCTCCGGAAAGTTTTTCAGCAGAAACAGTGACTCCCGCGTGCAATAACCACTGATAAACATCCTCATCCGTCTGAAAAAAATCGTGCGCCCCTTTATCCGTCATCGCGACGGTATTAATGAAATCCAGTGCTGTCTGTTCAGCGATAAACCACGGACCGGTATTACCAGGGGTGTCAGTTGCCATCTTAAAATCCTCAGCAGTCTGCTAATCATGGCAAAATCGTAACCCATAAATACCTATTTTAATAGTTACAAGGCGTGTAATGTTTTGACACATTTTTAGTGGTGCCGGTGGAGGAGTTTATAACAAATTGATTTTAAATGAATAAACATCATCAGCTCAGGGTGTTTATCTTTCTCGCTCCATGTAACCTCTAAAAATAATCTTTACAGGTTACATGGGGTGGGCATAATCAAACACAGAAGTAACCACTAAATCAATCTTTCAACAGTTACGCAATGAGGTGATGATATGTCTATCAACGTCCACTTTCCTGTCCGTTACCAATATGCTGAGGCAGATGGTGTAAATGTTTTTTACCGCGAGGCCGGAAACCCCGCGAATCCGGATTTGCTGTTACTGCATGGTTTCCCGAGCTCGTCACATCAGTTCAGAGAACTGATCCCATTACTGGCCGATAAGTTTCATATTATCGCACCTGATTTACCGGGTTTTGGTTTCACTGAGGTCCCTGCCGGACGGCAATATGTCTACACGTTTGATGCTCTGGCAAAAACCATGATCGATTTCGTGGATGCTGTGAAGCTGGAAAAATTTGCCATGTATGTGTTTGATTACGGTGCTCCCACCGGTTTGCGACTGGCACTGCACTATCCGCAACGTGTCACTGGCCTGATTTCACAGAACGGTAATGCATATCTGGAAGGGCTGGGGGATGCATGGGCTCCGATTCGTGCGTACTGGGCGGATGCATCGGCAGAGAATCGTCAGACAATACATGACGCTATTCTCCATCTTGAAGGAACTAAATGGCAGTATGTACACGGAGTAAAAAATCCTGATAGCGTTGCGCCCGAATCTTATCAACTGGATGCCCTGCTGCTTGAACGACCGGGCAACAAGGATATTCAGTTGGATCTGTTCCTTGATTATGCCAGCAATCTGAAACTGTACCCGGCATTCCAGTCTTTTTTCCGTGAAACGAAAATTCCGGCACTGATTATATGGGGGGAACACGACCCGTTCTTCATCCCGCCAGGAGCGGAAGCATTTAAACGCGATAATCCGAATGCTGTCGTGGAACTGCTGGATACCGGGCATTTTGCTCTGGAGACGCATGTGGGGCATATCGCCATTCGCATTCGCGAAATTTTTATCTGACATGTATGAACGGATAACGGAGTGTCTGCCCCGGCATCGCTCCGTTCCATTCAGCCTTTCCGGTTCCTTGCCAGTATTAGCATTTAAGGGGTAACTGTTGATGACGAACCAGCTCAAACGCAGCATCAAGCTTCCGCAGGCCATTGCACTTTATGTGGGGGCCGTTATTGGGGCGGGTGTCCTCGTTTTACCCGGCAGTGCGGCGGATATTGCCGGACCTGCATCAATCATCTCGTGGTGTATCGTCTCTTTACTTGGTATCCCCCTTGCACTTACCTTCGCATCTCTGGCGGGAAAATTTCCGGATGCAGGTGGTGTGGCGACATATGCTGGCAATGCTTTTAATGAAGATATTGCCGCTGTTGTTGGCTGGTTCTATTTCTTTGCGGCTGCTACCGGGGAGATCATCATTCCGCTTACCGGTGCCTATTATGCGGCAAACTATCCTGGAATTAGCCGGGGCGGAACGTACCTGATAGCTGCATTTATTCTGATGATAACTGTCAGTGCGAATATCCGGGGGCTTCGGGCAAGCGGGAGCATAGCTCTGTTTCTGAGCTCAGCTGTTGTGCTGATGCTGGTTTTTGCCAGTGGGGCAGCTGTTCCGGACATCACCCGGCACTGGTCGCCTTTTATGCCTGACGGCTGGATGTCGATAGGACAGGCTTCTGTATTTATCTTCTATGCATTCTTTGGCTGGGAAGTTATTTCCCATCTTGCTGAAGAGTTCGTCGATCCTGAACGTGATATGCGCCGGGCGACCCTGTGGAGTGTTGGCGTTGTCACGATCCTTTATGTCGCTATTGCTGCTGCGGTCATTGGGACAGGCACTTACGGTACACCTGAACTGAATCGCACGGCTGTCGCACGTCTGCTTTCGGGGGCGATGGGTATTGGTGCGGGACAGGTTGCTGCAATTATTGCTCTGGTGGTAGCGCTGGGTACGTCCAACGCATACATCGCGGGGGCTTCACGTCTTGGATATGCTCTTGCCCGCGATGGTGCATTTCCCCGTTTTCTGGGCAAGCTGGACAAGAACGGCGTGCCAGTGAACGCGGTGCTGTGTGTGGGTATATTTGCGTTTATCGGGCTGGGCGTCTCCTGGTTATTTGACTGGGGAGTCGAAGATCTGTTGTCTGTTCCTAACGCTCTTGGAATCGCGACCTATGTTATCGGATTGGGTGCCGGTTACCGGTTGCTCACCGGGAAAAGGCGCTTTATGTCCCTGGTTGGCGGGACGTGTTGTGTTGTCCTGATGATGTTTGCCGGACTGTCGTTGTTATGGCCGTTAGGAATGGCTCTGATCGCTGTTTTATATCGACGGTTTAATCTGCAGAAATGCGTACGATGACACTCTTAGCCCGCAACATTATTCTGAAGATATGGTAAGTGGATGGTGAGTTCTGAATGGCAGCTATGAGCGAGAAGCGGACCTTTAAAAAGTAGTATTTATTGGATTGATTGCACGGAACTAAATGATTAGCATCTGCTCTTTCGGACAAAGAAAATGACTGTTAACGATTCCCTCCTCGCATTCTCTCTCGCAGCACTGTTACTTACCCTGACTCCCGGCCTCGATACGGCACTTATTCTGCGCACCGCTTGTGCTGAGGGCGGCAAAAAGGCTTTTCACGCTGCGCTTGGCATTGATGCTGGCTGTTTTGTATGGGGCGCGCTGGTCGCGTTAGGTCTTGGCGCTCTTCTGGCGGTTTCAGAGATG
>NZ_CP024770.1:433784-623354 GCF_011395035.1 Pantoea cypripedii
ATCGCACTAATATCGCACTAATTATCAATCGTGAAATGATAACTAAGGTTATTATTGCTTCCATCGAAGGCACACAGCCTTCTAAACAGACAAATTAAGGATTAAGACCATGAAAACTATCAAAGCAATGTCCATCGCCGCTGTCGCTGCTCTTTCACTGATGTCATTTGGCAGCTTTGCTCAGAGCATCTCCGTCACCTCTTCAACACTGGACGGTGCGGAAGCGAAAATCGCCGCTCAGGCAGCACAGCAGGGTGCGCAGTACAAAATTACCGAAGCGAACACCAATAACCGTGTTCACATGACCGCAGAACTGTACAAATAATGGATGGTCGTACAGGGAAGTGCCGGAAGAGGTCGCCGCAAGGCGGCCTTTTCCGTTTGTAAGCGGATAAAATAAAAAAACATAAACGTTGCTAAATTCATTTCGCTGTGTCTTAATGGCGCCCTCGGTTTGGAATACAGACCTTATGAAAGCAGTTTTAGTAAAGCAGTCCTCAGTTCAAGTGTTATCCGCAGATACCCTTCTTCATGAGCCTCCTCCTAAGTGCCAAATAAGTCACTCTCTCATTACAGGCCATTTCTGCCGCTCTTAGTGGCTCATAAATTTAAGGAAGTATCTATGTCTAATAAAATGACTGGTTTAGTAAAATGGTTTAACTCAGATAAAGGTTTTGGCTTTATCACTCCAGACGATGGCAGCAAAGATGTATTTGTACATTTCTCCGCTATCCAGAGTGACAGCTACAAAACCCTCGATGAAGGCCAGAAAGTCTCCTTCACCATCGAAAGTGGCGCTAAAGGCCCTGCGGCCGGAAACGTCACCGCGCTGTAAGCCGCGCTGATTATCAGTGGTACTTACAACAGCGATGAAGGCAATAGCCTGAGCAGCTAAGCTCTACTGATAATAAAATGAACCCGCCCAGTGCGGGTTTTTTTATTGCATTAATTTTGGACGACCACTCTCTTTCCTGTCTGGAAAAGGGACGGATCAGAGTTACTCATTGAATCAGCCTCGGCTGATGCATATTCCGACCCAATTCGATCACCAATTCCGGCGTAACCGACCACGCGCCGATTGATCACGGGACGGACAGAGCGAAGTGGTTCGCCAGTACATGAGCAATGTCGTTTTCCGCCAGCGTCTGTTTTTCCACGCCATCTGCAGTGACCGTCTTCAGCATATCGCCCAGCAGGATTAGCCGTCCCTCGGGACGGTGCTGCACGATCAGCAGTTTCTGTACAAAGATCGCATCGGGGTGGGTGGAGTTGAGATAGTTGGCCGGGACGAAATCGACCCATTCCTGGGGTGACAGATCAAAGCCGTATTGATTCGCCCATTCACCCTCCACCTTCGCCTGCAGCAGGTAGTTGCCATGCGCGTC
Organism: Pantoea cypripedii; assembly: GCF_011395035.1. NCBI lineage: Bacteria > Pseudomonadati > Pseudomonadota > Gammaproteobacteria > Enterobacterales > Erwiniaceae > Pantoea > Pantoea cypripedii. Next base: position 435,170 of record NZ_CP024770.1, read on the forward strand.
ACAGGTGAGTCGGAAAGTGTCGAAATCCTGCACGATATCGGTATCGAGCCTGTCTAAGGCCACCGGCGCGCGGATACCGTAGCTACCGAACCCAAGGTCGCAAAGCCACTGACGGCCATCGACTTCAGCAATTAACGCCATATGGGTCTTCGGTCGGCGCGCTGGGTAGAACATCGGCCGTGCCGCGATGAAACGGTAGGGAATACCTAACGCTTGCAGCGCCATGGCAAATAGCCCGTTGACCTCATAGCAGTAGCCACCCCGGCCATGATTCAGTAGCTTGTCGGCAATGTCTTCCGGCACCAGTGAGACGACTTTGCCGGCCTGCACATCCAGATTCTCAAATGGCACCGAAAAGAGTTGATGGCGCATGATGGCGTGCAACGTGGCAGTATCGGCAGCCGCATGCCCGGAATAGTTAATACGATGGAAATAGGTGGAAAGATCGAAATTGTCGCTATGCATAATGCCTCCCTGACTGGATGGTGTTCGACACTATAGATGGCACACCGCTTCGTCTGTATAGTCAGATTTATCGAAAATCAGACTGTACAGATCGTCATGTCCGTCCCATCCCTGCCGTCCTCTCATTACCGCCGGATCGCTGAAATGCTGCGGCTTACCCTTGCCTCAGGTGCGTTGCGACCCGGCGATCGAATGATCTCCGCTCGTAAACTGGCCGAACGCGAGCAGGTCAGCCTGCCAACGGCACTGGAAGCACTGCGTTGCCTTGAGGCGGAAGGCCTGATTGTCGCCCGACCGCGCTCAGGCTACTTCGTCAGCCGGAGCCTGGTCGGGCAGCCATCCCAGGCGTTGCCCGGCCCCGTGCCGGTGACAATGTCAGCCGTCGCGCGTTCACTGTTCAGCAGCGCAGAATCTCGTCTGGTGCCGCTCGGGGCAGCGCTGCCCGATCCCGCCTGGCTGCCGACAGATACCCTGCAGCGGGCGCTGCAGGCCGCAGGTCGTCGCCTGGAGGCGCGTGGGCAGAGTTACAGCCTGCCTCCGGGCAGAGCAGATCTGCGTAGTAAGATTGCTGCACGCGCTGCACAGTGGGGGGCCCGTTTTAGTTCGGATGATCTCGTCATCACTGCTGGCGCGACGCAGGCGCTGCGTCTGGCTCTCCGCGCCGTGTGCCAGCCGGGCGATGTGGTGGCGATCGAGCAGCCTGCCTACTTCGGTACGCTCCTGCTGCTGGAGGACTTAGGCCTGAAGGCACTGCAAATCCCCACGGATCCAGCCGAAGGTTTGTTGCTGGCACCGCTTGCTGAAGCCATTGAGTGCCACCGTCCCGCTGCCGTGCTGGCCTCGCCCACGGTGCAAAATCCGCTCGGTGCCAGCATGCCCGTGGCGCGTAAACGGGAACTTGTGGCCATGCTGGCACGGGCGGGCATCCCTTTCATTGAGGATGATGTGTATGGCGATCTGGCGGGCGAGGGGCAGCGTCCTCCGGCCTGTAAAGCATTCGACCTGAGCGGAAATGTTATCTACTGCAGTTCGTTGTCCAAAACCCTTGCGCCGGGCTGGCGCATCGGTTGGATTGCGGCTGGACGCTATCATGCACAGGTATTGCAGGCTCGCATGGCCGGAGACTGGGCAGGCGCGCCGCAGCTTGAAGCCGCGGCGAGTGAAGTACTGGCAAGTGGCGACTACGAACGACATCTGCGACGCCTGAAATTGCGGATCGCAGAGGGGGTGCAAGCCGTCATCACCAGTGTCGAGGCGAGCTTTCCGCCCGGCACACGAATTGCCATGCCAGCAGCCGGGTTCTTGTTGTGGGTAGAACTGCCGCACCCGATAGATGCGCTGGAGGTACATCGTCGCGCGCTGGCGCTGGGCATTGGTGTCAGCCCGGGCCCCCTGTTTTCTCCTGGCGCAGAATTGCAGAACTTTCTGCGATTAAACTGTGCGAACGAACCCACGGCCCAGTTGCTAAAGGCAGTGGAACAGATCGGCGCGCTGTGCCATGAACTGGCTGCTGAACTTTAGCTGCTACGCAATATCGCTCTTTCAGGGCGACTACCGCTGTCACCGGCATCGAACCGTGTTCCGGAAAAAAGTTCACCATCGCCATGTGTAGCGTTAAGTCGTTAAAGTAACTTGCATTGGGTGTGATTTTTCTTTGTAATGATTTACACACCTGATTAAGCGAGGAGAATACCGTGGGGGATTTTGAACGTATATTCGGAGCAGGGAAAAGCGTTGAATCTATGATTGATGGAATTAACCAGGACTATTTTCATGAAGCGCTGATAAATAATTCAAAGAGAACGTTTAAATCTTATAAAGAGGCAAGTGAATGGGCAAGGAAAAACCCAGGTAAAGTGATCATTAAATCTCAGTGGGGTGAGGGATATGAAGAAAAATGGCCATCTTCATCAGAGTGAGTCACACATCTTTAACCTGTTATTTTTTCTCAATGCTTAGAAAGGTGCCTGAATTCAACGGCTGTGTTCACATCCATCACTGTTATTTTATTCATTTTCTAACTCTTTATCCTTTCTCAGCATTTCTGCTATTTCCGCATCTCTTACTTTTTGATAGTGTTCCCTGGAATACTGAGGAGAAACCAGGTCCAGGTAAGCATGCTTTGTTAGCTCCTTATAAAGGGTTTGGTCCTGGTATATGCTGGCATCTATTATTTCGTTGTTGTATTTTCTAAATATTGCTGAAAGCAAATGAAAAATGTCATAGTATTCTTCTCCAATCATTAATAACACATCAAGCTGCGCAAGTTCTGCTTCGGTGGGTTTGATATAACTCATTTTTATCTTTCTGTTAAAATCAGTCAGATTTAGTAATGGATCAAGAAAGAATTTTTTCTTGTATTTATACTTAGTGATTTGTGTGAGTGTAAAGCCGACGGCGTAATAAATATTATTAAAACAGTGATCGATATGCTCACTTTCGAACTCTTTCCAAAAGAAATTACGAGAGGAGTAATAATCATGTAAAGCAGAGAAAAGAGTTTCTGAAATTTCTATTCTGCTGAAATATAATTCGTGTCTTTTTAGATCGGCCGCAGACACTTTACTTATATCTAACCTGTAAGATAAATGACTGGGGAAAAATTTTATGCTCATGTTAGCTTCCTTGTTTTTCATCATTCACGAAGACCAATCTATCATTGTTAGTCGAAGTGAGAATCTAATTCAAGCTGGAATTTAATTTTCGCGACAGTCTGAGTTTAGGCTTTCTTATGAATTGCTGGTCTTAGGGAAATTTAATACATACATAAGTTATGTTTTTATCGGGTTCTTGAGTTTTGAGTCAAAATTTTTATCAAGAGTGTTTATAGATTAAGGCCTGCTATCACCATCAATCAGAAGCAGGCATTATTTACAATACTCCTATATCTGCGCTGTCTCAGAAATCCTCAGTGTCCTGATTAACAGGTCATAGAACCGGTCAACCGCCTCAGCCCCCTTTGAAGCACGGCTTCTGAACACGGCCACCTCCATCGGTTCCAGCGGTCCCAGCCTGTGATCGCTGCCCAGAATATCCAGGTGAGGAGGGGCACTGCATTGCGTCAGCACTGCAACAGCTAATCCACTTTCCACTGCGGCGATCTGTCCGGCCAGGCTGGAGCTATGATAAACCACCTTATAGCGACGCCCCTGCAATGCCAGGGCGTTAATGGCACTACGCCTGGCGAGACTTTCACTTTCATAAACTGCAATCGGCAAGGGATCCCGTCGCCAGACTTCGAATTGTGGGCAACCGACCCACACTATCGGCTCGTAAAATAATAACGTCCCCTGATTGGGATATTCCCGGGAGACCAGTGCCAGATCCAGATCCCCACTCTCTACGCGAGGGATCAGTGAAGTTGATTGTTCGCAACTCAGCTCGATTTCCACTGAACCATGATGCAGGGCGAACTTTTTGAGCGCGGGAGTCAGGTATTTTGCTGCATAGTCGTCAGGTACGCCCAGCCGGATTCGGCCAGCAACCTCTTTCCCGCGAAATGCTGCTTGCGTTTGAGCATGCAGATCGAGCATGCGGCGTGCATATCCCAGCAATTTCTGCCCCTCTGCCGTGAGCTGTAATTGACGCGGTCCACGCATCAGTAGCTGGCAACCCAGCGCAGATTCCAGCTTTTTAAGTTGCATACTGACTGCCGACTGGGAGCGGTGAACTTCTGGTGCCGCAGCAGAAAGCGATCCTGCATCCACTACCGCAACAAAGCATTTAAGCCAGTCCACCTGAAGATCCTGAAATGTCATACCCGCCTCATCTATTCGGTATTCGAATAGTATAAACATGAATTATCCGTTTTTATCAACAAGGTTATCCCGGCATAGTCATGGCTGAAAGTGCATACAGACGAAGGATTAGGCGATGGTTAGCCCTCATAGCAGGATGTATCAACTGGACAGGACATTGGTCTGGTCTGGCTTCCGACAGCTTTTACCCGTATCAGTATTTGTCATGATCTTCGGTGCGGCGTTCGGTCTGGCGGCAACCCAGCAAGGTCTCAGCCATCAGACTGCTGCCACAATGAGCACGCTGGTTTTTGCCGGTTACGCCCAGTTTGCGGCGCTGGATCTATGGGGATCTCAGGTTCCGATCATCACACTGGCATTGACGGTTTTCGCCATCAATGCCCGACATCTTCTGATGGGAGCCACTTTATATCCGTGGCTGCGTGTATTACCGTCAGCTAAAAAATACGGCGTGATGCTGGTTGTTTCCGACGCTAATTGGGCGATGTCAATCCAGGCATTCAGCCGAGGTCAACCTGGCTTCGGTCTGTTGTTTGGTGGTGGCCTGGCGCTCTGGTCTTTTTGGGTACTCGGTACTTTACTCGGTCTTTATTTTGGCAATGCCGTTGGGGATGTTAAAAGCCTGGGGCTGGACATGGTCATGGGCTGTTTCCTGCTCGCGATGGTCTTTGAAGGCGAAAAGAACCTGAGGATACTTTTTATCTGGATAGTCGCAGCCATCTCATCACTGGTGGCTTACCGGTATCTGCCGGAAAACAGCCACGTCATTGTTGGCGCGCTGGCGGGTGGTATTGCTGGAATAACGTCAGGAGCGGCGAAAAATGAATATTGAAACCTCAGGAACAGGGGCGCTGATCATTATTCTGGTGATGGCATTGGTCACCCTGGTAACCCGTTGGGCGGGAGTTTACATTATGTCACTGGTGCCGATCGGTGACAGAATTAAGTTGTTCATCCAGGCCATGTCGGGTTCCGTACTGGTGGCCATCCTGACACCGATGGCGGTGACGGGGGATAATGGTGCACGCATGGCATTGCTGACTACCGCAGTGATGATGCTGTTGCTGAAAAAGCCTTTACCGGCGATCAGTTGCGGTATAATCGTGGCGGCTTTCATCAGGAGCTTTTAGTTATTCTCACACAATGGGGATCGAAGTGAATACTGTTCCACGCTCAATTGTTCTGATTCCTGGCTACATGCTGGATGAGACACTCTGGGATAAATTCAGGGAAAACCTGACGAAAGAATGGTCCGTTTTTAACGCGTCACTCAGCGGTGGAAAGACCATCAGGGAAATAGCCCATGCTCTTGCTGATCATCTTCCGCCCAAATTCGTCCTGGTGGGTTTCTCGTTAGGTGGATATATTGCCAGGCAGCTGGCAGCGGATTTTCCGCATCGGGTGGATGCATTAGTGATTATCGCCAGTTCCCTGCGTGAAGATACCGAACAACAGATGGAATCAAAGCAGCAAGCCATACAGGCGCTCTCGGCATCGACTTTCAAAGGACTGAGCCGTATATCGATCGCCAAATCACTACATCCGCGTAATGCATTGGATACAAAGCTGATTTCTCATATTAAACAGATGGGATGTCGTTTGGGTTACCAGGCGTTTGTCGATCAGTCATCACTACGCCGTACCGATGTTCCGGCCACAACAATCCGTTGTCCAACATTGGTTATTGCGAGTGCTAATGATGGTCTTCGCTCCATGGAGGAAGCGAGTGAATTAGTTGCAGCGATACCCAACGCCTCACTGCAGATTGTTGACGGAAGTGGGCACATGATCCCATTGGAACAACCTGAAGAGCTGGCTCAGACTATTATCCAATGGCTGATGGTGGCGGAATCACACCAGGAAGGTGATGTCATAAAATAAAACAGTTATGTGGAGAGTAAACCCCACATAACTGCCCGCAATAATTAAGACTGAAACGCAATTAAATCAGGAAGTCATCCAGTGATTTACCGCTGTCGATGGCAGCTTTAATCGGAGCGGGAGTACGTCCCTGACCAGTCCAGTTTTTTTCCTGGCCGTTCTCATCGGTATATTTGTACTTAGCAGGACGCGGTGCACGTTTGGCACGCGGTTTACCTGCGCCTTGCAGGGATCCCAGTAATTCATTGGGATCAATACCGTCTTCCAGCAGTAACTCACGATATTTAGCCAGCTTTTCTGCTTTCTCACGAACAGCAGCTTCCTCAGCATGGCTTTCTTCACGACGCTCAGCAACGACCACGCTGAATTTCTCAAGCATTTCTTCCAGATCAGCCAGAGCCAGTTCACGTGCCTGGGCGCGCAGTGTACGAATATTATTTAACGCTTTAAGTGACTCACTCATGGAGATCTCCAAAATCCGGGTTGTAAATTGAATAAAGATGGTTTTTTTAAAAAAATAGGATACAGCCGTAAACAGAGTATATACATACACTCCATTACTGAAAAGTAAAACATGAAGGTTAATAAAAAAGAAGTTAAATTGTGTCTTTTACACAGAACAATATTGCTTAACAACTGCGGTAACTTTGATCACCCAGCGATTTTTCAGACAAATATTAATGCCAGGGCACAAAAAAATATTTACTTTCGATATTTTCTATCATCCCGGCGAAGTGTGGTGCGCCAAAATCCAGGGATAACCGAACAGATAATACATGAGTGTAATTATTTCGTAAGAATGCCCCTGCGATCATGGAGACGCTGGATGCTGATGCTGAATAAGCAAGGGAAGATATTTTTCCAACGGGTTTACGGTATTCCTGAGTGGCATAGCGGTTATGCGGGTGAAAGCGTTTCTGACATTAACTCATCTCTTTATGCTTTTCTCATCATTCAATGAGAGAGCGACAAATGAACACATTATTTACCCCCATAACGGCTGGAAAACTGCGTCTTCAGCATCGTGTCGTCATGGCACCGGCAACGCGGATGCGCACCGATATTGGCGGCATCCCCGGTGATTTAATGGTTGAATATTACCGTCAGCGCGCCAGTCAGGGTGGGTTGTTGATTGCGGAAGCGACCGCAATTTCACCGTTCGCCAATGCCTATGCCGATGCGCCAGGCATCTTCAATGATGCTCAGTCCGTCGGATGGCAACGTGTGGTTGCTGCCGTTCATGCACAGGGTGGCCAGATTGTGCTGCAACTGTGGCATCCTGGGCGGCAGTCGTTGCCGGAGCTGTCAGAGGGACATCAACCCGTCGCACCCTCTGCATTGCTGGCACGCGATACTTACGGCGTGGGTAAAAATGAAGACGGTAGTTACGAGGGCAAATTGTTCCCTGAACCTCGTGCGCTGGATGAGCATGAAATCTACGAAATCATAGAAGAATTTCGTCTTGCCGCAATCAGGGCAAAATCTGCGGGTTTCGACGGTGTTGAACTCCATGCCGCAAACGGATACCTGCCCGAACAATTTCTTCTGGACGGCAGTAACCACCGTCAGGATGAGTGGGGCGGGAGCCGGCCAAACCGTGCACGCTTCCTGCTGGAAGCTGTTTCAGTGCTGACAGAGGTATGGGGAACGGGGCGGGTGGGGGTGCGCATTTCGCCCAGCGGTATTTATGGCGATATGCACGATACCGATCCGGCGGCAACTTTCAGTTATCTGGCCGGGAAGCTTAATGATGCGGGGCTGGCCTACCTGCATATCATCGAGCCACGAATTGTCGGGCCGGAAGATCGGGAAACGGGTGACTACGCTGAACCCATTGCCAGTCGTCAGCTACGGGAGTTTTATCACGGCATCATTATCGCAGCAGGTGGCTTCAAGCCTGAAGCCGCTGAAAAAATGCTGGATGCGGGTGAGGCTGATTTAATTGCGTTCGGCAGGTTGTTTACCTCGAACCCTGACCTGCCAGGGCGAATCAGGCATGGCTATCCGCTGGCACAGTATCAGCGCGATACGTTCTTTGGCGGTGACGCCCGGGGATATACTGATTTTCCAGCCTATGCGAGATAATGAATCAGGGCAGCCCTATGGCTGCCCTCATCTGTGAGCATTAAATCTGAGATACCCCTATCGAAGCGCCGCCATCGATATACAGCGTCTGTCCGGTAATAAACCCCGCCTCTTCTGATAACAGGAAATGAATAGCAGCAGCAATTTCATCAGGTTTCCCGAAGCGTTTCATTGGGACACTGGCGAGATAGCGTTGCTCGCCTTCACTGCCCGGCGCATTGCTGGCGCGAAACAGCTCTGTCTCCGTCGGGCCAGGTGCGACGGCATTCACCGTAATGCCCTGCGTGGCCAGTTCCAGCGCCCAGTTGCGGGTAAAGCTGACTAATGCCGCCTTGGCGGCAGCATATGACGTTCGCTGCGGCACGCCGAGTACCGTCAGGCTGGCAATATTGATAATCCTGCCCCAGCCGCGAGCCTGCATACCCGGCAAGGCAGCCTGAGCCGCCAGCAGCGCGGGATGCAAGTTAACCCTGAGTACCTCATCGAGTACGTCAGGTGTCACATCTGGCATCCACTGTGGGCGTACCAGCCCAACGTTATTGATGACGCCGTCGAGAGTAAACTCAGCACTTAAGTCGCGCAGTCTTAGCTGGACTGCCTGCGTATCGGCGAGATCAAGCGTGATGAAATGGCCGGGATAATCCCGCTCAGGGCTGTGACGGGCAATGCCAATCACGGTATGCCCTGCTGCGGCCAGGCGTTGAGATAATGCGTAACCGATACCTTTGCTGGCTCCGGTAATGAGAAACGTTCTTTGCGGATTCATATCTTCCTCCAATCGGCAAAACGACAAAAACCGGCGCAATGATTTGCGCCGGAGAAATAAAAGTGCCTGCAATTGCGATTAAGACGCAGACGCTGCCTGTAAAGCCACATCGGCGGCACTGATCCCTTCCAGCGCCAGACCGTAACCCGCCCCTTCATCAATGATGCGACGCAATTTCTGTGTCAGTGCGATGCGCGTATAACGGCTGGTCAGGGGTGGCAGGGCGGCAAGCGATTCTGCCAGCTGGTGGGCGCGTGTCAGTAAGGTGTCACGCGGCAGAACCTCATTCACGACGCCCCAGTCTTTTGCGGTTGCCGCGTCCAGTTCCTGACGTGTCAGCAGAAAATAGCGGCCACGCACGCTGCCTATCACTTCAGGCCACAACAGGTTGACGCCGTCTCCCGGCACAATGCCAAATTCGAAATGAGGTTTGTCCTGAAAGACGGTATCGGGTGTTGCCAGCACGATGTCAGAGAGCAGTACGTATTCTGAATGCAGACGAACCGGGCCGTTTAATGCCGCAATGACCGGCACTTCAATGTCCAGCAGATTCATCAGTACCTTTTTGCCTTCGCGATAGATTTTGTCGTAGCCACGAGGCGTGAAGAAATCGAACCCTTCCGGGCTGATATTTTCCATAAAAGCATCGCCTGCACCGGTCAGGATAACCACGCGGTTATCCGGGTCAGCACCGATCTGATGAAACAGTTCGACAAATTCTTCGTGCGTATGGCCGTTAAACAGCAAAGCGCCACCCTCCGTGTGAAACATCACTTCCAGTACACCGCTGTCTGAGCGGGTAAGGCGCGCATTGTTGAAGCTGTGACGGTAATTTTCGAAACGGGACATAGTCATTTTCCTTCCGGGTTATCAGGATTCGATTAAAGCGTTCAGTTTTGTGACAGCACGCATGACTGCGGGACGTGCAGATACGGTTTCAAACCAGCGGGTGAGATTGGGGAGTGCTTCGAGACTGACGCCAGCAAATTCACGTCGCCACAGCCACCCGTAATGAGCGATATCAGCGATGGTGTACTCATCACCAGCAAGCCAGGGGGTGTTAGCCAGCTGACGTTCCAGCAGGCTGCTGACCCTGATGGCTTCAGCGTTAAAGCGTTGCTGTGCCAGTGGCTGGGGTTCACTGGCAAGCCGGTTGAAGAATCCGGCCTGGCCGAATGCGGGACTGACTGCCGAGGCATGGAAAAAAAGCTGCTCGAAAACCCTGGCGCGGGGCAGTCCTGTTGAGGGAAGCAGGGCAGCGTGCTTCTCAGCCAGATAAACCAGAATGGCCGCTGACTCACTCAGCACCATATTGGTGTTGTGGTCGAACAGAACCGGCACTTTGCCGTTGGGATTCAGTTGCAGAAAGTCATGATGTTTTTGCGCACCCTGGCGAACGTTAACAGCGTGCAGTTCCCACGGCTGTTCAAGTTCTTCCAGCAGGATGGCGGGCTTAATGCTGTTGGGTGTGGCAAAGGCGTAAAGTTCGTACATTTTCTGGCTCCACATTTATCAGGCTAACCGGGGCTGTCAGTTCAGCCGCGTTGTCGTTGAAGTGGAGTATCTGCTATTGTCATGGGGTAATGGCAGATAGCCAAAAACCATAATTGCTATTCCTGGGAGGAATATCATGGATCGCTTTCAGGCGATGCAGATGTATGTTCAGGTTGTTGATGCTGGTTCGTTTTCGGCAGCGGCGCGCATACTCGATATTGGTCAGCCCGCAGTGTCGAAGACCATTGCTCAGCTGGAAAAGCATCTGGAAGTCCGTTTATTGCTGCGCACCACGCATGGGCTGACGCCAACCGAAGCGGGACAACGATTTTATGAGCGCGTCCGTATTGCTTTGCAGCAAGCGGAGGAAGCCGAGATGGCAGCGCGCGGCGCTGACAAGGGTCTTTCAGGCATACTGCGGGTTGCCGCCGCACCGACCTTTGCCCGGCTTCATGTCATTCCGCACCTGCCAGAATTTATGTCGCAGCATCCGCAGCTGAAAATCGATATCAAACTCGATGACCGCCCCATCGATTTGGTTGCTGAAGGCATAGATATTTGCCTGCGGATGGGAACCCTGCAGGACTCGGGGGCAGTGGCACGAAAACTGGCGACCTCGCAGCGTTCGGTACTGGCCACAAAGGGATATTTAAGCCGTTACGGTTACCCGAAACATCCGAGCGAACTTAGCCAGCATGAGGCGCTGGTTTTCAGCCAGCTGAATGATACATGGCAGTTCAGCCGGGGAAACGAGGTGGAGAATGTGGTGTTAAAAGGGCGGCTTCATCTCAGCGCAGCGGAAGGGGTCCGGGCGGCAGTGCTGGCGCATATGGGGCTAACCGTTGCGTCAGACTGGATGTTTTCTCAGGAAATCGCCGACGGCACCGTCGAGCGTCTGGTCAGCGACTGGACGTTGCCAGACATTGACCTGTGGGCAGTTTTTCCTGGCGGACGTATGGCCACAGCCAAAGCCCGCCAGTTTGCGGCGTTTGTTGAAACCGCCGTGCAGGCGAATGGGAAATAAGTTTGGGTGTGCCAAGTGACCTTGCCGCGGGAATTCGCCAGTCGGCCTGAAATTCGTTATCATCCGCTCCCACTCTCCAGCCGGGCAGCCTGATGTCTGAAATTGTTGATACCTTTATTGCCCCGCCGTGCCATGACCAGATTGAGTGTCTCTATCAGGACGATCATCTGGTACTGATCAATAAACCCGCCGGGCTGCTCAGCCTCTCGGGTAAAAATCCGCGAAATCTCGATTCAGTTCACCATCGGCTGGTACAGATCTTCCCCGGCTGTACGCTGGTGCACCGCCTTGATTTCGGTACTTCCGGGCTGATGGTCATCGCCCGCAACAAGGCGATTAATGCTGCCCTGTGTCAACAGTTTACCCAGCGTACAGTGACCAAAGTTTACACCGCACTGCTTTGTGGACATCTGAAAGACAACGAAGGGGTGATAGACGCAGCGATTGCGAAGGATCCGGCTCTGTTCCCGCTGATGTTGATTTGCGCAGTCCACGGCAAACCCGCTCGCTCCGGCTATCGGGTGGTGGAGCGCTTTTATCATGAGCTGGAAGATGGGACGTTGCTGCCAGTAACGCGGGTACAGCTAACCCCGGAAACCGGACGTACTCATCAACTCCGTATTCACTGCCAGCAGCTGGGACACCCGATTTTGGGCTGCGATCTGTATGGTGGTCGTCTGTTGCCTGGCACCGAACAGATACCGCGTCTGATGCTGCATGCCAGTGAGTTGCATTTTGTTCATCCCATCAGCGCAGAAAGCATCGCAGCTCGCTGCGCCAGCCCGTTCTGAAAGTGTCTGAAGTAGCGGTTCATTACCACATCAAATCATCGGGCACTTTAAAATCAGCATAGGGATCATCTTCATCCTGCTCTTCCTGACTCAGCGCACTATTTAAGACAATACTGTTCGCATCTCGCTGCGAAATTTTATCGGCGACGCTGGCGGGGATAATAGCGTATTCACTTTCACCATTGTTATCCATAACCACACGAGCAATGGCGAGACGACCACTAATCAATTGAGATTGCGTCAGTTTATCCACAAATATTTTCTTAATTAAGTTATTATCTGTGAAGTTAAAACCAATATCACCTTTTGAAATTTCGATTTTATTCATTTCAATCAGCTGTTTCACCTGAGCTTTATACTCTTTAGACAGAACCTCTTGCTTACGTTGTTCGCTCAGCTTTCGGTCATGCTCAAGTTGTGCTTTTTTATTTTCTTCTACCGCCTCCCTGGCCTCACGAGCCTGAATTCGTGACTTTTTAGCCGTTTTCTGGACTTTGGCCATTTTTTTGCTGGTCACCAATCCTGCTTTTAACATCTGCTCTTGTAAGGTAAGTTTTGTCATCTTCGTATCTAAACCGGTTGGATATTTGGTGAAATTATACATGTTATTGGTATGAATCTGGAGGGCATATCATCGGTGGATGTGGCCTGATAGTACATAAAGCAGGGTTTGATGGTATGTATTATCCGTCGAGGAAGGATAAGCGTTATCAGGCCGGATCCTGTGAGCCAAAAAGCTTTGCCAGACGGTGCAGCTCTGCCATCACCATCGGGTCGGGATTGCTTCAGCTATGGTGAAAGGTTTACCGTTTGAGGGATAACCGTCAAGTATCGTATTACGCTCTTCTATAAAGATAGCCTTGCCGCCAGCGCGATGACTGGCAGCCGCTTATATCACTCAGGACGAGACTTTGCCGCGTGGATCGTCGATATGCTGTTTTGCCACGTCATAGCGGATGCCTTCCCGATGCAGGATACGCACATTTTTGACCACCGTCGCCAGCGCCTTGAGGAAGGTGGCGGAGTGTTCATGGCGTTCATAGGCTTCAATGTCGGCCCAGCCTTCTGATAAATGGAAGGCGTCAGGATTCACTAAATCCTGCGAAAAGGCATAAAACACACAGCCTGGCAGTTGCTGTGCCGCCTGCATTTCCGGCTTAACCGCATCGATAAATGTCTGACGATCATCCGGATGTACGCGGTAGTACGCACTGACGATGATTTCAGTCGGTTGCGTTTTGTCATGATCGCCAGCAGATGAGATACGTGCGTCGGTAGTTTGCTGATTCATTTCATGCTCCTGATGATTTTTATGATCGATGTAAAGGGTGACTTAGCCCTGTTCGCCGGAAAACGCGCGCCAGGCGGCCAGCGTGTCCAGTGATTCACGCAGCAGTTTTATCTTGCCGTCTTCTGCCACCAGGCGACCGGCATAAGTCTGTTTATAGACGCGGTCAGTGCCGGCAATGCCCGCTTCGACACTGTATTCACCGAACGCCTGCGTCGGCGTATCAATCAGGAATTGAATATTGCGGAAAGTAAAATCCGGGACCTTGCTCAGCAGGCCGGCAATAAAGGCCTCAATTTCCTGCGGTCCCTGCACACGATGCGGCAGACCGAGTGTCTGGAGATAAGGTAATTCCAGCACGCCGTCAGCGGCGAAAAGGGAAGCGGCGGTGTGAGGGTTCTGGATGCTGTCGAGATAATTTTGCAGTAGCTGCACGGCTGTTTTCATGATGCGTTTACTCCTGAAGTTGTCATGGTCCGCACCCGTTCGGCGGTGTGAAATCACGATAATCAACTTCAGGTGTTAGCAAAATAGCAAAGAATGAAACCCATCATTTCATTTATGCAATGATGGGTTAACTCTATCAGCCGCGCCAGCGCCAGTCTGGTTCACTCAGATGCCGGGCAAAGAAGTCAGAGATCACTCTGACCTTGAGTGGGCGACTGCGCGAGGTCGGGGTGACGAAATACAGGCCGCCCTGGGTCATGGTCCATTCCTCCAGTAAACGCACCAGACGACCATCGCGCAGATACTCAGTCGCGATAAATTCCGGTAGTTCAGAGATCCCCAGCCCTGCAAGTAACGGTGGGAGGAGCGCATCGGAATTCGTCACGCGCAAGGGGCCGTTTGGCACAATGTCTTCCTGTAAACCCGTGGTGTGGGTGAAACGCCATACCTGACTACGCGCGCGATAGGCATAACTGAAACATTGCCGTGTGGAAAGCTCCCGGGGATGAGCGGGCGCACCGTGCTCAGCAAGATAACCGGGTGTCGCGACCAGGTACTGCGTCACTGCGCATAAGCGTCGTGCCACCAGCGAGGAATCTGGCAGTGCCGCAATACGCAATGCCGCATCGAAGCCTTCGGCGATCAGATCAACCGATGCATCGGAAAGATGCAAATCCACACTCAGCTCCGGGAACTGACGCATCAGTTCAGGCATGAGCGGCGCAACCCAGCGCAGGCCAAAGGACATCGGCACGGCGAGACGCACCTGTCCGCGTGGCTGAACGGAAAGCTCATGAGCCTCACTCTCAACTTCTTCCGCCTGGCGATACATCTCCGATGCTTTCGCCGACATGCTCTGGCCAAACTCCGTCAGCGCGAGCTGGCGGGAGGTACGGTTAAACAGCCTGCCACCCAGACGCTCCTCAAGACGGGCCACGGCACGTGACACCGTGGGGACAGATACGCCCATCACGCGCGCTGCTGCGGCGAACGAACCTTCTTCCGCCACCTTGGCAAACATCGCGAGTCCTTCAAAGTCGGGAAATTTGTTCATTTCAAATCTGCAATGATGAGTTTCAAACCATTCTATTTTGAAGCGTTCAATTCGTCGATATGCTTTTTCCATCGCGACAACAACCGCTGTCGTTCATGACTAACCACTGGAAAAAGGAATACACACATGACAATCAACCGCATCGCTTCAACGCTTTTCGCTTCCACGCTGTTACTGGGCATGGCCAGTGCATCCGCTCCGGCATTCAGCGCGTCTGCATCACCGGTGGTGAGCATTTCGGGTGTGGATCATGCCGGCATCAACGTGCCGGACATTGGCAAAGCAATCGCGTTCTTCCAGACCACTTTTGGGGCGCAGCTGGAATCAGACATTACCCCCGGAGCGATTCCCGATGCCTGGAAAGCCGCATTTAACTGGCACCAGTCCAGCGAGTTAAAACGTTTTGTGATGATGCGTTTGCCGGATGGCACCGGTGTGGAGCTTTTCCAGTACAGCGGTGAGCAGATCAATCATCAGCATCCCCATGAAGACGACGCTGCCGCCACCCATATTGCGCTGAGAACGCCGGATGTCCTGTCCAGCTATCAGGCCATCAAAAAGGCGGGGCTGAAGACGCTGAACGAACCGGTGACCAATGCCGACGGCACCCAATGGTTTTATTTCCTGACGCCCTGGGGTTCGCAGATTGAACTGGTCGGCAAGGTGAAAAAAGGCAACTGATACCCACCGGTGCGGCAATGCAAAGCCGCGCCTGTTCTGGAGAATCCTATGAAAACGTTAATTACCACTGGTTTCCTGCTGAGCGTATTGCTGGCCGGAACCAATATCTCATTCGCGGAGAACACCACTATGAACATCAGCACCACTGAGGTTATGCCATCAGGTCTGCAACAGTTAATCGATCGCCATTTTGCCATCTGGAACAATACCGATGCCGTTGAACGGGCTAAAGGATTTGCCGATGTCTACACGTCAGACTTTTTCGTTGCCGATTACGATGGTCTGTTTGAAGGCACTGAACGGGTCACCGCCGCGATTAACAGAGTGCAGTCGCAGCATCCTGGTTTTATTTTTACCCCGGCACCGGTGGAGTGGAACCACGGTGTTGCCCGGGTCACATGGGGCTATGGCCCGAAAGAGAATCCGTATCTGGTGCGCGGCGAGGATGTTTTGACCGTCAGCAACGGAAAACTGTCGAGCGCCCGTGTGTTTCTTAATAAATGATGTCAGTAGCTGGCGGGTAACGTTATCTGCCAGCGAGTTATTGTGCAGTCATCCGGTTAGCTTAAGGGCTTATTTCAAATGGACCGGTGTAATCAAAAAAGCCGTTACGGCAATCCAGAATGACAGTTGCCGAGTATTTGCCTTTTTCACCGAGCACCAGAAGTTCGCCTGACCAACTGTTCCCGGCGAAGGAGGGATGGGTAAAAAACGCCACCTTTGACAACCCAATCGCTTTCAGGCTGTCATCTTTTGCTGCCATGCGAAACCATGACTGAATAAATTCGTTTTTTATCTGCTCAGTATCAAAATTGGGACAGGCTTGCTGAAACTCTTCACTGGCAGGGAAAATGCGGCCAAAAGCCATCATGAGAAAAAGGGTTGAAAGCGTCAGAATAACGCCGATTAATACCATTAATAAGCTGTAAGCGATTTTTCTAATCATTCACGGATCTCCCTGTGTGAATACACTCTTATCAACTCTGCATCGAATTGCAAGGTGAGTATTCTGGCAGGGAGCGGTGGACGATCACCACCGCTTTATTGTCTTACCTGACGAAATCACTCAGCCATTTCAGACCGGCAACCGTCTCAGTTGCAGGGCGGTATTCACAACCCACCCAGCCCTCGTAGTTAAGCTCTGTCAGCGCATTGAAAATAAAAGACCAGTTAAGCTCTCCTGTACCCGGCTCATTGCGACCAGGGGAGTCAGCAACCTGCACATGTCGGATATGAGGGAAAAATTCCCGCATACGCGCGGTGACATCGCCTTCACTGCGTTGCACATGGTAAACGTCAAATAACAACCCTACGTTTGCTGCGCCGACATCGCGGATAACCGAATATGATTGGCCCTGTGTCCTGAGGATAAAACCAGTAATGTCATTCGGGTTCACCGCTTCCAGAACAAGAGTGACATTATCGGCCTGTGCAGCCGCCCAGCGCACATTTTTAACCAGCGTAGTGTACGCGGCATCAAAGCTGACATCCGGCTGGCGAATTCCGGCCTGCAGATGAATCATGCGGCAATCCATACCGTTGGCGTACTCCAGCGACTTCAGGAAGTCACTTCTGAACGCATCGATACTGTCAGGGTGACACGCCTGACCAGAAGCCTTAACGGTACCTGGCTTTCCGGTTGGCGTATTGATCAGCAACTGCCGCAGGCCGCTGTTGTTGAGTAAATCTCTGAACAACGCGACAGGGCGATCATAAGGCCAGGCAAATTCAGCCGCTTTGAAACCCGCAGCCGCAGCGGCATCATAGCGCTGCTCAATAGGTAACTCGGTGAAAAGCCATTTCAGGTTGGCACTGAACTTCAGTGGAGTGGTCATTTCGCCTCCTTATTTACCCTGCAACGTGGTTACGGCTTTGGAAAAGAAGTCGGCAGAGCCGAAATTCCCCGATTTGAGCGCCAGCGCCAGAGGTTTTTCGCCGGGAGATAACAGGGCAGGTACGCCAGTATCAATCTCGTTACCGATTTTAAGCTCCCCAAGATGCAATGCACTGACCACCGCTCCCGATGTTTCACCTCCGCCCACCACCAGCCTGCGAATGCCGCTGTCGACGAGGCTCTTCGCCGTGGTACCAAACAACGCATCGAGTGTGGATGAGACCTGCTCGCGGCCATACGTATTCTGAGCACGGGTCACATCAGCCTTGTCACCTGAGGTGAACACCAGCGGCGATTTACCCTGGTGGGTTTGAATAAAATCGACTAATTGTGCGGCGTTCACTTTCCCCGTCATCACGTCATCCACGCTAACCATCATCACAGGATGTGATTTGGCATGCTCTGAGATCTGCCGCAGGGTGGTACTGGAACAACTGCCCACCAGAATGGCTTCCGGACCCTCAATATGGGGCACATCACTTTGTGAGCCGGAAGCCAGACCCCGGGCGATAAAATTATGCGGCAAACCCATGGCGATACCTGATCCACCGGTAAGCAGGCGCGAGTCAGCACTGACTTTGGCGATGGTAATCAGATCCTCATCGTTAAGCGCATCAATGACGGTCAGCGTATCGCCATTGGCGGCAGATTGATTCAGCGCCTCACGCAACGCCTCCGCTCCTTTATGTACCGTTTGCCAGGCAATAAACCCCGGTGTGCGGGTGGATTGTTGTTTCAGCACGCGGCGAATATCGGCATCTTTCATCGGCGTCAGCGGGTGATGCTCCATACCAGACTCATTCAGCAGACGATCATGGACAAACAAATGTCCCTGATACACCGTCCGGCCCATGGCAGGGAAAGAGGGGCAGACAGGCACCGCTTTTTCACCCAGCAAGGCCGCCAGCGCGTCAGCCACCGGCCCAATGTTGCCATCGGCAGTTGAGTCGAAGGTCGAACAGTATTTAAACACGATTTGCTGGCAGCCCTGGGCCAGTAACCAGCGACAGGCCGCCAGTGACAGTGCAACGGCCTCGGCTGCCGGAACGGAACGGCTTTTAAGTGCAATCACGCCTGCTTCCACATCCGGGGAAGCTGCCTGTTGCGGGGTGGTCAGATAAAGCGTCGTTTTGAGGCCACCTTCACCCGTGATGCCTTTTGATAAGGTCACGGCAATGTCGCTCGCCCCGGTAAAATCGTCAGCAATAACACCTATCAGCATGATGATCCTCCTGCCTGCGCCTGAATTTGCGATTTCATCAGATTGACTGCGGCGTCAGGGGCGCTCAGAACCGGAATCGACACCTTTTCTTTTACTGCTGACATCGCACGGGAGGTGGAGAAATGCGCCAGCATGATGACATCACAATCTGCCAGTTCATGGGCACGCGCCGCAATCAGGCGATTGTGGGTGTCGGCATCGCCTTGACGTAAAAGATCGATAGCCTCTTCGACCACAATCGTTTGCAGCGTGGCGTCGCTGCCACTCCCGGCGACGAATTCATTAAACTCTTCGGTCATGGTGATCACCGCAGGCGCGAAGGTCGCCAGCATACCAATGCGTTTTCCCTGCTGCAGTGCGGCACGGAACATCGCTTCATTCGGTTTCAGCACCGGAATGGGCAGCTCCGCGGCCATTTGATCAATCGCAGGGCCAAAGGCGGAGCAGGTCACCAGAATCCCGGCAGCCCCCAGACTGAAGCCATAGTGACCAAAGCGCACAAACCGGTCGATCATGTTGGCAGAGAGGTCGGTCTCGCGGGCACGGTCAATGGTCAGGCCATCGTCGAGCAGGTTAACCAGTTCCGCTTCGGGCCAGAGGGCGTTGAAGCTTTGATGAATCGGTTGCATGGCGACAGGTGTGGCATGCAACAGGACAACTCGTTCGGACATAAAATCACCACTCGTATAGGGATGCGCTACGGCAATCGTTAGCGACACATCAGGCCGTTGCTGGCATAAGCCGAACGACATTGTTCCGTGAGCAAATAATGGATAAACGACTGTGCACTGGCCCAGTCAACACAATCATTCATCACTGCAATTGTGAATGGCGTCAGATGCTGAAGTTCATCCGGGAAACCACCGACAATGGTGATGCCCTCCACGGTCATCAGTTCGCTCATTTGCTGGACAGCAAGATCCGCCTCGCCTGTCAGCAATTTTTCCCCGGTAAAACCCTGGGCGATTTTCGTCGCCTTAGGCTCCACCTGCTCCATCACGCCCTGTTCGGCCATAATTTTTTGCAGATAGATGCCACTTGCGCCACCAAGGGAGTAAGCGACGGAGCGTGCCTGGACCAGCGCATCAAGAAAGCCTTGTTTCGTGGCAATGTCGGGTGGTGTCTGTCCTGCGGGTACGGCGACGCCGAAATAAGCTGTGGCCAGTTTGAAACAGTTCTCTGGTTTGACTAACCCGCTCCGGACCATGCCAGCAATGGCATCATCGGTCGCGATAACCACATCGGCATGAAGTCCCTCGGAGAGTTTCTGCTCAATAATGGTGGTGGGACTCCACTCAAAGCTGAGATCGGACTGATGTTCAAAGCCTGCCAAAACTCCCCGGTCAAAGGGGGCGCGCACCGCCAGGGTGCTAAAAACTTTCAGTGTCTTAGCCTGGGTTTCAGCGTGATTCATTGATAGCTCCAGAAAGTTAAAATTTGAGAGAAGCGCGTTACCACTGGCAGTCAAACGTATCGAACAGTTCCTGCATGGCGGCGGCATTCAGGGCGTCGGGTTTAGGGTTGCTCATCAGCCAGAGTTTTGCCGTTTCTTCCAACTCTTCGAGGATTTCCGCCGCTTTGGTGACGCTGGGTCCCCAAATCACCGGTCCGAGACGTTCCAGCATGATCCCTTTGACTGTGGCGGCCAGCTGACCGGCCTGTACCGCAACTGCAGGTGAACCCGGACGGCAATAGTTGATGAGCGGAATCTTGCCCACCTTCATGACCTGATACGGCGTAATAGGCGGCAGAATCGCTTCCTGGCTCCATACCTCACCCAGCGTCATCGCCACAAGATGCGTTGAATGGGTATGAACGATGCCGTGCACGGCATCGTTGTTGGCATAAATGGTGCGATGCAGCGTTAAGGTCTTAGAGGGCTTACCACCATTAACCCATTCCCCCTCAGCGCTCACTTTGGCAATCATGTCGGGTTCCAGTGCACCGAGGCAGATGTCGGTCGGCGTAATGAGCCAGCCGTCATCCAGACGGGCGCTGATATTCCCTGAACTTCCGACGGTAAAACCACGCTGATACAGGCTACGTCCTGTCTGGCATATTTCTTCACGAATGGTGATTTCATGAGACATCTTTATACCTTCCCGATTTAATTTGCGTGCTTTGTTGCGCTATGCGATGGGCGCTGTGAGGTGTTCTCGCCCGCATCTGATGCCACTAAACCCAGCGGTTCAATTTTTCCCACGATGAAGATGTAAGAGAGCGCGCCAATCAGACAGATAATGCCGGTCGCGACCAGTGGGACTTCATAAGAACCGTTGTTCATCGACAACATGATCCCGGTGAATGAGGAGCTGATAATGCCTGCCAGATTACCGGCGAAGTTTTGAATACCGCCGATGGTGCCAACATACTCACTGCCTGGCGCGACATCCGCAGGCAGCGACCAGACGACGGCGGCCGAAAAGGCGATGCTGGCGTAAGAAATTGAAAGCAGCGTAATGATCAGAGGGATACTGTCGGTGTATGTCGCCAGGCTAATGACTGACGAGAGCAGCAGTCCCAGAACCAGGCATGATTTACGGGCGAATGTCAGGCTGAAACCTTTACGGAACAACCAGTCAGACAGGTAGCCACCTAACATACTTGCCGGAATCCCCACCAGCGGAGGGATCATCCCCAGCGTACCCAGTTGTTTCAGAGAGAATCCCTGGCTGGCCATCAGATAGGACGGAAACCAGGTCAGGAAGAAACTGAGGGCAATATTCAGGCAAAAGAACGACAGCATCATGCCCCACATGGTGCGGTAGCGGAACAGGAACAACCACTCCTTCTTACCACTGCTTTTGGCTTTTGCCGGGCCACGATCCGCGATCAGATTGTCTCGCTCGACGGCGTTGAGTCCTTCTTTCAGTTCCGGTGTGCGGTAAATAATATACCAGGCGATGGCCCAGACAATGCCCAGCACGCCCGTGACAATAAAGGACATTTCCCAGTTCCAGGTACTGATGATCCAGGCAACCAGTGGCAACGCCAGCGCGGAACCGGCTCTCGGACCGGCATTAAAAATCCCGCTGGCGGTGGCACGGTCCTTTTTCGGGAACCATGAGTAAACGACTTTGGCACAACCTGGGTGACCACCGGCCTCGCCAATGCCGAGCAACATACGCAAGCCCATCATCGAAATCAGCCCACGACCACAGGCAGTCAGCACGGTGAAGACAGACCACCAGGCGACAGCAATGGTCAGGCCCAGGCGTTCACCGAATTTGTCCAGCAAACGTCCGGCAGGGATTTGCATCAGGGCATAGGTCCAGAAAAATGCCCCCATGATAAAGCCCATACTGACATCATCTAACCCCAGGTCATGTTTGATATGCGGGGTGGCGACGGAGAGGTTAACGCGGTCAATATAATTGATAGCCATGGCAATAAAGCACATGATTATCATAAACCATCTGATCTTAGGGTAGTTACGCATTATAGTTTTCCTGTTGGCTAACGTTTTTTCAGCACGAAAAACCCTGCTGTCTGTATTCTGAAATACAGGCAGTGCTGTTTGATTTTATTAATTAGATATCAACCAATTTCAGCTCTACATTCTGGTTTTTGATTTTTCCCTGCGCTTCCAGAGGAAGATAAGAATCGGTGATAATGGTATCCATCTTGTTTAACGGACAAATGGAATATAATCCGTATTTCCCATACTTACTGCTATCTGCGACGAGGATTTTCTTTCTTGAGACTTCAATAACTGCCTGTTTAACTATCGCTTTCTCTTCATAAGGGGTTGAAATTCCTCTTTCAGCATCCCACGAGCTTGAACTGATGAAGGCAATATCGACATTCAGCGTCTTAATAAAGTTGGCCGCACTGATTCCGACGGATGAAAAATTTCGTTTATCGACCAGGCCGCCAGTATGGAAAAGATTTATTTGCGCCTTATTCATTAAATACTGGCTGATGGAAAAATCATTGGTAATGATAGTGGTATTGAATTTTTCCCCAAGGTATTTAGCCAGTTCGAACGTGGTTGTCCCTGCATCTACGTAGATAACCAATCCATCATCGACCAATTCCGCAGCGGCTTTGCCAATAATCTGCTTTGAGCGGTGATGAATAAGTGCCTTATCGCTATAGCGCATTTCATGACGCAGCACGTCATTCAGCTTGATGCCACCACTGACGCTAACGACCTTGCCTTCATGTTCCAGCAGCTGGATATCCCGTCGTATGGTCATATGCGAAACGTTCATCAGATCCGCCAGCGCATTGATGGATGCGGTCCGGTTCTCATAGACATAACGGTAGATAAAGTCCTGCCTTTCACTCGGGATCATGCTGTCACCTTAACTAAACTATCGATATCAATGACATCATGCTCGTGTTCACTGAATGAGTACATTCTCTCCCACATTAATTCACATATGAATGACCTGCATCACATAACCGGCAGCGCACGAAATGAGTTAATTGTTTGAAAGATAATAAATTTGTCGATTAACATCGTTCACATGATTTTGTGAAAAATGTGATGATGTGGAAAATACTGGTGTGAGTTGTGAAAATAAGGCTGGCGGGTTTAATCGGTTCTTTTCAACATAATGACGGCTATTAATCACGGCAACTCAAAACAGCCCCCCGTTCACAGCACTCATCGCAGCTGGGGGAGCGGCAAATCAATTCACCTTCGGCATGCAGGCAACGCTGGCGATAGAAGAATTTTTTCCAGCGCATATTGTTATGATTCATCGCCACCATTGGGGAAAACAGTCGGCCATCAGCTGACGCAGCTCCGCCCTGGAGCTCAGTCCTTGGCCGTGGATCACCAGCAATCGACCTACATGCAGAGATTGCACGCCGTAGCTTATTTCCTATTTGACCTTTTCTGTGTTCTCTATGTGGTACATATAGGCTTTATTCGTACCATTCATGGCACATGCAAGTAAAAAATCGAATCAATAATTCATTGCCCTTATCATAACGGGTAAATTAGCTTGTTCCCTATCATGATTGCCTCCATTAACATGGCAACTCAAAACACACCCCCCGTTCACAGCACTCATCACAACTCGGCGAACGGCAAATCAATTCACCTTCGGCATGCAGGCAACGCTGGCGATAGAAGAATTTTTTCCAGCGCATATTGTTATGATTCATCGCCACCAGTGGGGGAAAACAGTCGTCCATCAGCTGACGCAGCTCCGCCCTGGAACTCAGTCCCAAATCCTCCCACAAATGATTAAATGCCAGCGAGACGCTGGCGATAATACGATGCATCGGACTGGCGTCAGGATGAATATATTCCGCCAGCCATAATTCCAGCTGCTGCTGTTCATCCGCACGCGTCGCAATCAGTTCGCTCATCAATTGATGGCGCAGCAGTGTGTCCGCAACCATTGAAGGTTGCTGGACTGGAATCTGGCGCTGCAACTGCGCCCACTGTTGCACGCCAAGCCCCATCATCAGGGGATAACTCCCCCGGCCCTGCAAATAAAGGGAGGTGAGCCGACACAGCCAGTGATGTTGCGGTGTCATGCGACCCCCTTATTTTGCAACGGCATAGCCTTTACATTGGTGCGATATGTCTGCCACCAGCGGTGCAGCGCTTCGGTCACCGGTTGCCACGCATCATCAACACAGGGCTGAATGCCGCGGGCCTCCAGTTTTTGCCACGGGGTATAACCCATGCGCACACAGAACACCGCTTTGACATCAGCCAGCAGATCAAAAGTCGCCCCCATGCGTGCCTCACTGTCCTGTTCCGGCTCGCAACTGTCGCTGCCGTGGCAATATTTCGGGGTAAAGCGCTGATTGACCAGTACCACACCGGCAGCAGACAGGCTGTAGATGTAAAAACGATCCGCATGACCGAAATGGCTGTCAATCACATCTCCATGCTTTGAGGCGACGGCCACCAGGCAGGCTTCTTCCTCATCCGATTCCCCCTGCGTCGCAATGCTGGCGTGTAGCCTGGCCCGCTGGAACAGCATGGGCAGCCAGGATTGCGGAGACAGCTCCGGCTGCGGGACCTGCGCAAACTGCTGGCTACGGTCCTCGCCCAGCATCCCAATGGCATCCGCGCGGCACTGATGGCAGTGCGTCATCTGCGGGATGATCTCACCGCAGCGCTGCCGCACGGCAGCGATCATCGCAGCATCAGGCTCAGGCTGGCCTTGCAGACCAAACATCGTGCCATGCTCCGGGCGGGAAATCAGCGGCATGATGTTATGGATAAAAGCACCGCTGGTTTGCAGCATCTGGCTGACATCCGGCAGCGCCTGATCATTAATCCCCGGGATCAACACCGAGTTGATTTTCACCAGCACCCCCTGCGCAGTCAGCCGACGCACGCCCTCCAGTTGACGGGCGATGAGGATCTCTCCTGCCTCACGTCCGCTGTAGCGCTCCCCATCCAGCCACAACCAGGCGTAGATTTGAGCGGCGATAGCGGGGTCAAGGGTATTGATGGTCACCGTCACATGATCCACACCCAGCGCGACCAGCCGATCAACGGCATCCGGCAGCATCAGGCCATTGGTGGATAAGCATAGCTTCAGGTCCGGAAACGCCTCCCGCACCTGTTCGAGCGTACTGAAGGTGCGATGGATATTGGCCAGTGGGTCACCGGGACCCGCAATGCCCACCACCGACAACTGCGGAATCGCGGTGGCGACCTGGCGCACTTTGGCGACCGCCTGTTCCGGCGTCAGCAGGGTAGAGGAGACGCCAGGGCGGGATTCGTTACTGCAATCAAACTTGCGGTTGCAGTAGTTGCATTGCAGATTGCAGGCGGGTGCCACGGGCAGATGCATGCGCGCGAATCGGTGATGCCCGCTACGCGAGTAGCAGGGATGCGAAGCAACTTTACCCGCGACCAGATCGGTCAGCATCTCACTGGTCGGGGCGTGGCAGGCAGAAGAGGAGCAGGAAGTCATGGCGTTACCTTGATGATGTAGTCTGATCTTCCTGCTGCAATTTTTGTACCGCGGATAATCCATTGAAATACAACTATTTCTATTCGGGATTTCTTGTCATTATTCCCACCTGTAGCTGACAATGTGTTGATCGTCACAATTTTGTGTCAGATACGCGGCATGGTGATGTCCATAGTCTGGATACGATAAGCCACCTGGCGTGGTGTCATTCCCAGCAGACGTGCCGCCTTAGCCTGCACCCATCCGGCTTTCTCCAGTGCGGCAATCAATCGCTGGCGTTCATCAAGGTTCTGATCGAGCCAGCTGTCTTCCCGTGGGGCACTGACAACCAGCGGTTTCGGGGCGACTTCCCGGTGATTAAACAGGATGACCTCACGATCAATTAACCCGCTATCCGACATGACCGCCGAGCGTTCGAGACAGTTCTCCAGCTCGCGCACATTTCCCGGCCAGTTGTAGCTCATCAGCAGGCGGATGGCACCGTCACTGATACGCAACGTGCGGTTCTGGTTTTGCCCGATCTTGCGCACCAGAAAATGGGCCAGTTCGGCGATATCGTCCTGACGTTCCCGCAACGGTGGCAGTGCAATCGGCATCACATTCAGGCGGTAATACAGGTCTTCCCGAAAGTTGCCGACGCGAACTTCTTCCTCAAGATTACGGTTGGTCGCGGCAATGATGCGCACATTCACCTGCAGGGTTTCATCGCCACCGACACGTTCCATTTCCCCCTCCTGCAATATCCGCAGCAGTTTGGCCTGAAACGAGGCGCTGCTTTCGCCGATTTCATCGAGGAACAGCGTGCCGCCATCGGCCAGTTCAAAGCGGCCTTTGCGCTGGCGCACTGCGCCGGTAAAGGCACCTTTTTCATGGCCGAAAAGCTCGCTCTCCAGCAAGGTGTCGGGCAATGCCGCACAGTTAAACTTGACGAACGGCGAGGCGGAGCGAGGGGAATTGTGATGAATCGCATTGGCAATCAGTTCCTTACCCGTACCGCTTTCACCGCGAACCAGCACCGTGGTATCCCAGCGGGAAACCTGGCGGATAATCTCCAGCGTTTGCCGCATCGCCGGGCTTTTGCCCACCATATTGTCAAAGCCAAAACTGTGGGCTGGTACACAACTTCGCCCCCGAGCCGGTTGAGCCGTCACCGGGCGAGACGCGGGCGTGGCAGGTGGTGTCATCAGGCGTACCGTCTGCGCCACCAGGTTAGCAACTGTTTCCAGAAAACGGGTGCAGGAGGGCAGACGCGTGTCGGTGCGTGCCATCGGTTGTGCCGCCAGCACCCCCAGCGGTCTCGAGTCTGGCCCCATCAGCGGGACAGCAATAAAAGGCAGGTTATAGTCATACAACCCCAGCCGATCGAGAAATCGCGGGTCATCAGCCAGACGCGGTAACACCAGCGACTGGCCCTGAGCCAGCACCGTTCCCACCAGTCCTTCTCCTGCCCGATAACGAACTCTGGCGCTGTCGCTAAGCTGGGACACATCGGCCTCCGGCAACGCTTCAATAGTCAGCAATTCCTGCTGACTGTCGTACAGACAGATCATCCCGTGCTGCATAAAGGCATCATTGTGCAGCACGTACAACACGTCCTGTAACGTCTGACCTATTTCAGTCGCCCGGCTGAGTACCACGCTAATGCGCTGCATGGCGGTAAATTGCTGGGACAGGTCAAAGCGCCAGACCGTGGTCTCTGATTCAGATTGCTGGGTCATTTGGAGCCTCCGGTCAGTGAAGCGAATAAGGGAAACCGCAGGGTCAGGCAGGAGCCTCCCTCGGACGGGGAGGTCAGTTCAATCGCGCCATGATGATGTGCTACCAGCGTCTGGATCAGGCGCAGTTCCATGCCTTTTCCGGGCGCGTTTAACGCATCAGGTGCGTGGGTGTACTGCACATGCCTGAGCGGCACGTTGTCGCATAAGTAAAAGGTCAGCCAGCCCTGTTCTTCCCGGGCGTAGATCTGGGTTTGCAGGCTGAAATCAGCGAGTCCGGCCGCCAGGTCGAGCGTGCGATCCAGCCACAAACTCAGGCAGGCGAGGAGCTGGGTGCGCTGGCCGAAACACACCAGGTGAGGGGAGTCCTGCGTCACCTGCAGGTTATCCCCCTGTTGATAGCGGGTGTGGTACAGCGCGCGCAGATCGGCAAAGAAATCATCCAGTGACCACAGGGCCGCATGTTCCAGATCCAGCGAAGGGCGGCAGCGCTGCAGTCGCGCCATTGCCTCTTCTCCCTCGTGCCAGGCGGAATCCAGCGCCACGTTACTATGGTCGGCACCGTTCAGGCGTCGTGCGGCAGCCAGCATATTGATCGGGCAGTTGAGCTGGATCAGTGCCGCATCGAGTGAGTCGCGGATCGCTGCCAGCAATTTGCCGGTGGTCATATGTTGTTTCAGGCGATCCAGCCGTCCCTGTTCCTGCTGCTGTTGTTGTTGGGTGTGATCGGTGATCACCACCAGCGTGCGCGTAGGGCTGTTATCCACAAAGTAACGACTGGCTTCCTCACTGACACCTGGCAATGTCCAGCAATTCACCCGCAGCCAGCGCACCGCGCCACACAGCACCACGGGGATCACCGCGCCCTCGGCAAACTCCTTTTTGCGGGCGGAGAAATCCAGCTCCGTCAGCAGTTCTTTGCCGCCACAATCGGCACATAAGGTTTTATAGGTCAGGTTGTCCATCACCACCTGATCCTGTTCATTCACCACCACCACGGCAGCCGGGATATTATTCAGCACGGCTTCTGTCAGCGTCATTTGATTGCGCAGACGTTGTTCCAGTGCATAGCCGGTGCTGATATCGCGCTGCATCGCCAGATAGTGTTCCAGCTTGCCGAACGCATTGAAAACCGGGGTGATATCGATTTCCACCAGAAACAGGCTGCCATCGCGACGGCGGTTGATCAATTGCCCGCGCCACGGTTGACGCAGAAGCAGGGTACGCCACATATCTTCATAGATAATGCGCGGAGTTTGTTTGCTGGCAAGCAGGCGGGGATTTTGGTGCAGCAATTCATCCAGCGCATAACCGGTCTGACGGCAGAAGGCCGGGTTAGCATAAATAATGCGTGCCTCGGCGTCAGTCAGCGAGATGGCAATCGGTGCCTGTTCGACCATGGTCAGGAACAGGCCGGGATGCTGCTGAGAAAGCCCTCGTGCAATGGCTTGCGGTGCAGTGGCATCCATCATCATATTCTCAGTCATCACACTCTCCGGATTTCAGGTGCGGTTGTGTCGCAGTTATGACAATTTGTCCCACTCTGCCGACAGAGTTAGCAGACGGTGGCAGTGAGAAATAACCATGCAAACTGTAAGCCTTACAGGTGAGTTACCCGCCTTAACCTTGATCCAGATCGGGATTACGCCGCTTTTCACTGCTTTTTTCCCGCAGAATGCGTCGGTTCAACGCCAGATACCCCCAGTGTGCAGGCGAAAAAAGCATCACGCTGGTGCGCAGCGATGCAGCACGGTGCAACACCGGCACGCTCGATAACTGGCACAGCATTCGCAATATCCAGGGGACTGATACTTTCACTCCACAGGAGCGCGCTATGGCGAACGTCGGTATTTTTTTTGGCACAGATACGGGTAAAACCCGCAAGATTGCGAAGCTGATCCACCGGAAACTGGGGGATGTGGCGGATGCACCGGTTAATATCAATCGTATCTCTCTGGAGACCTTTCTTTCCTATCCGGTGCTGGTACTGGGTACGCCCACGCTGGGCGATGGACAACTGCCGGGAATGAATGCCGGTTGTGAGGAGGCGTCATGGGGAGAATTTATGGCACAGCTTGAGGGAGCAAGCCTGAGCGGTAAAACCGTGGCCCTGTTCGGACTCGGCGATCAGGTTGGCTACCCGGATAACTTTGTCAGCGGGATGCGTCCGCTTTATGACGCCCTGAAAAACTGTGGTGCGCAGTTGATCGGCCAGTGGCCCAATCAGGGATATGAATTCACGACTTCGGCGTCACTGGAGGAGGGAGCGTTTGTTGGCCTGGTGCTGGATCAGGACAATCAATATGACCTCACCGAGGAACGGCTGGATGCATGGCTGGAGGCCATCAGGCCGGTGATGGTGTAAGCGGATCGCGCCGCGACAGTGTTTGCATATCATTGTAGCGGCGCAATTCATTGCGCAGATGTTAATCAAATTTTTTGAATTTCTTCACCAGATCACTCAGCTTTTACTCACCGGTCAACAGGTCTATTCTCTCTCACATCGGGGCACAACGCCCCACCCACTAAAAATTATCTCTGAGGAATTGACCATGAAATCTATCAAAACTTTCGTTGCAGTTGCGGCCCTGTCACTGGTTTCTTTCGGCAGCTTCGCACAGAGCATCACCGCTTCCGCCTCAACCCTGGATGGCGCAGAAGCCAAAATCGCTGCTCAGGCCAAACAGGCCGGTGCTTCTTACAAAATCACCGGTGCACGCGTCGATAACGGTGCTTATCTGTCAGCTGAACTGACTAAATAAACGGTTAACGCGGAAGTGATAATTAGCCAGATCACAGTTGTCGCACTAATTATCAATTATGAAATGATAACCAAGGTTATTATTACTTCCATCGAAGGCGCACAGCCTTCTGAACAGACAAATTAAGGATTAAGACCATGAAAACTATCAAAGCCATGTCCATCGCCGCTGTCGCTGCTCTTTCACTGATGTCATTTGGCAGCTTTGCCCAGAGCATCTCCGTGACCTCTTCAACTCTGGACGGTGCGGAAGCAAAAATCGCCGCTCAGGCAGCACAGCAGGGTGCGCAGTACAAAATTACCGAAGCGAACACCAACAACCGTGTTCATATGACCGCAGAACTGTACAAATAACGGATGGTCGTACAGGGGAATGCCGGAAGAGGTCGCCGCAAGGCGGCCTTTTTTTCATTCTTCATATCTCTCCCGCAAAAGCTGAACGCACCGCCCGGAAGACGCGCTCTGTACGGTTCTTACCTGCCCGCGGTCCCTTAAATGTGAACCAACTGCCGGTATGCATCAGGATATCAGCGATAAATGACTGATCTAATTCTTTGCCAGTAAATAATGAACGCCTTTCGCAGGCTAATTATCAACACAATTACTTACTGTCTCATAACACAACGCTTCAGATAACCTGTTAAATTTCATGGCAAATTAAAAAACTTACGCAAAATTAAATCTTCAATATAACTCTTTATGGTTATGTCAATGACGGAGAACAATTACTGTTAAAGCATGAATGAAAATTTTACGATCAATGACCATAAATCTCTCAAGTAAATGACCGATAACCTTATGGCAAGCGAGGATTTATGTGAGCGCACACTCAGAAACGCTTAATACATAAAACATTGGTAACTACATAACTCCTTGTTGTGAAAGAACTTATAACTCTAACGCCACAATTGAAAGGTTGTAATTATGTTAATATTCAACCCGGGAATTTATTCTGACCCCAGTCGTAAACGGCTAAGACAACCGATGGTGATAATGTTGTTTTTACTGGTGTCAGGATTTGTTATCACATTGCTGATGATTTTTCTCATTGCTCATGAATTAAATAACAGTTCAGATGCTGAGGATGCTTTTCTGCTAAGGAAGATCATAACGTTGCAACAAGAAAGCATCATTTCTCACACTACAGATAATGCCATATGGGGGGAAGCCTATAAAAACCTCCATGAGAAGGTGAATCTCGACTGGGCGTGGAAAGAGCAGAATTTAGGGGCGTCGTTATATGAGACCTTCGGCTATGACGGTATTTTTGTTATTTCTCCTCAGGGAAAAACCGTTTACAGCATTATTGATGGAAGTTTGCGCACTGAGTCAATTCAGGATTGGATGGGAATGGACCCACGTGAAGCGATAAAAGACCAACTGCATAAAAGCGGAGGTGCTGCTTCAGCACAATTTATAATGGCACAGGGTAAGCCTGTTTTGATAAGTGCTGCATGGATAACCCCTGGCAGCGACAGCACTGTCAGCAGGACTTCTAACCAATACTCAACTCTTCTGTTCGTTATCAAAATGAGCGGAGCTAAACTCAATAAAATGGGTGAAGATTATGGTATCGCTAATCTTCATTATGATGTAATGAGCGATGTGTATAAAAATGCGACGAATATCCTTCCTGTTCCAGCAAACGGTAGTAACGGCATTCTGACATGGCAAAGTGATGAGCCTGGACGGGAACTGATTGTTTGGTTATTACCGATGACGATATTATTGTTTTTTGGCATGTTCTTTAGCGCAATAGTACAATTAAGAAGTGTTTTCAGGATAGCGGAAAGTTCGGACGAAAACATTTTCATGCTACAGCAAAGCCAGATTGCATTACTGGACAGTGAACGACGTTTTCGCGATGTGGCAGAAACTACAGCTGACTGGATTTGGGAAACTGATGATAACTTAAAATTTAACTGGCTCTCCTCGCGATTTTCAATCATTACCGGTTACAGTAGCAGCCTGTGGATT
This sequence comes from Pantoea cypripedii, assembly GCF_011395035.1. Lineage (NCBI taxonomy): Bacteria > Pseudomonadati > Pseudomonadota > Gammaproteobacteria > Enterobacterales > Erwiniaceae > Pantoea > Pantoea cypripedii. The sequence continues at coordinate 467,369 of NZ_CP024770.1, forward strand.
GATCGTTCACTCCAGGATTTCCTCATTGAGGGACAAAAGCTGCTCCAGTCGCCACAGACATCTCTGGCTTTAGATGAATATACAACCCTGACACGCTGCCGTTACTACTCAGCTCAAAAATGTATCCGTTATTGTGATCTCTCAATACGTCGGGTTGAATTGACCCCTGGTAAAAAAGGTTTCCGCGGCACGGTAACTGATGTAACTCTCGAAGTTGAAGCCGAAGAAAAAGCAAAATACCTTGCCTTTTATGACGATCTGACGGGATTACCTAATCGTGCACAAATGAAAAGATTTTTATCTGGTCAGCTTGAAACTCCTCTTAATGGCAGCAAACCATTAACAGTCATTATGATCGACTTAGATAAATTTAAACCCGTAAATGATATATACGGTCACTTAATTGGCGATGCCATATTACATCAGGTTTCATCACGTTTTCGTGCTTGTGTTGGTGATTCAGGCTTTACCGCACGCTTGGGGGGGGATGAATTTGTTATTATTATGTCTGATATTACCCGCGAGCAGGTAAACGAACTATGCAATGATATCATCGAAAAAATAAAATCACCTTTTAATATCGATGGTATCAAAATAGTCATTGGCGTAAGCCTGGGTATATCTGTAGCACCTATGGATGCAGATAATATTACCGACCTTTTAAGGTATGCGGATTTTGCACTTTATAAAGCTAAAAATGGAGGGGGTAATAAGTATGAATTTTACCATAAAGATTTATCCGAAAGCATTGTTCAGCGGCGTGAAATGGAAAACCAACTCAGGGAGGCTATCCATGCAGAACAATTCGCACTTGTTTATCAACCACGTTACGATACCAAAATGTCACAAGTTACCGGCGTAGAAGCACTGGTTCGCTGGAATCATCCGACATTGGGGGTTGTTTTCCCCGATCAATTTATTCCTTTGGCAGAAGAAAGCGGGCTGATAAAAGATATTACCGACTGGGTATTAAAACATGCCTGCCAGGATATGAAATCTTATTTTTCAAACATGCGAGTGTCAGTGAATATCAGCCCTTCGGAGTTTAACGACGCCAACCTGGCTGAAAGAGTATGTAACATTCTTAACAGCACAGGCCTTGAAAGTCGACGTCTTGAAATTGAAGTCACGGAGAATGCGCTGGTCAAAAACCCTGAGAACGCATTAAAAACAATGCATGAATTACATCAGCTTGGTATTAAGTTTCATGTTGATGATTTTGGTTCCGGCTATGCTTCTTTTGGTTATTTGAACGATTTTCCCTTTGATGGCCTGAAACTTGATAAATCATTTGTCTTTGCAATGCATCAATCTGATAACTCCCTGAAGATTATTCAAAATCTAATAAGTCTTGGAAGTGCTTACTCTTTAATTGTAACCGCAGAAGGGGTCGAAACAGCACAGCAGATGGAACAATTAATGAAGTTTAACTGTGATTCCTTACAAGGGTATCATATCGGGAAGCCCATCGGACTTACTCAATTGTCCAAAGCCTATCCCGATTTATAGCCTGATGCATTTTTAGTTGCTCCTGAATGGTTTATTACATGATAAGGCAATCCTGAGTCACTATCGTCCCGCGAGTCTGGTGGAGCTCGTCAGCAGCAGATGCCCCAGTAACTCCACCAGCACATGCGCGGCAAGATAAGACGTCACCCCGGTCGCCACATCCAACTGCGGGTTGACCTCAACCAGATCAATACCTACCACCTCCATTCGCCCGATCAGCGCCAGCAAGGCTGCCATCAGTTCGTCATAGCGCATGCCATTTGGCTCTGCGGACGCACAGCCGGGGACCAGCGCCATATCCAGCACATCAATATCAATGCTGATATAACATTTTTCACCCGCGGGCAGATGTTCAAACAGCGCCAGCGGCGAACGCTGGCGAAACTGTTGCTGGCTAATAATGGTGCTGCCCTGTGCCGTAGCATCGCTGAATTCAGAGGGACGTACCCGCAGGCTGCGAATCCCCACCTGAGTCAGACTCTGCACCTGGCTCAACGCCATGATATGGCGAAAGGGCTGACCATTGCTGTAATGCACGCCGTTAGTGACCGGGGCGAAATCCAGATGCGCATCAAACTGGACGACATGCAAGGGTTCCTGGATACCGCGAATCAGCGGCCATGACACCGAATGGTCGCCACCGATCGCCAGCGGTATCGCCTGACGCTGGCGAATCAATTGTGTCATGGCGCTGATATTGTCATGGGTGCCGATCACGTTAGTCGGCAGCACATCCACATCCCCCGCATCCACCAGGCGGCCCTGGGTTATCACATCGGTGAGAAAGTGCTGCTGACGCGAAATGTCGAAAAAACCGGTTGGTGCAAAACGCATCGAATGTTCGCGGATACTGCGCGGCGCAAAACGGCTACCGGGCTGCCAGGGGGATCCTTCATCAAAGGGCACGCCAAAGACCGCAACGTAAGCATCCAGTTCGCTAAGGCTGGGGCAGTAATTGGCGCGCAGAAAAGTGGGAATGCCGGTGAATGCGCGGTTCAGACGTTCGCTGCCGCGCAGATTAATGCTCATGATTTTCTCCTGAGACTACCCGCACATGCTGCAACAGCGCACGGGTTCGGGGATGTTGCGGGCCAGAGAACAGCTTTTGTGTCGGCCCCTGTTCCACAATCATTCCGTCTTCCATCACCACCAGACGATCGGCCACTTCACGGGCAAAATTCATCTCATGAGTCACGATGATCATCGTCATGCCATCCTGGGCCAGCTGCTTCATCACCTGAAGCACTTCGGTGGTCAGTTCGGGATCCAGTGCAGATGTTGGTTCATCAAATAACATCACTTCTGGTTGCAAAGCCAGGGCGCGGGCAATGGCGACGCGTTGTTTTTGTCCACCGGACAGACTGGCAGGCATCGCCTGGGCTTTGTGCGCCAGCCCCACTTTTTCCAGCAGTTGCATCGCCAGCTGCTGAGCAAACGCCCGGCCTTGTTTCAGTATTTTGTGTGGCCCGATCGCCACATTGTCGAGAATCGACAGATGAGGGAACAGGTTGAACGATTGGAAAACCATGCCAGCCTGACGGCGAAGAAGATTGAGGTCCGGCTCGGCCAACATTTTCCCATTCTGCAACAGGTGCTGGCCGCACAAGCGGATGCTGCCTTGCTGCGCGACTTCCAGACCATTGCAGCATCGCAAAAACGTGCTTTTACCCGAACCGCTCGGGCCAATAATCACCACCACCTCGCCCCGCGCCACTGACAGGCTGATGCCCTTCAGGACATGGTGCTGGTCAAAATATTTTTCGACGTTAACCGCCTCAATGATGGCTGGGTTCATTGCACCATCCCTCCCGCACGCAGCTTTTTCTCCACCACGCGCAACAACAGCATGGTGCTGCTGGTCATCAGCAGGTAGATAAAGGCGATCACGATATACACCTCCAGCGAACGATAGGACACGCTGATGACTTTTTGCCCCTCATGCATCAGGTCGTGGATGGTGACCAGGGACACCAGCGCCGAGTTTTTGGTTAACGCGATAAACTCATTCGCCAGCGGCGGCACCATCCGTACCAGCGCCTGCGGCAGAATAATCAGCCGCATCGCCTGCGCACCGGACATGCCCATCGAGCGCGCCGCTTCGGTTTGTCCCCGGTCGATAGACAAAATCGCACCCCGTACCAGCTCTGAGACGTAAGCGGCGGAATAACATCCCAGCCCGATAATGCCGCAGACAAAGGCGGGGATAACGATATTGAAGTAGGGCAGACCGAAGTAGAGGATAAACAGCTGCACCAGCAGCGGGGTGCCACGCACGAAAACCACGTAGCTGTTGCAGAACCACCACACCAGCTTACGCTGGGGAGCAAGCCTCCCCAGACCGATTAAGGTTCCCAGGCAACAACTGATCAGCAGGGCGCAGAGGGTGACTTCAATCGTCACCCAGGCACCTGCCAGCAGATCGCGCCAGGCGGCAAACGCCGGAGTAAAATCAAATTCAACCATGCTCACCCCGGCTTATTGCCCTGCGTTACCAAACCATTTTTTCTGCAACGCATCATAAGTGCCGTTGGCTTTGATGGCTTTCAGCGCATCATTCAGTTGCTGACGCAATTCCGGCTCACGTTTGCTGACAGCGATACCGTATTCTTCATGCGTCACCGGCTCCGCCAGGATCTGCGTGGTGCCACGGGTTTTGCTGTACAACAGCGCCGCCGGTTTGCCGGTGACGACCGCATCAGCACGGCCCGCTTCCAGCGCATTAAACATCTCTTCATTCTTTTCCACTTCTACCGTCTGCGCGCTCGGGAACTCATCAGACATGACTTTGACCGACTTGGTCCCGACCTGCACCGCGACACGCTTGCCAGCCAGATCCTGCGGCGTTTTGATCCGCGTATCGCCTTTTTTCACCATCACCACCAGGCCTGCGGAGAAATACGGGTCGGTGAAATCCACCACTTTCTTGCGGTCATCGGTGATGTAAATTGCGGACAACACAATATCCTGACGACCTGCCAGCACTGACGGCACCATCGCTTTAAAATCCATATCGGTATACACCAGCGGGCGTCCCATCTGCTTTGACAGCGCGGCCGCTAAGTCAACATCGAAGCCGGTCCGCTGGTTGTTTTGAATAAACTCCATCGGTGGGAAGGTTGGGTCAATCGCCACACGGATGGGTTCGGCGGCCTGAGATAATGAGGAAAACAGGAGCGCACTGAGCAGAAGTGAACGAAGAGTCATACGTCCTCCAAAAGATTAAAGGTTGCTGTCGCAATACCCGGCGCGAATGGCCGCACCAATTAAATTGAGCACCAGACGGCCTGCGGTCATGCAGGAGAGCTGATGCACGTCTTTTGCGGGTTGAATTTCCACAATATCCATCCCAACCACGCGTCCTTTTTTCACTAATCCATGGATCAGTTTACGGGCCTGAACAAAGGTCACGCCGCCAGGTGCCGGGCCTGCCACGGCGGGCATCACGGCAGGATCAAAACCGTCAGCGTCGATGGTCAGGTAATAACGGCCACCGTCCGGGATTTGCCCCAGCACCGCGTCCATACCGCGGTCGTGCAGCTCATAAGCGGTGATAATTTTGGCACCCCATGCCCGGGCGTAATCGGCTTCTTCCTGACGCGCACTGCCTGACGCACGCATGCCAATCTGAATGATGTCTTGCACGAACGGCAGCTCCGACGCACGACGCATCGGGCTGGATAAACCATCGCGCACGCCATTGACCTCATCACGCCAGTCGAGATGCGCATCGAGATGCACGATAGTGATTGGCCCCTGGTCATTAAAGGCACGCAGAATCGGGTTGGTGATACCGTGGTCGCCCCCTAAAACGATGGGGATGGCACCCGCTGCGAGAATTTTGCGTACCGCCTGTTCTGCACGAACGAAATGACCACGCGGATCGTCAAGATCGGCAGGCACGTCGCCACAATCGACAAAGCGGACATCATCCCGACCCTGTAGCAGCGGGCCATCAATGTCAAAGTCATAGCGCTCGGGACCGCGAATCACCCGGTCTGATGCCTGACGAATGGCGGTGGGGGCGCGTACCTGGTCGTTGTTGTAGTCCTGCGGGGTATAAGCCGCGCCATAAGGCACGCCCAGCACGGCAAAATGTGCTTGCAAATTATCGAGATCAAGGGCTAATTCGGAAAACAGCAGTGATTTATGATTAGTTTGCGGTGGCACTGTTAACGGTAAAGACATAATGATTTCCTGGTATTGGCGAAATACGAACTGAGGCGAGTGTAGGTAGGCTTTTTCACCAGGAAAACTGATCTTATTTGCAATCACGGTTACGGAAACAGCAACCATGAAACCCCGGACACTGAACGAAAAAGATTTACGCGCCCTGAGAATATTCTGCGTTGTGGCGCAATCTGGCGGATTTTCTGCTGCTGAAAACTCTCTCAACATGACCAAAGCGACCATCAGCCGTCAGATTAAATCGATTGAAGAAACGCTCGGCACCGCGCTCTGTACCCGCGGGCCGAAAGGTTTCGAACTGACGGCGGCGGGCGAGTCGGCGCTGCTTTATGCGCGTGAAGCGCTTGGCGCACTGGATCGCATCTTCCCGGCGATGGATGCCAGTCGGGGCGTGATTTCAGGGCCGCTGGTCATGGGGATTACCGATAACGTGATCAGCCACAGTGCTTCACATCTGCAACAGGCATTACGCGCCTTGCGCCAGCGAGCACCACAGGTACAGCTGTCACTCAGCGTCATGGCGGCGTCACAACTGATTCAGGCCTTGCTCGACCGAAGGCTGGATATTGCTATCAAAGGGGTGATGGATTATCAGAAAACGCCTTCGCTGCATTACGCAGAACTGTTTGCCGAGTCCCACGGCCTGTACACCCTGGCGGGTCATGAACTGCGCGCCAGGCAATTGCCGCTGGTGTATCGGGCGCAGCAACCCTTTGTCGAAGACGCACTGGCCCGGCTGCACCTGAACCGGGGACCCGAAGCGGTGGGTATCGAAGCGGTGGCGATGTTGATTGCCGCCGGAGATGTGGTGGGGATTCTGCCGCATCATTATGCACAACTGATGCAGGCGTGTATTCCCCTGGTGAAGGTGCCGGACTCTCCGACATGGACCGTGACCCACTATGCGGTCACTCACGCCGCCTATCCGCAATCACCGGCAGCGGAACAAATGATTGCTGAACTGCGTCGGGCACAACATATTCTGTAAACGCCCGGACCGGAGCTGCCAGTGGCTTTTATTATGACTGATGCGGCTTCCTGCGATTGTTTCATCATAAATTCATATCAGCATTTGCTTCAGCCATTGCCGCTGCCAGCGTTGCTGCAGCATCTTCCGCACCTGGATGGCGCAGAAGCTAAAATCGCCGCTCAGGCTAAACAGGCCAGTGCCTCTTACAAATCACCGGTGCACGCGTGGATAACGGTGCATATCTGTCAGCTGAATTGGCTAAATAAACACTGGATTATGTGGTGCGATGCAAAGTCAGACATTAATGAGCGTTTCTCACCTTGATATTCCCAGATGAGTCGATATATTTTAAAAACTCTACAGTAATTAGATGTGAACCTGAATTTACAGACATCACATCATAAGCGATTGAATACTTCTGCCCCGATATGAATGAATAATCAAATACGGGCAGACATCCACCACGCGCCACATAAACCGGTTTTGCTTCAAACGTCCTGATTAATTTTTCGTCTTTGTCACTGTAAATTTGTACAGCGATGATTTGTTCCCCTGGTTTCATCGGGGACAGGATGCAAACGTTATTCTCTTTCAATGTCGCCGTTGCTGACGAACGTGATACCATTCTGTCCCCCGGACCAGGACAACCGGATAATAAGAATGCCGTTGCCAATACGATAAATTTCTTCATGGATATCAATTCCCCCCACCTGTAACAATACGATGATAAAGTGAAGGAATATCTTTGGCGTTATCATTACCTCTGTACTGTCCCATTCGGCCCTGCCGTTGATAGTAGTGCCATTTATCAAAACCGTATACCAGTAGTAGCCAGTAATCTGCTAAAATAGATGCCTGTTGTTCAAGGGAGTAATCAATCAGTTTTTTCCTGTTAAGTTCGTAGTTGTACTCAGCCGCCCAACTAAAAATACCTCTTAACCTCACCCACTGTCCTTGCTGGTGTTGCCATACATGACCAAGCTCATGAATGAATAAATATTTATCTTCCAGGATAACTAAATTTGCAGAAAAATCTTCTCTATACATTTCTTTTCTATACCATAACTCTCCATTAGGCGTCATAGCATAATTTTGCTTCTGTAATCCGAACGGTAAATAACTGTCACAATGAATCCAGACACGGCTGTAAACTATTGCGTTGCCGTAAATTCGTTGCGCCATTTTAATTTCACCGAGCGTCATGCGTCTCAGAAAGCCTTCCTCTGCCTGATCATCCATATTTCTGTCTTCCATGTTGTTTTGTCCGCATCCTTGCATCTTTTTTTAACGCAGTCTATGTTTCATGTCTTATTTTTAGAAATAATTCACTTGAATGACAACGTCAGACATATAACCGAACGAAAAAATCATATTTTTACCATGGTGCCAATAATGAAGAATAACTTACTCGAATGAGTTAACTGTTCCTGTCACCAACATGGGCAGAAACTCACTACGCCATTTGCTCACAATCACCGGCCGTGGAATTAATGATTACAGCAGATGCTGCAGCCATTGCCGCTGCCAGCGTTGCTGGTTCTGCTGATGCAGCAGGGTGCGTACCTGCGCCAGGGCAGCTTCCCGTTCCATTGGGGCGGGAGGGCGAATCAGTTCACACCACAGCAAATGCCAGCCCAGCGCCGTTTCAATGGGCTGACTCACGGCGTTCGGCTTCATCTGAAACAGCACGCTTTCCAGTTCCGGAAAGAGTAATCCCCGGCTGATCCAGCCCATACGTCCTCCTTCCAGCGCGCTCGGGCAATGGGAGTAGCGTTGCGCGAGGGTGCTGAACGCCTGCCGGGATGCGCTTATCTGCTGGTGGAGGTGCTGGATTTGCTTGCGTATCGCCGCATCCTCATTCTCCGTGGTCAGCAGCAGATGCCAGCTCAGACGCTGCTCCGGGCGCATAAATTTCTCCTGATGACGCTGGTACCAGGCCAGCACCTGTAAATCATCAGGAACGGGTGCCTGCCCGGCCACGCGCGCCAGCTGCATTTCCATGCGGGCGTGGTGGCGAATGATGGAGGCCCGCTCATCATCGCTAAACGGGGACTGCGCCAGGGAGGAATTAAGTGACATTGTCACGCTGGCGATAACGGTTTCAGGGATCCTGTCGTCACCCGTTGCCCGAACCACCGCATATTCCAGCTGCCGCTGGCGTTGCCAGAGCTGGTTAAACTCTGCCTGTTCACTGGCGGGGATGGATTCCGGCAGGCACTGCCAGCGCGACTGACTCAGCTGTTGCCGGGAAAAACGTTCCCAAAGTTCAGCCACGAGTGTTATTCCTCCAGCAGCCTGATGGCGCTGGCGGGCACCTGAAACCAGCGTTCACCAAACATCACCGTATAAATTTCCCCCTTTTCGCCCTGGTCGGTACGCTCGATGCGGCCTCGTTCTCCCGCGCGAACGACCACCTTGCCGTCGGAGGTGAGGATATGACGCGAGGTCACGCTGTCACCGAATTGAAAATGGCCCGCATGCCAGGCTGCCGCTGCGCTGATCATTTCCGGCTCCCGGCACCCAACGATCATGTCGGTATCGAGAAAATGGACCTGATAAATAATCTGGTCCATCAGGAAGGTGCCGCATCCACGCACGAAGCCGGTACTGCCGCGCCGTACCAGCAATTCACCGGTGGCGTAACCATACATGGTGCCGTCATTACGGATCGCGCGGATCACCCTGACTTCGTCACCTAACGCATATTTTGCTCTCATGTCTGGCTCCCGTGCAGGTGATGCTGATAGCTTTCCGTCAGCAAGCGGCGCGCCAGCAGCCATGGCCCACGCGGTTCCGCTTCCAGATGGTTTTGCAGAGGGACGTTGTCGCGCAGTCGCTGGTGAAAATCGCGTAACACCGGCAGACAGCAGGGTTTCAGGCGTGCGGCATCGTAATCAACGGCAAAGAACTCGAAAAAGGATTCCGCCGTATCGAGTGCCTCGACCCCCGGGATTTGATAAAACCATTGCATATTAACCCCTTAGTGTCTGAGCAGTTTCTCCACAAAGCTGGTCGTAAATGGCGATCAGTTCGTAATCCTGCGGGATGCGTTTCCAGCTTTCGGCGAAACGGCGTATGGCAGGCAGGATCAGGTCAATTTGCAACGTATCTAACCGGTATCCCATTTTGCTGAACACCCCATCCACCGCCTGACGTCCGGAATGTTTACCCAGCACCAGGCGATACTCGCGTCCCACCAGCTCGGGATCGATGGCCTGATAACTCTCGCGGTCGCGCAGCAGTGCGGCGACATGGACGCCGGATTCATGGGTAAAAACCTGGTCACCCACCAGCGGGTGCTGGACATCAATGATGCGCTGCGCAGCAACCGCCACCGACTGACACAGCGCCGGAAGCATGCGGAAATTGACGCCGCAGTCCATCTCCAGACAACGACTGAGGCCCAGCGCTACCGTCTCCAGCGCCGCATTGCCTGCACGCTCGCCCAGTCCCAGCACCGTGGTGTTGACGCTGGTGGCACCGGCCTGCACAGCCGCCAGCGTGTTGGCGGTTGCCAGCCCCAGATCGTCGTGGGCATGCATTTCGATCTCACCGGGCCAGAAGCTGCGCAGGGTGGTGATACGGGCGGCGGTGGTGAAGGGATCGAGCACGCCGAGGGTATCGGCAAAGCGTAACCGTTGTGCACCGGCTTCCTGCGCGGCCTGCGCCACCCGCTGCAAATCGTCATCGCTGGATCGCGACGCATCTTCGCAGCCGACACAGACCTGCATGCCGAGGTCGCTGGCAAATCTGATTAACTCAGCCAGCCTGGCCAGCAGCACCGGCAGAGGCTCGCGCAATTTGTACTGGCGTAGCTTCTCGGACGTTGGCAGGGAGATATCGACCCAGTCCATCCCGAGATCGGCACTCTGGCGGATTTCCTCGCGGTTCATCCGGCACCAGGTCATTAACGTGGCCTCGGGCAAATGGCGGCGCACCAGCTGAATGCGGGTGCGTTCTTCTTCTCCCATGGCCGGCGTGCCGACTTCCAGCGCAGTGACGCCTGCGTCAAACAGCGCCTGAGCAATAGCGATTTTTTCACTGGCACGAAACGCGACGCCCGGGCTCTGTTCCCCGTCCCGCAGCGTAGTATCGTTAATCAACACCCTGGACATCTTCGTTTCCTTCTTAGCCGTAGATCGGCATAAATGAAGCCTGTTGCTGAACCGGCTTACCATCCTGCCAGTAAGGTGACAGCAAGCGCAGGCGGGCAATAATCGACGGCAGCGTCTGGATGACGTACTCGATCTCCTTTTCCCGCGTATAGCGCGACAGAGAGAAGCGGATGCTGCCGTGCGCTGCCGTGTAGGGGATGTCCATCGCCCGCATCACATGAGATGGCTCCAGCGATCCCGATGTGCAGGCGCTGCCACTGGAGGCGGCAATCCCGGCCTGATTCAGCAGCAACAAAATGGCTTCCCCTTCGATAAACTCAAACGCGATATTGACGGTGCCGGGAACGCGAGGCTGATTGCCCCCCATCACCTTCACCGAGGGAATCTGTGCCAGCACGCCTTCCTGCAACTGATCGCGTAGCTGGGCAATGCTGCTCATACCGGGTAAATGCACCTGCGCCAGTTCGCAGGCCATCCCCATCCCGACGATACCGGCGATATTTTCCGTGCCCGCCCGCCGACCGCGTTCCTGATGCCCGCCACGCAGCAACGGACGAAAACGCGTGCCGCGCCGCAGATAAAGACAACCGACACCTTTCGGGCCATGCAGCTTATGGGCGGAACAGGAGAGCATATCGATGCGGGTCTGCCCGATGGATAGCGGGATTTTTCCCGTGACCTGAACCGCATCGCAATGAAACAGCGCGCCGTATTCATGAGCCAGCCCGGCCATTTCCTCCACCGGAAACATCACGCCGGTTTCGTTGTTGGCCCACATCACACTCACCAGCGCCACCCGGTCACTCAGCGCCTGGCGATACTGCGCCATATCCAGCGCGCCATCACTGTCGACGGCCAGCCGGTGGATAACGTATCCCTGGCGCTCCAGATGCTCACACACTTCAAGAGTGGCGGGGTGTTCCACGGCGGTGGTGATAATCTCCCGTCTGTCCGGCTGCGCTTCGATAGCGCTATGCAACGCGGTGGAGGTGGCCTCGGTGGCGCAGGAGGTGAAAATAATTTCACTGGCGTGCTCCGCACCCAGCAGGGCCGCCACCTGCTGATGCGCGCGCTCTAACGCGGCGCGCGACGGTGTGCCAAAATCATGGATTGAGGATGGATTACCGTAATGCTCAGTGAGGAAGGGCATCATCGCCTCAAGTACCATCGGGTCAATACGGGTGGTGGCATTGTTATCCAGATAAACCTGTTTCATTGGCATGTTCCTCCAGTTATTCACGACGGTTTAAGCCGCCACCACTTCCATATAACAACCGGTACGTTCCATCAGTTTTTGCTGCAACCAGGCCAGCGTCATATCGGTCATCATGCAACCACTGCAACTGCCCGCCAGGCTGACGGTGACGGTGTGATTGGCGACATCAACCAGCGACATATCGCCACCGTCGGCCTGAATGTAGGGACGCAGTTCGGTGATGGTTTCCATCACCTCCTGCCAGTGGGGATCTTTTGCGCTGCTCGCCGGGGCGGCGACCTGTGGGGCGTTAGCGAGAATGTGGGCCAGGGCCAGCTCAATCTTTTCATGGCAGGAGGTACAGCCGCCGCCCGCTTTGGTGTAGTTGATCACGTCTTCCAGCGTGGTCAGGCCGTTGGTGAGCACCGCGCGGCGGATGTGTCCCTCATCCACGCCGAAACATTTACAGATCAGCGCGCCTTCCTCGTGGTCATCGTCGAGGCTCAGGCCGCGATAGTTCGCGATGGCCGCATGCAGTGCTTCCTGGCCCATCACCGAACAATGCATCTTCTGCGGGGGCAGGCCGTCGAGATAATCGGCGATTTGCTGATTGGTGACCTGTTCCGCTTCGGATAGCGTGCGTCCGATAATCAGCTCGGTCAGGGCGGAAGACGAGGCGATGGCGCTGCCACAGCCGAAGGTCTGAAATCCGGCCTCAAGGATGGTTTCATTTTCCGGATCAACCCGCAGCATCAGCCGCAAGGCATCGCCGCAGCTCAGCGAACCCACGTCACCCACCGCGTTAGCGTCATCCACCACACGGGCGTTACGGGGATTAAAAAAATGGTCTTTCACCTTCTCGGAATAATTCCACATGCTCTCAGCTCCCAGTACTCAGACGGAAAGCGCCTTGGCGCATCTCCCCGCAGCAATCAACAGCGGGATAACAAAACCAAGCAAAAGCAGTACCAGAAGTAGAAAGTGTGAATTTTCAGATGGATAGAGAGTTGTGGTAATAAAAAACCGCGCCCTGTGTCGCGGTTGAGTGTGAGGTTTGTCACAGTTGTGTCAGAGAAACGACTAGCGTTCGTCTTTATCCTGCCATTCCTGTTCTGCCAGTAGCTGAGCGAAGCGATCCGGATTGCGCTGGCGCTGCTGTTTGCGTTGTTCTTTGTCATACCAGTAATGTTGGATTTCCTGCAACAGCGCGCTGACCGGGGTATTGGCAGGTACCCGCACCGCACGCACGCCAATCTTTAATAACTGGCTGAACACCTTCTCACCAATCGCCACGCAATACAGGGTGACGCAGTCCTCCAGCGCGTTGATGCGACAGGTTATTTTCTCCTCCTGATGCCCGGCAAACACCGAAAAATCAGCCACCCGCAGCAGCATGGCGTCATCCTGTTTCACTCCGTACACCACCAGCCGCGGAGTGGCACCAAAGTGCTGATCAACGTGGCGGCAATCCGAGCTGGCAAACGCCACTTTCATTGACCACTCCTCCACGCAGATGGTGCTGAACTGCCGGTTAACATGATGCATGCTGATCTCCCGGGCTGAATTGCTGGCGCAACGGGGAGTGCCAGGCCGGAAGCGTGTGATGGTGCTGACTCATCACATTCGCCAGCTCAAACAACGTATCGCGCATACCCATATAACCCTGACGCACGCGGCGGAATTCGCCCAGGCGATCATAAATCGGGAAACCGGCGCGAATCAGGGGGATATCCATCTGCTGTGCCAGATTCGCCGCGTGGGAATTGGCCACCAGCAGCGCCGCCGGGCTGTTGTGTAGCAGATCCTGCATATCTTCCAGATCGCCGATGACCACTTTGCCGACCGGCAAATGGCTCAGTCCACGCTGGCTCACCGGAGCGATAAGCGGGCCAGGCACCATGCCCTGGCTGGCGGCAAAATCACACCAGGCGGCCAGCAAATCCCCTTCCGCCGCCATCGCTACCGCTACCCCCTGCAACCACATATGACAATCGATCATCGCATCCTGTAGTTGGCCGCGTTGGCGTTCAATCCAGCCAGGCACGTTGCGGCCGGAGATCACTTTCAGCTGATTAATAAACTGGTCGCAGGTTGCCAGGGTCATCAGGTGCGGCAACGGGATCACCTCACCCCGGCTGCGCTGGGCCAGCAGGGTGGCGGCATGCCCCAGCGACACGCCGATCGCAAAAGTACATAAACTCTGGCCCATCTGTTCAATGTGGGCCAGCGGCGTGCCGCCCTGGGTGACCGGTGAGAAATCACCGCTTGCCAGATGCCCATCGAGCGATAACGACAGATCCGGCACTATCACCGGTTGCAGACCGAATGCCTCCACATAGCTGCGCAGCAACTCGACATCGCCAGGGGTGATCAGGTGGCTGAGCAACAGATTGACGCGCCGGTTACGCCCGGCGGGCAACGGCTTCTCCGGCATCCATTGTTCAATCATGCTTTCCAGCACCGCACTGAAGCCATTCTCCAGCGAGCCATAAAAGTCAGGGGTGTTCACGGTTAGCAACGCCACATTTTTATAACGGGGTGACGCCTCGCGAAACTGACGCACCACGCGCGTAATATCGCTGCCCTGGGCCTCAGACAACCCGGTACTCAGCAACACGATAGCTTTCGGGTTATTGCGCTGACACAGGGTGTTCAGCGCGGTAATGATATTGTCGTCGGCCCCCATGATGGTGGACATCGGATCCATCGCGGTGGATTGCAGGGGGATCGGATCGTGAAAATGCTGGATAAAAAACACCTTAGCGAAGGCGCTACAGCCCTGCGCACCATGAACCAGCGGGATGCAGTGTTCAAAACCCATGCTGGCAAGGATGGCCCCCAGCGGTTGCCCACTCTTCACCGGGCTGACAGCCAGCGGTTTTTTGGGGCGAATGATTTCAGCCATAATCTGCTCCTTCCTTTAGTGCCAGGGGGCGCGGGCGTGGGTTTGTGACCATATCGGGCTTTCCAGCGTCTGACATAACTGCTGTGCCAGCGTGACAATCCCGTGGTAACCCGCGTAAGCATGCTCACGCTCCTGATTGATATCGAGAAACGGCAGACGGGCCTTGTAAGCGGTATACATATTGCGCCCACCGGCGATCATCATGTCGGCCTGGTAGCGATAGACCACATCAAGCAGGGTGCGGGCGTTGCCTTCATCCAGCATCAGGGCATCATCGCCCATCAGTTCCCGGATACGTTGTTTGTCTTCCTCGGTGGATTTGCGCGTGCCGGTGGCGACCACCGTCATGCCAAGATCCTGCAAGGCCGACACCACCGACCAGGATTTCACCCCGCCGGTATACAACAGGGCCTTGCGTCCGCGCAGCCGTTCCCTGTAGGGGGCGAGTGCCTCGTCAGCCACCCGTTCTTCGCGCGCAATCAGGGCTTCGGTGCGCTGCATCAGGTCGCGATCGCCGGTCAGCGCGGCCAGCTGGCGCAGGGAGTCTGAGGTGGCGCGCACGCCATAGAAACTGCCTTCAAACCACGGTGTGCCGTAGCGCTGTTCGAGGGCGCGCGCCACGTTGATCAGCGCGCGGGAGCACACCAGCATATTGACCTCGGCACGGTGCAAGGTCTGGATCTCGGCAAAGCGCCCGTCGCCGGACAGGGTGCCCAGCACGCGGATGCCCAGCTCATCCAGCAGGGGCTGGATATGCCAGAATTCCCCGGCGATATTGTATTCACCAATCAGGCCGATATCGTGGCGGTGTTCGGGTGGAAAGGGGGTGTCCGCTGGCCAGGGCGCAGGCTCACGTCCGCCAATCACCTGTTTCACCATCATTTCTCCCGCCAGGCGGTTGCCGAGGTTCTTGCTGCCATAAAATCCGGCGACATCGATGGCGATGACCGGTACGCCGGTGGCGGTGGCTGCGGCGCGGCAGACCGCTTCAATATCATCGCCCTCCATTGCCGGAACACAGGTGTTGTAGATGAACACGGCGGCGGGATGGTAACGATTGACGATATGGCGAACCGCATGAAACAAGCGGCGCTCGCCGTTGCCCATAATCACATCCTGTTCACTTAAGTCGGTGGTCAACCCCAGCCGGTTAATCACCGCCCCCGAGCTGAAACTGCCCCGGTTATCCCAGGAGCTGCCCGTGCAACCAATCGGACCGTGTACCAGATGCGCCACATCGGCAATTGGCAGCAGGGTGATTTGCGCCCCATCAAAAGCGCAGCCACCGGCAGTCGCACCGGGTTTGGGCGCACTACAGCCGGATTTTTGTTTATGGTTATGCTCGCAGGCAGGCTCATCCAGCAGGGCCAGGATTTCATTCCCCTTCATAGGTACCTCATTGGCTGATTGGGTTAACTGAGCCGTTGCAAATCCCGGACCAGGAAATATCCATTGATTTTTAAGAAGAAAATGTTGTCGGCTTTACGACAAAACTAACAACGCAGGAAGGGACCCCACAAGACAAGCCTTGTCTGATGGGGTCAGAATGGATCAGAAAACGCGTGATTCCAGCGGATTAGCGCGGTCGAGGCGTTTTGCCAGCCACGGTGGCAACTGCCCGGCAAACAGCTTTTTGATGTTGTCACACTGGGAGGTGATGGTCAGTCCTGCCGGTACCTTGATGGGATGGATATTGTGGCGAATCAGCCGGGCGGCGGCAGGGCCACCAATCGCTTCGCAAAATAACAGCTGACAGTCGCGCAGCAACTGCGCCCGCACCTCGTTCGGTTCATCCTGCTGCGGCGCAGAAGGATAACGCCGTAAGCTGTGCAGCCAGTACCCGTCATCATCAAAGGCATAAATAAAGAACAACCGCCCCTGACCAAAGTGACCATTGATCATCAACCCATCCTGCGAAGCAAAAGCCGCCAGCAACTGCGGCTGACGCTGGGGAAAGGTTGCCACCCGCAGATGGTGGGGCAACTCCCCGCGCAGACAGGCTTTGACCCGTGACCAGCGCCCCGGCGACATCAGCACCTCATCACCTGGAAAGAAGGCTTTCAGCTGGCTTTGCGTGAAGGCCGAGAGCCGAGCTGGGGTCAACGCCTCATCCTGGTCGCGAGTCAGCCAGGTCATGATTTGCGCGGGCTGGAGTTCCGGCAGGCTCTGAAACAACGCCAGCATGCGCCAGAAAAGAACATCGTGGTCAGACATATCAATCCCCTTAATTCTGTGCATCGCGACTGGCGCGCAGGCTGACCGGAAAGTCCGGACGTCCCGGTTGCTCGCTGACGTAATAGCAGCGCCCGCCTTCCAGAGACACGGCTCCACCCCAGCGTTCGGGGGTGTCGTGTTCGACCTCGATCACTTTGGCTTCCAGATCCTGTTTGGCGATATAGCAATACAAATCCGCCCCACGTCGACGAAAGGTAACCATCGGCATCATGTCCCCCTGTAGCCCCGCGTTTGGCGGGGCAGGTGTTGGTTAACGGATAAGGTCAAAGCCGTAATCGGTTTTGCCGGATTTGCTGGTGTCGCTGTCGATTTTTTCCAGCACCGCATTCACCAGGGTGGTGAGCATGCTCATCGCCCCTTCGTAACCCCAGGTGGTCTGGCGATGCAGGTGATGGCGATCAAACAGTGGGAAGCCAAGGCGGATCAGCGGCACTTCAAACTGTTCACCTTTTGCCAGGGTGTCGCGCTGGATGAATTTGGCGTAGGAGTTACCGATCATAAAGTCCGGCTGGCGGGTGAACATCAGGGATCGGAAATGCCACAGGTCACAGTTGATAAAGACTTCGCTCTCCTTGCCATAAGGTGACGCCTCCAGCATCTTCTTCATGGCCTTCTGCCAGCGTTTATTGCCGTTATGGCTCAGGATAACGGTGGGTTCGCAACCCAGTTCCAGCAGGAAGCGCGTCAGTCCCATGACAAAATCCGGGTCGCCATACAGGCCGAATTTTTTCCCGTGTAGCCAGGAGTGGGAATCCAGCATCATATCCACCAGACGACCACGCTCCAGCGCCAGCACATCGGGGATGGCTTTGCCGGTCAGCTGGCTGATGGTCATCAGTAATTCGTCGGTGCCTGCCAGCCCCAGCGGGATCGGCACCTCGGTGGCGGGCTGGTGCCACATCTCCTGCACCACTTTTTTGCTTTTCACCAGCTGCCACGGCTGAAGCAGCAGGGTGTCGATGGCATCAGGTGCATCGCGCATTTCCTGCTGCGTGGTGCCACCAGCGTACATGCGGTAATGGCCATCAGCCGGAGTATCCAGCACGTCCGAAGGGTCGGAAAGCAGGCTGGCAGGCACCTCCATTTGCGCCAGCATGCGTTTCAGCACGCGGAAATTCCCCAGATAGGTTTCAAATCCGGTGACCAGATTCAGGCGCGGGAGCCTGCCCGGCTGGGCTTCGCGATCCGCGGTGAAGGTTTTGGCAAAGCCTTCAAACATATTGTCCCAGCCGGTGACATGGCTGCCGATAAAACTTGGCGTATGGGCAAACGGCACCGGCAGGCTGGCATCAACAAAACCGTCTTTTTTGGCGTTGGCGATAAACGCCTGTAAATCATCGCCGATGACTTCAGCCATGCAGGTGGTGGAAACTGCGATGATCTCCGGTTGGTACAGGGTGCTGGCGTTTTGCAGCCCGGTATTCATATTGTTATTGCCGCCAAATACCGCCGCGTCCTCGGTCATCGAGTCAGAGACGCAGGCCACCGGCTCTTTGAAATGACGGTTAAAGTAGGTGCGGAAATAGGCCACGCACCCCTGCGAACCGTGTACATAGGGCAGGGTGTTGGCGAAGCCCAGCGAGCAGAGCACCGCCCCCAGCGGCTGGCAGGCTTTGGCCGGGTCAATGGTCAGCGCTTCGCGTTTAAAATTCAGCGCTTCATATTCGGCGGTGGTGGTCCACTGGAAGACTTCCTGCACGCGCGCCGGGTCCCAGGCTTCTTCCTGCGATCGTTTGCTGGTGAACAGCGTCTGGTACTCATCCTGTTCAAACAATGGATGACAATTGTGAATCTTATCAACAGTCTGGCTCATGGTATTCTCCTCCCGCGCCACAAATCGGTGAACTGACGGGATAGTAAAAGAGATGTCAGGCGGACTTCAGCCAGGGCGCGGTTAACTGGCCCCAGGCGGGATTGTTCAGAGTCATATCCATATCACGGGCGAAAATGGCGAAACCGTCATAGCCGTGGTAGGGGCCGGAGTAGTCCCAGGAGTGCATCTGGCGGAATGGCACGCCCATCTTCTGGAAAATGTACTTTTCTTTGATGCCGGAGCCGATCAGGTCCGGTTTCAGCGCTTTCACAAAGGCTTCCAGCTCGTAACTGCTGGCATCATCGAACAGCAGGGTGCCTTCTTTCAGGTCCGGCAGGGTACGATCGTAATCGTCGTTATGACCGAACTCGTAACCCGCGGCGATGATCTCCATACCGAGATCTTCATACGCCCCAATCAGATGACGTGGCCGCAGCCCGCCCATATACAGCAGCACTTTGCGGCCCTCCAGGCGTGGGCGATATTTTGCGATGATGGCATCGTTCTGCGCCTGATAGCGGGCGATCACCGCTTCGACATTGGCCCGGATGGTGTCGTCAAACTGGTCGGCAATTTTGCGCAGCGACTCCGCCACTTTGGTCGGTCCGAAGAAGTTGTATTCCATCCACGGGATACCGTGCTTCTCTTCCATATGGCGCGAGATGTAGTTCATCGAGCGATAGCAATGCACCAGGTTGAGTTTTACGAACGGGGTGTTTTCCATTTCAACCAGGGTGCCATCGCCTGACCACTGCGCCACCACCCGCAGCCCCATCTCTTCCAGCAGAATGCGTGAAGCCCAGGCATCGCCACCAATGTTGTAGTCACCGATAATCGCCACATCATAAGGGGTGGTGGCAAAGGGCTGGCCTTCGCGGTTATCGAGGATCCAGTCGCGGATCACGTCATTGGCGATATGATGACCGAGGGATTGCGACACGCCGCGAAAACCTTCACAGCGTACCGGGACCACCGGCTTGTTGATGACCTTTTCGCTGGCTTTGGCGACGGCAGAAATATCGTCACCAATCAACCCGACCGGGCATTCCGACTGAATGCTGATCCCTTTGGTGAGCGGGAACAGTTCCTCCATCTCTTCAATCAGTTTGGTGAGCTTTTTGTCACCGCCAAACACGATGTCACGCTCCTGAAAATCCGAGGTGAAGTTGAGGGTGACAAAGCTATCGACACCGCTGACCCCGGTGAAGTAGTTACGGCGTCCGGCACGCGAATACTGGCCGCAACCGACCGGGCCGTGTGAGATGTGGGCCATATCTTTGATCGGCCCAAATACCACCCCTTTCGATCCTGCATAGGCGCAACCGCGCACCGTCATCACACCTGGCTGCGATTTGCGGTTGGAGATGATGCATTTACCGACGCTCTCCATTTCCGGGTCGGTCACCATCATGTGTTTACGGCGTTCTTTGCGCGTTTTCTCCGGGTAGATCTCCAGCACTTCCTGGATGATCGCCAGATTACGCTCCGCTGTTTCGTTACTCATGGACGACTCCTGATCAGTTGGCGTTTTCTTCTGCGGCGGTTTTACCAATGATGCTGGTGTCTTCCGCATCCATAATGCCGAACTCCATCAGCAGTTCTTCCAGCTCATCCATGGTGCAGGGCGTCGGCACCACCATCATGGTGTTGTTGACGATTTTGCTTGCCAGGGTGCGGTATTCATTGGCCTGGTTGCAGCTGGGGTCGTACTCGATCACCGTCATACGGCGGATTTCAGCGCGCTGGACGATATTGTCGCGCGGGACGAAATGGATCATCTGGGTGCCGAGCTTTTCCGCCAGCGCGATGATCAGTTCATCTTCCCGGTCGGTCTGGCGTGAGTTACAAATCAGTCCGCCGAGGCGGACCTTGCCGGATTTGGCATATTTCACGATCCCTTTGGAGATGTTATTGGCGGCGTACATCGCCATCATTTCCCCGGAACAGACGATGTAGATCTCCTGAGCTTTGTTTTCACGGATGGGCATGGCAAAGCCACCGCAAACCACGTCACCCAACACGTCATAGAAGACAAAATCGAGATCGGGTACGTAGGCACCTTCTTCTTCGAGGAAGTTGATGGCGGTGATCACGCCGCGTCCTGCACAGCCAACGCCTGGCTCCGGGCCGCCGGACTCAGCACAGCGCACGTTGCCGTAACCGATTTGCAGCACATCTTCCAGCTCCAGGTCTTCCACGGAACCCACTTCCGCCGCCATCTCCATAATGGTGTTCTGCGCTTTGGCGTGCAGGATCAAACGGGTGGAGTCCGCTTTGGGATCGCAGCCAACAATCATTACTTTCTTACCCATCTCCGCCAGTGCGGCGACCAGGTTTTGTGTCGTGGTGGATTTGCCGATACCACCTTTGCCGTAGATGGCACATTGACGCATGGTCATTGTATGTCTCCTGTTGGTTTGGTGTGTTTGCTCAGGGAACAGTGCAGGGAACATACCAGCCATGCCACAACAGATAACTTTTTGATAAACATGTCTTTATGGTTTTTCGCCCGCCTCACGGCAAAACAAACAGGAAACAATCGCCAGACCAATTGTTGCAAACAGGACAATTCCGGCGTGCCGATCACTTTGTCAGCTGTTCAACAGGTTGTCGGGTTGGCTGTGCTGTTCCGCGCAATGCATCCGGCGCCATACGGCAGGCTGTTCTGCCATCTCATTGTTTTTATTCAGAACAGGCAAACTGGCACAGGCTGTGCTTCGGGCAAGGTCACGACGGTTTTTGAGGAAACAGACATGTCCGGAACAATGAGAACGATGGATGGCAACGCGGCGGCGGCCTGGATCTCCTATGCCTTTACCGATGTGGCGGCGATTTACCCCATCACCCCTTCCACGCCGATGGCAGAAAATGTTGATGAGTGGGCCGCTGCCGGGAAGAAGAACCTGTTTGGTCAACCGGTGCGGGTGATGGAGATGCAATCGGAAGCGGGTGCCGCCGGGGCGGTACACGGTGCGCTCCAGGCGGGGGCACTCACCACCACCTACACCGCCTCGCAGGGCCTGCTGCTGATGATCCCGAATCTCTACAAAATCGCCGGGGAGCTGTTGCCTGGGGTGTTTCATGTCAGCGCCAGGGCGCTGGCGACCAATTCGCTCAATATCTTTGGCGATCATCAGGACGTAATGGCGGTACGTCAGACCGGCTGTGCGATGCTGGCCGAAAGCAATGTGCAGCAGGTGATGGATTTGTCGGCGGTGGCGCATCTTGCCGCCATTAAAGGGCGGGTGCCGTTTATCAACTTTTTTGACGGTTTTCGTACCTCACATGAAATCCAGAAAATCGAAGTGCTGGATTACGATGAACTGGCTCCGCTGCTGGACAGGGACGCGCTGGACCGTTTCCGCCGTAATGCCCTCAACCCGGATCACCCGGTGATTCGCGGCACCGCGCAGAACCCGGATATTTATTTTCAGGAACGCGAAGCCGCCAACGGTTTCTATGCGGCGTTGCCGGACATCGTGGAAAACACCATGGCTGAGATCACCGCCATCACCGGTCGTGAATACCATCTGTTTGATTATTATGGTGCCGATGATGCCGAACAGATCATTATCGCCATGGGATCGGTATGCGACACCATCCAGGATGTGGTGGATGCGCTGCTCGACAGTGGCGAAAAGGTGGGGGTGCTGATGGTCCATTTGTTCCGCCCCTTTTCTTTAACGCACTTTTTTGCCCGCATTCCCGCCAGTGTAAAACGCATCGCCGTACTGGATCGCACCAAAGAACCCGGCGCGCAGGCCGAACCGTTGTGCCTGGATGTGAAAAACGCCTTTTATCAGCGCGACCATGCGCCATTGATTGTTGGCGGACGCTATGCCCTCGGCGGCAAGGACGTGCTGCCGGACCATATCCTTTCCGTATTTGAGAACCTGAAAAAACCGACGCCGCAGGATGGTTTTACCGTGGGGATTTTTGATGACGTCACCCATACTTCGCTGCCGTTGCCGGTCAATGAGGTACAGGTTTCCACCGAGGGGATCACCGCCTGTAAATTCTGGGGATTGGGTTCGGATGGCACGGTGGGTGCCAACAAAAGTGCGATCAAAATCATCGGTGATAAAACGCCGATGTATGCCCAGGCCTATTTCGCCTATGACTCGAAAAAATCCGGCGGGATTACCGTTTCTCACCTGCGTTTTGGTCAGCGTCCCATCAATGCCCCGTATTTGATCCACCGGGCCGATTTTATATCCTGCTCGCAGCAATCCTATGTCGATAAATACGACTTGCTGGAGGGGTTAAACCCGGGCGGAACCTTTCTGCTTAACTGCACCTGGTTTGGCGAGGAGCTGGAAGAGAAGTTGCCCGCAAATATCAAACGTTACATCGCCCGTAATAGCATTCGTTTTTACACCCTTAACGCGGTGGAGATTGCGCGTCGGCTGGGACTGGGCGGACGTTTCAATATGCTGATGCAGGCGGCTTTCTTTAAACTCACCGGCATTATTGCGCCCGCAACCGCAGCGGCCTATTTAAAGCAGGCGGTGGAAAAATCCTATGGCAGCAAAGGGCAAAACGTTATCGATATGAATAATGCCGCCATTGATTTGGGGATGGAGGCGATTCAGGAGGTGATGGTGCCGGAGCGCTGGGCCACACAGCTGGATGCGCCCGCCACGCCGATGATGATGCCCGATTTTATCAGTGACGTCCTTGCCCCGATGAATCGCCAGTGTGGCGACAAACTGCCGGTAAGCGCCTTCGCCGGGATGGAAGACGGTACGTTTCCCACCGGCACATCGGCCTGGGAAAAACGGGGGATCGCGCTGGAGGTGCCGGTGTGGAATCCTGAAGGCTGCACCCAATGTAATCAATGCGCGTTTATCTGCCCCCACGCGGCCGTTCGTCCGGCGCTGCTGACCCATGAAGAACGTTATTTTGCGGTGCCGGAGCTGTTAAGCAAGACAGCCCAGGGGGCGACGGATTATGAGTATCATCTGGCGATCTCCCCGCTGGATTGTTCCGGTTGTGGTAACTGCGTTGATATCTGCCCGGCCAAAGGCAAGGCGCTCAGCATGCAGCCGCTGGAAACGCAGCGTCATATGAGCACGGTCTGGGATTATGCGATGGGACTGTCGCCAAAAACCAATCCCTTCGGCAAAACCTCGGTGAAAGGCAGCCAGTTTGAAACCCCGCTGCTGGAGTTCTCGGGTGCCTGCGCCGGTTGCGGTGAAACGCCCTATGCCCGGCTGGTGACACAGCTGTTTGGTGACCGGATGATGATCGCCAATGCCACCGGCTGTTCCTCTATCTGGGGAGCCAGCGCGCCCTCCATCCCCTGGACCACCAACCATAAAGGGCAGGGTCCCGCCTGGGCAAATTCGCTGTTCGAGGATAACGCCGAGTTTGGTCTGGGTATGATGCTGGGAGGCCGGGCGATCCGTGAGCAACTGGCCCAGTGTGCCAGCGAGGCGCTGCATCTGCCATTGAGTGGCGAACTGCATCAGGCTCTGCATCAGTGGCTGGAACTGAAAGACCGGGGCGAGGGCACACGCGAACGGGGAGAGAAACTCAGTGGGCTGCTGGCAGCAGAAAAGGGTGATGATGCGCTGCTGAACCGCCTCTATCAAAATCAGGACTATTTCGCCAAACGATCTCAGTGGATTTTCGGCGGTGATGGCTGGGCTTACGATATTGGCTTTGGCGGCCTGGACCATGTGCTGGCATCGGGCGAGGACGTTAATGTGCTGGTCTACGATACCGAGGTGTATTCCAATACCGGTGGGCAGTCTTCGAAATCCACCCCTGCCGCGGCGATTGCAAAATTTGCCGCAGAAGGGAAACGCACCCGTAAAAAAGATCTCGGCATGATGGCGGTGAGTTACGGCAATGTTTATGTGGCTCAGATTGCGATGGGCGCGGATAAAGCGCAGACCTTGCGCGCAATCGCCGAGGCGGAGGCCTGGCCGGGTCCGTCGCTGGTGATTGCTTACGCCGCCTGCATCAATCACGGGTTAAAAGCCGGGATGGGGTGCAGCCAGCGAGAGGCGAAGCGCGCTGTCGAGGCGGGATACTGGCACTTGTGGCGCTACAATCCTCAGCTGGTCCAGCGTGGCAAAAATCCGTTTATCCTCGATTCGGAAGAACCCGAAGAAAGTTTCCGTGATTTTCTGATGGGCGAGGTACGTTATGCCTCGTTAGTCCGTACTGCCCCGGAAACCGCGGATCAGTTACTGCAGCAGACGGAACTGGATGCGAAGCAGCGTTTTGAACAGTATCGGCGCATGGCGGGTGAGCTGGATAGTTAAGTGCTGACAGCACCGTCCCCTTGAGGGTCAGGGGGACGAGTGACGGCGAATCCCCATAAACTCGCTGCGTAATTGTTTAATGTTCTGGCCGTAGTGCGCTTTGCGGTGATCATTTGGGCACAACACGATCAGGTTATACGCCTCATCTGCGCCGCCTTCACTCAGTGGGACGATGTGATGTACCTCGGCGAAAATCGCCCCCTGCTGGGTCCGAAAGCCGGGCTGACCGCAATACTCACATTTTCCGCCACTTCTTTTTAACGCGAGCAGCCGTAAGGTCCGGTTACGTTTCGCGGCACTGGATTCATGCGTGCCGGAAGGGAAGCTGACCTCGCCATGCTGGTCAGCAAATTGGTCATCACCACCCCGCACCAGGGAAAGCGTGCCGGTGTGCTCATCATAGGTGGCACTCCATACTTCCGTATCCAGTGCCCGTTTGTAGGTATTTTTAACTTTGAGAATCACACGCACCGGAAGATTGCGACCAATGATCTCCTGATAAATACCATCAACCTGCTCGCCTTTGGCCTGCTGCCCGCGTGCGGTGTATTGCGTGGTATAGGGTTCTCCTGGCACGGTGGGGGCGACAAGTTTGTGCACCCAGACATTCACCACCGCGATATCACCCTCCAGCCACGCCCAGCGCTGATTACGGCTCGGGTCATTCGCATGAGGCCAGTCATGCAGCTGCATACCTGCCTCTTTGAGCAGGTCATAGATGCGCTTGCCTTTTCTAATCGGTGGCAGGTCCATCAACATCTCCGATTGGGGTTTTTAGAGATATCGGCACGCGTGGGATGAGGTTGAGGGTTAAATGAGTACGGATTTTGCTATCGACGGCGCATTCTGTGTGTTGAGTGAGCGTTGATTTCCCCATCGCGAATGTATAAAATTTTATACGGATAATAACTGGAGACGGTATGGATACCAGGCAGGCAAAAAGAATTGAATGGCGGGTCGTTCTCGTGATGACTTGATTGATTTTCCTGAAGATGCGAGGAAGGAGGCTGGCAAAGCCTTACGCAAAATCCAGTTTAATGAAGAACCTTCAGACTGGAAACCCATCACTGATTGGGGGGCGGGTGTAGCTGAAATACGTATCAAAACGGAGGATGGAGCTTTCCGTGTTGTGTATGTTGCCTGTTTTGAGGAGGCTATTTATGTCCTTCATAGCTTCCAGAAAAAGTCACAAAAAACTGCACAAAAGGATGTGAACCTCATTAAGGATCGCTATAAAGCGTTAGTTGATGAACGGAGTAAAAAACCATGAAAGATACAGATAAAATCACTACATATATTACTCGTCCTGAAGACAATATCTTTGCTGATCTGGGATTTGAACCGGATGAAGCAGCCGCACTGCTGGCGGAAACTGATCGCGAGATTGCACAGGCAATTGAATTAAAAAAGCAACTCATGGTAGCCATTAAAAACTGGATGAAAGCCAGCGGACACAAACAAGTCGAAGCGGCTAAATTACTGCATGTTTCTCGCCCTCGACTTTCTGATGCTGTGAATCAAAAAACAGACAAATTTACGATTGATGCCTTGGTTGGCATGGTGCAACACACTGGTAAAACTGTTCGTATGATTGTTGAGTGAAGATTTGCATGTACTCACCCCCGCAGATGTGGGGGTTTTTGTTGGGCCAAAAGATTTCTCCGGCGAGGAACCTGGCACAGCTTCTCGCCAGGCTCTGCGAGGTTGTACTAACGCAGTTGTGCCAGCTTCGCTTCCTGGCGGGCGATAAGGTATTCAACCTCGTGAATCGCTGCACTGCTGAGCACACTACCGGGACGGCGCTGTGAGGCGTGGGCAATGGCACCACGGCGCGCCAGAATGTGTTTTCTGATCGCCAGCCCCAGACCAGGCTGTTGCTCATAGCGCATCAGCGGCAGATACACATCAAAAATATCCTGCGCTAAATTGCGCTGGCGGTTACTGACCAGCCGTGTCACCTCAACCATCATTTCCGGATAGCCGAAACCGGTCATGGCACCGTCGGCACCGCGCGCCATCTCTTCCGGTAAAAACATCCCTGCGTTGCCGCACAGGATAGAGACGCGACGGCTGCCGTCTGCTTCCGACTGACGAATATCGCTGATCTTTTGCAGGCCAGGCCAGTCCTCATGTTTCAGCATCACGATGCTCGGATGTGCAGCGAACAGCCTGATAAGCACCGCTGACGAGATCTGTACGCCGGTGGCAAGCGGGAAATCCTGTAGTACCACGGGCACGTCCGGCCCCAGCGTCTCGATGACGTTGCGGTAGTAGTTGATGATCTGTTCGTCGGTGCGCAACGCAGCAGGGGGCGCGACCATCACCCCGGCAGCTCCGGCCTCCATTACCCGGTTCGATAGCTCACCGATCGCCGCCAGACCCGGCGCGGACACGCCAACAATCACCGGTTTACCCGCTGCCCGTTTCAGCGTCTGGCGGGTAATTGCCACGGATTCTTCCAGCGTCAGCTTAGGTGCTTCACCCATCATGCCGAGGATCGTCAGGCCATCCGCACCCTGATCAAAGTAAAAGTCGGTGACGCTGTCGATGCTGCTGCGATCGATGGCGCCATCCGGTAAAAACGGCGTGACCGCAATAACATAAACGCCTTTCGTCTGGTTAGTAATCAGAGACATCATGGTTTCCTTGTTTCTCAGCGACAGGCAATCACTGCTGATCCAGCGCGGCCCGCGTTTCGTTTAAAATCGCCTGGCGACCCCGCCAGATCTCTTCCGCTTTCTCAACCGATACCGCTTCGAAGCGTACAGCATCGCCCGGCTTCAACTGGCCCAGGCGCGCCAGGTCGGCACGAATCACGGTAGCGATTTTCGGGTATCCGCCGGTGGTCTGCCGATCGTTCATTGCCACGATCGGCAAGCCGTCGCCAGGGATCTGAATGCTGCCATGAGCAATGGCATCGGAAATAATATTGAAACCCCGGGTGTGGCTGAGTGGCTCGCCATGCAGGCGATACCCCATACGGTCGCACTGGGGGGATAACGTATAGGTCTGGGACTGAAAACGGTCGCGCGCCGCATCATCAAAATAACTGTCCTGCGGTCCCCATATCACCCGCACCGGGCGTTTTTCCATCTGTGGAAAAATACGGTCGCTGCGGAGGCCAGGACGTAACTGCCGTATCGGTGAGGCCAGCGGTAACCGGTCATTTTTCTGTACCGGGCGTCCGTCAAAACCTCCCAGCCTGGCCCTGATCAGCGTTGAGACACTGCCCAATTGTGGCTGCACCGCAAAGCCACCGGCGACGGCAAGATAACCGCGCGCGCCGGAGCGCAGGCGCTGTATGGCAAGAACGTCTCCGGGCAGCATTTGCAGGGACTGATAAATCGTGCAGGGCATATCGTTCAACGTTGCCACCGCATCGCCGGTAATGGCGAAGAGGCAGGGTTCATCGCCGCACAGCTTCAGCCTCGGCCCGGTCAGGGTGAATTCGATGGCGCCGGTGTTGGCGGGGTTGCCCACCAGCGCATTGGCGAGGGCAAAGCTTAGTTCATCCATGACCCCCGAAGGCGGCACGCCACGATCCTCGTAACCGATGCGCCCCATATCCTGCAAGGTTGACATGACGCCTGGCGACAGCACCTCGAAATATTTCATGGCAGCAGACTCCATTCAGGCTGGTAATGCCGATCGGCGAGTAGCGTCTGGTAATCATGTTCGCTGACGGGAACAAAACGCACTTCCTCGCCCGCGTTAAATAAAAAAGGCTGTTCGCGCTGCGGATCGAAACTTTTCACCGGCGTGCGTGCCAGCAAATGCCAGCCGCTGGGCGCGGCGACGGAACCGATAGCCGACTGAACCCCACCGATACTGATGCTGCCGCCGGGCACTTCCTGGCGCGGTGATGTGCGTCGCGCGAGATGTAAACGCGGATCGAGTCCACCCAGATAAGCGAAACCCGGCATAAAACCAATCATATAGATGCGATAGGGCTGAGCGCTGTGAATCTCAATCAGTTCGGCGGGTGTCAGGCCCAGGCAAGTTGCCGAGCTGGCCAGATCGATGCCGTAGTCACCGCCGTAACAAGCGGGTATCAGCCAGCACTTGCGAGGTGGCGTGTGCAGCATGTCGGTGTTGAGCAGCAACTCTAACGCCTGGATCAGTTCCCTCTGCCGGATAACGACCGAGTCATAAGTCACCGTCAGTGAGCGGTAGGTCGGAATACAACCCGTGACGCCCGCTATGTTTTGTTGCCTGATGGCTGCCGCTAACGACGTCACGCGCTGATTCACCTGCGCGTCAATAACTTCACCAAAATCGATATTCACCGCCTGATCGGCGATGGTCTGAATCGCCCAGCTCAGCGGCATGCCGGCATCATTCACGTTCGCTTCCTGACATACATTTTCGTTATTTGCATCATGGAATACTTTTGGCATACCATAAAAATGTTGTCAATAAACGCTGTCAGATTAAATACTTATTGCCTGAATAAACAGACGAATAATCAGTAGCCTGGAGTGAAGTTTGAATGTTGATTGACCTGAACTGTGACATGGGAGAGAGCTTCGGCGTCTGGAAGATGGGAGCCGATGAAGAGATGCTGTCGATCGTGACCTCCGCCAATATCGCCTGCGGATTTCACGCCGGTGACCCGGATGTGATGTTCTCAACGTTACAAAATGCCCGACAGCAAAACGTCGCAGTGGGTGCCCATCCCGGCTTCCTCGATCTGGCCGGTTTTGGCCGCAGACCGATCTACGGCTACACGCCACAGCAGATCCGCAACATGGTTACTTACCAGATCGGTGCGCTGAAGGCGCTGGCGGAAAGTCAGGGCTTTTCCCTGCAACATGTCAAAACCCATGGGGCATTTGGCAACATGGCGGCGGAGAACAGTGAATGGGCGATGGCGGTGGCAGAAGCCATTTATCAGGTGGATAAGGATCTGATTATGGTGGTGATGCCGGGGATGTGCACCGAGGCGGCCGCCGTGCAGCAGGGGCTCAGGGTCATAAGAGAAATTTATGTCGATCGTGCTTACGCTGAAAACGGCAATCTGCTTTCCCGCCAGCTGCCCGGCGCGGTGCTGCACGATCCACAGCTCGCCAGCGAGCGCATCCTGCGCATGATTGATCAATCCGCCATCACCACGATAAACGGCAGCAACATTCCGGTTGAGATCGACTCGCTCTGCGTACACGGCGACTCACCCGGCGCGGTAGAGATGGCCCGCGCCGTTCGCAGCCTGCTGGAAGGACGGGGCATCCAGTTTGCCCCGATGGCGCAGGTGCTGGCGGCTAAAGGCTGAAGCACCGCTGATTACTGACGCCGCGTCGGCCAGACTGCCGGGTTGATCAGCGAGAGTGGCAGCTGATGATTCAGCACCGTAACCACCCCCTGTGCTGCCGCCAGAGCTATATTGCGCATCGCGCTATCCGAAGAAGCGGCGGTGTGCGGGGTGAGTATCAGGTTCGGGGCGGTCATCAGCGGAGAATCAGACGCCAGTGGCTCCTGTTCGAATACATCCAGCCCCGCGCCCGCGAGCTCGCCTTGCGTTAAGGCGTCAGCCAGAGCATTTTCGTCGATCAGTGAACCCCGGCTGGTATTGATCAGGCAGGCACTGCGCTTCATCAGTGCCAGACGCTGGCGATCCATCAGGTGATAAGTGTCTGCGGTGGCAGGTGCATGCAGGGAGACAAAATCACTCTCTCGCAGCAGGCTAGCTAAATCAGCGGCTTTACTGCACCCCGCCTGGGCAATGACTTCCGCGGGCTGGCTGGTGTGAACCACTACCTTCATGCCCAGCGCCACGGCCATCCGGGCCAGAATCTGTCCGATTGCGCCATAACCGACAATGCCCAGCGTCAGGCCATAAATCTCCTGAAAACCGCTGGTGTATTTAATCGCCATGTACTGCTGCTGGTGGACGGCACGGTCACAAATCGTCAGACGTTTCGCCAGATCGAACAGCAGGGCGAGGGCGTGTTCCGCCACCGAGCGGCTATTCATGCCTGGCGTATTGAGTACCACGATGCCGTTTTCAGTGGCGGCAGCGAGATCAATGCCGTCCGTTCCAACACCGTGCACCGCAATGACTCTCAGGTGCGGAAATTGCTCCATCATCGTGCGCGTGAATTTTCCGCTACGAAAAATGGCCGCCACGATCTGCTGACGCTGCAGCGGATCCTCGGGTGAATTTTCGGTGGAAACAGCCAGTCCATTTTCTTCCAGGTAATTGATTCCTGATGAGTTTATCGGGTGCGGTGCCCAACATATCTGTTTCATTAAGTTTCCCTGATGGTGTTTAAGATTATTGGCATTCTCTTTGCATTTCTTTGGAATGCCAAGAAAAAACATTATGGCTAAGTATCGAATAACGCACAGGAGTCCCCGTATGAGCGAGGCCAATACACCTTTACTGAAAATCCGCGAGCTAAACAAAAGTTTTGGCGATCTTCACGTGCTGAAGAACGTGGCGCTTGAGGTCCAGCAGGGCGAGGTCGTTTCGATCATCGGCGCCAGTGGCTCAGGCAAAAGCACCTTTTTGCGCTGCCTGAACGTGATGGAAATGCCGCAGAGCGGCTTTATGGATTTCGGCGAGTTTTCGTTTGATTTTCGCGATGGCGCACGCGCTCAGCCGGACCAGCAACAACTGCAACTGCTGCGCCAGCAGATCGGCATGGTGTTTCAGAACTATCACCTGTGGCCACACATGACCGTGCTGGAAAACGTCATTGAAGCGCCGATGCGGGTGAAAAAAATGACGCGCAGCGCAGCGGTAAAAATTGCAGAAGAACTGCTGAACCGGGTGGGCATGTTTGAAAAAAGATTTCAGTACCCGGCACGGCTGTCCGGCGGACAGCAGCAGCGCGTGGCCATTGCGCGTGCGCTGGCGATGAAACCCAAAATGATGTTGTTTGATGAGGCAACCTCCGCGCTCGACCCTGAGCTGGTGGGCGAGGTGCTGGCGCTGATTGCCATGCTGGCAGAAGAAGGCATGACGATGTTGCTGGTCACCCATGAAATCGCCTTTGCGCGGGAAGTCTCGTCGCGCGTGTTGTTTTTTGATCAGGGCGTGATGGCGGTTGACGGTCCCCCGGAAAAAGTCCTGGCCGAGCCGGAAAGTCCACGCCTGCGCCAGTTCCTCAGCCGCATTTTACACGACGATATTAAAGCCATTAAAGGAAACGCCGCATGATGCAGCTTTATCAGGATCTTCAGGATTATGGCAGCGGCTTTCTGACTGCCGCGATTATCGTGCTGGGTATCACCCTGCTGACCATTGTCCTGAGCTGGATATTTGGCTTGCTGGCCGCGCTGGCAAAGCGATCACACATCGTCGCATTGAGAAAAATTGCTGAATTTTATATCTGGTTTATTCGCGGCACGCCGGCACTGATTCAGGTATTTATCATCTATTTTGGTCTGCCGCAGTTTGGCCTTAGCTTCTCGCCTTTTTTTGCTGGCGTGATTGCGCTGGCGCTCAACGGTGGCGCGTATGTCGCTGAAATCATCCGCACCGGCCTGAACGCGATCCCGAAAAGCCAGATCGAGACCTCTTACGCATTGGGTATGTCCAAAAGCGACGTGATGCGTCGCATTATCCTGCCCCAGGTGTTCCGCATCATTCTGCCATCGCTGACCAATGAGGCGATCTCGGCGCTGAAAAACACCTCGCTGCTCTCCACGATTACCGTGATGGACGTGACCTTATATGCACAGACCATTATCTCCAGCACCTTCCGTCCTTTTGAGTTTTACATCGCGGCATCAGTGATTTACCTGGTGATGACCACGCTGCTGACGCGACTGACTGGCTGGCTGGAACGTCGCCAGGAGAGATACGTTTAATCCGCCTTGTTTTGCTACCACACCATCATCCTAATGGGAGTTTTTGCATGAAATTGAAGTCTTTTATTTGCGGTCTTTTACTCACTTCACTGCTGAGTTCGACAGCCGCCCTGGCGGAAGGGGATAAACAGCTGGAACTGCTGACTCCGGGCGAACTGCGCGTCGCCACCGAGGGCACGGCACCGCCGTACAGCATGCGTGGTCCGGGCGGCCAGATCTCCGGTCTGGAAATCGCGGTGATGACCGAAGTCGCGAAACGTCTGCACCTGAAACTGGTGCCGGTGGTGACCAAGTGGGACTCAATTCTGATCGGCTTACAGGCAAACAAGTTTGATATGAGTATGGCCGCCATCGATATCACCCCGGAACGCCAGAAATCCGTGGTCTTTGCTGACGCCTGGATTGAGTCCGGCGGCAGAATCCTCGCACCGAAAGACACCAGCATCAAAACGCCGGACGATCTTAAAGGGAAGAAAATCGGTGCGCAGGTGTCATCCACCTATGCCCGACTGGCCGAAGAACACGGGGCGCAGCTGAAAAACTACAGCGACATCACCTCTGCGGTGCAGGATATGATCAATGGGAATCTTGATGGCGTGATTAACGACTCCATCGGCAACGCCTACCTGATCGAGCATAACCACCTGCCGTTCGCGCAGGTACCTGGCTTCCTGAGCCAGGTGCAGAAAGGCTTCACCTTCGCCAAAGGCAAACCCAACCTGGTGGCGGCGGTGAACAAGGCGCTGGCCGATATGAAAAGTGACGGGACCTTTGCCCGCCTGACGATTCCGATTGTCGGTCTCGATCCTGCCCCGAAGAATCCGGTACTGACACTGCCGCAATAATCCTGAACCGGCCCTGAGCGCATCCGGAATGCGCCAGGGCTTCTCTGTGAAGATAAAAACTCATATCATCGCCGTTAACGGTAATCGAGCGGCCACGACAATGGCGGGGAAGGAAACATAATGCGGGTGATCAATCATGGCGCTGGCTGACCAGTTATTAAAAGAGGCGGATGACGGCGAGCAGAATTTAAGCCAGAAAGCCTATGAAACCATCCTGAATAAAATCATCAGCCGTGAATTTGCGGTCAACACCGTGCTGCAGGAACGACGCCTGGCAGAGATGCTGGATATCTCCCGCACACCGGTGCGTAACGCGCTGAACCGGCTGGAAAATGAAGGTTTTATCGCCCGCAACGGCGGCAGAACGCCGGTGGTCAAAGAGTTTTCCATTCAGGAATTAATTGAAACTCTGCATATCCGGCGCGTGCTGGAGGCCGAGGCGACACGTCTGGCGACCGGTAAAATTCCACTGAGCGAGCTGGATGCGATTCAGACGCTGGTCGAAGGACTATTGATCAAGAAAGTGCCGGATACGGAAGAGGACTGGGCTGCTGATTCGCGCATTCATGAGACCATCGCCTTTTACAGCGGCAACAAGACCATGGCCGATTACATCAAAACCCTGCGCCTGAAAACGCATATGTTCAATTTGAGCGAAGTGCCGGAACGCTTTGAAGCTGGCCATCGCGAGCACCTGCAAATCATTCAGGCGCTGCGCGACAACCAGCCCGATCTGGCACAAAGTCTGGTTGCCGCGCATATCGATAACGTCCGTCAGGGCATTATCAAACGCCTGAGTCAGTTCTGATCCCGGAACATCATCGTGAACAGGGTTTGATTCAGCACCTGGACGGCAAGTGCAAAATCTGAGAACTCCATCGCCTCATCAGGATTGTGGCTGCCGTTCTGGTTACGGACAAACAACATCGCGCCGGGCACGCCGCAGTTCACGAACTGCGCACAATCGTGGCCCGCACCGCTTGGCATCACCTGGGTGTTAATCGCCAGCTCATCTGCCGCATTCTGCAATGCCACCACCAGCCCCGGATCCATCAGGGCTGGTGTACTGCGGCTCTGCTCGCCGAAATCAAAACGTACCCCGTGACGTTGCGTGATTGCCGCGGCGGTCTGTTGCAGATGTGCATCAATGGTCTGCAGCGTCTGCGTATTACGCGAGCGAAAATCAATGGAGAAATCCACCAGCCCGCTGACCTTACTCATATCGGCATCGACGGCATCGGTAAAGAAGCGGCCAAAGGTCACGGTGAGTTCGTGTCCGGCTTTCTCCAGTTCATGCCAGTAACGGTGCATCTCGGTCACCAGTTCCGCTGCCGCGATGACCGCATCCTGGCGGCACCACGAAGGACAGGCACCGGAGTGCGCGTATTGTCCGTATGCCCGGGCAAAACGGTAGCGCAAACTGCCGCAAATGCCGCTGACGATACCGACCGGGATCTCCGCACTTTCCAGTACCGGCCCCTGTTCAATATGGATTTCCAGGAAAGCACGTAACCGCGCTGGCCCAAATAAAGGCGGTTCATCCACCACCTTATCGGGATTGCCGCCACAGTTGATCATGTGTTGCGCGATGGAGATCTGATTGTCCCGGCGCAGGATGGCCAGATCCGGACGGGTCAGTTGCCCCAGCACCGTCTTGCTTCCCAGATAGGAGATGGGGAACCATGCGCTTTCTTCAGCCCGAATCGCAATCAGCATCAGATCGCAGGGTGGCACCAGGCCTGCCGCTTTCCAGCCTGCCAGGATCGCCAGACCGGCCAGCACGCCTGCCGCACCATCGTAGTTACCCCCGGCGGGCACTGAGTCAAGGTGCGAACCGACAACCACTTTCGGCGCATTGCGGTCTGCACCCGGCAGGATGATATAAAGATTGACCGCAGCATCGGTCATCACTTCAAAGCCCAGCTGGCGGGCAAGCTGGCTGACCCGATCATGGGCGCGTTGCTCGCCGGGGCCGTAGGCATCGCGGGTGATGCCTTTGCCGTCAAAACTCATTTCACGCAGCTCGGCAAACAACGCTTCGGCCAGCGACAGGTCAGGTACCGGGAGGGTCGCAGGCATCATTTCAACGTCTCCATTGCGGCGACGATCGCTTTACAGGCTGCGGTCACATCTTCACTGGCGATGCTGAAGGCCAGCCTGAAGTGACCCGACATGCCAAAGGCGCTACCCGGCACCACGGCCACGCTGGCGTGCTCGATCAGGAAGCGGGCGATATCGAGGTCATCAGCCAGCACGCTGCCATCGACCAGGGTTTTTCCCAGTGCCGACTGACAATCAACAAACAGATAAAATGCGCCCTGCGGTTTTTGCAAATTCAGCAGGGAAGAGGCCGCCAGAATGTCACACGCCTCGTCGCGGCGTTTGACCAGAATCTCACGCCAGCCGGTCAGAAATGCGGCATCGCCCATCAGCGCAGTGGCAGCAGCGGCCTGGCTGACGGAACTCGGGTTCGAGGTGCTTTGCGCCTGGATCTTCTCCATCGCCTTGATCAGCCATTCCGGGCCCGCTGCATATCCCAGACGCCAGCCGGTCATCGC
This sequence comes from Pantoea cypripedii, assembly GCF_011395035.1. NCBI lineage: Bacteria > Pseudomonadati > Pseudomonadota > Gammaproteobacteria > Enterobacterales > Erwiniaceae > Pantoea > Pantoea cypripedii. Next base: position 503,783 of record NZ_CP024770.1, read on the forward strand.
GTAGCCCTTAGAGACGCCGTTCAGCGTCAGGGTGCGATCTTTCAGTTCCGGGGCCGCCGTGGCGAACGAGATGAACGGCACATCGTAGGTGAGGGGTTCATAGATATCGTCAGAGAGCACCAGCACGCGCGGATAGTCTTTCAGCACGTCAGCCAGTGACTGCAGTTCCTCACGCGAATATATCGCCCCGGTCGGGTTACCTGGCGAGTTAATCAGCAGCCATTTGGTCTGTGGTGTCAGGGTCGAGCGAAGCTGGTCCGGGGTGATTTTATAACCACTCTCAACCGTGGTGGTAACGGTAACCGGTGTGCCGTCGGCCAGCCTCACCATATCCGGGTAGGACACCCAGTAAGGGGCCGGGATGATCACTTCGTCGTTCTCATCGACGGTCGCCTGCAAGGCGTTGAACAGCAGTTGCTTGGCACCGGTGCCAGCAATGATTTCGCTCAGCCCATAGGAGAGCTGGTTTTCGCGCTGGAATTTTTGCTGAATCGCCTGCGTGAGCGCGGTAGTGCCCCCGACGTTGGTGTAACGGGTCTGCCCCTCCAGAATGCCCTTGATCGCCCCCAGCTTGATGTATTCCGGCGTATCAAAATCCAGCTCACCGGCACCCATATTGATAATTTTCTTACCCTGCGCCTGTAATTCGCGGGCGCGCTGAGCGATTTTAACCGTCATTGACAGCCCAATGCGCGAGACTCGTTTTGCCAGTCGGCTGTCGATATTTTGCTGAGACATCCTTAACCCTTACGTAATGTGATCGTATCTGCGCACGTCGGCGCATTTCTTTGGCATACCAAAGAAATGCAATAATAATGCCAATGTAATTCAGAATGGTGGGTGGGTAACGGCACGCGTTCTGAGTTCCATCAGATTATTTAGCAAACACACGGTCCCAGTCAGAAAATCCTTTGATTTCAATCGGGTTACCTGACGGATCCTGCATAAACATGATCGCCTGTTCACCCGGTTCACCGACGAAGCGTTTTTGTGGTGGCAGGATGAATGCAACGCCAGCCTGTTGCAGTCGGGCGGCCAGCGGTTCCCACTCCGTCATCTCCAGCACCAGCCCCAGATGGGGCATCGGCACCATGTGATCGCCAACCTTACCGGTATTGGTAACCGCGAAGGGTTCACCGAGATGCAGGGAAATCTGATGACCAAAAAAGTCGAAGTCTACCCAGGTGTCAGTGCTGCGCCCTTCGGTACAACCCAGTAATTCACCGTAAAAACGGCGGCTTTCATCGAGATCGGTGACGTGATAGGCAAGGTGAAATGCAGATTTCATGTTCTGTCTCCATTTAAAGATTGAGGCAGAATCTCAAATCACGTACAAAAGCGTTAGCATGTTTTTATGCATTCAATCGTAAGGAATAGTTTTGGATAGTAAGTACCTTGCCAGTCTGATTGCCGCGATTGAATGCGGCTCCATTGCCGAAGCGGCGCGTCGTCAGGGGATTACCGCTGCTGCGGTGAGTCAGCGTATTCAGGTACTGGAGCGGGAGCTGGATACCCCGTTGCTGAATCGGGTAGGGCACACTGCCAGACCCACCGATGCCGCGATGGCAATGTTGACCCGCGCCAGGCGCATTGTGCGCGAAGTGGAACTCCTGAGTAGCGATGTTCATGCCAATGCACTGAGCGGGACGCTGAAGATTGGTGCCATCTCAACCGCGCTGACCGGGATTCTGCCCGGGGCTTTGCTGACGCTACATCGTCAGGCACCGGATGTCAGGCCGCAGATTACTCCCGGCACCTCCACTACGCTGTACGATGCGCTGGCTCGCGAAGCTATCGATGCGGCGATTATGGTCCAGCCGCCGTTTGAAATCCCGAAACGATACCGCTGGCAACCACTGCATCATGAGGAGCTGATTCTGCTGTCCAGCACACCGCTGGAGCGGGATGTTGCCCACGCCCTCAGCACGCTGCCGTACATCAGTTATGACCCGAATTCCTGGGGTGGGCGGCTGGCGCAGCAGTATCTGAATGATCACGACCTGCATCCCCGCCTGTTGCTGGAGCTGGACGGTATCGAAGCGATTTCCCTGCTGGTAAAAGAAAAGATGGGGGTAAGCCTGCTGCCACGCTGGCCGGGTCTCGCCGCGATTTCACAGCACCTGGTACAGACCTCGGTTGGCGGCGGTTACGATCGCAAAATTATTCTGCTGGTGCGCCCGGAGTCGATCAACGAGCAACTGCTTACCCTGTTAATCTCTGCGCTGAGTCCCGCCCAGTGATCGTTCATTACGCCCGATGGTTGCGCATCGGGTGCGTATAAAGGGTGCAGGAATGTTAACCTCAGCAGAGCGAAAGCATTAATGGCAGCAAAAATTCATTAATAAAACGCCAGTTCTAAACGAAAACGTTAATGAGAGCAGGATTAGTGCGGCTCTTATCAGTTCGCCACTTTTACCAGCGCCTCAGACTTGCTCAGCAGATACGGGCGCAGATAACCCACCGTATTTGAGAGCAACAAAACGTCCTGATGCAGCTGAATATGGAGTACCTGCTCAACATATTGCCGCCGCGCCTGCATACGCTGCCAGACATCCGGCCAGGCCAGTGCAATCTCCGCCTGAAGTTGGGTATCCGCCAGCGCCACGGTGTCTTCGATGCTGCATCCACCGTAACCTTTGACGGAAGGAATAATATCGATCTGCAACAGCATGCCGCTGCCAAGCAACGCTTTGGAGCCACTGCTGACTGGTGAACACAGCCATTCTTCATCCGCCACCAGGTGACCGGGATTGAGATGCCAGTGCCAGCGCTCCTTTGGCAGCACATGCTCAACAATCTGGTACAACTCGCCACCCGTCAGGCCGCATCGGAGACTCTCAAGCCAGGTGACGACGGCGTGATAATAAGGCTGAGCAACACGCGGCAGATAATCCGCCACTGCGGCAGGTAATTCCTCCGCTGCGGCGACAACGTAGGCCGCGCGGCTGCTTAATCCACCTTTGTAACCTACCGTCAGTGAGAATTTATCACCCAGCGCGATTAACTTATCGCGCGGATAGAGCGTGGCGTGGGAAAAACGATCGCCGGTGGCTGCGATGGAGATAACGGTCGATGGCTGTCCCGCGGCGGCCAGCAACTGCCCAATCGACTTTTCACTTTTGCCAACCTCGATGGCATCGAGCGCGCTCAGCAGGCAGGTGGAGGCCAGATTGGCACCGTATTCGTAGAATGCCACTTCCGCTGCGCTGTTATGGATACGGACGCCACTTTCCGGCGAGATAAACAGTCCGGTGGCGTTAATCACGTTATGTTTACCGCCACAAGCCTGAAAAACCGCGTCCGCGACGAATGCCGGGACATCGAACAGTTGATTTGACGCACTCAGGCCGGTAAACAATTTCCAGCCCACGATACCGGTACGTGACGACGCCGTGATACCACAGCGTGCCAGCAACGTGTGTAACGGTTGATCGCCGTCCATCGGCTGATTCGGCAGGGAAAAAATGGGGGCATGCAGGCAGTTACCTGCGTTGCGGGCAAACGGCACCAGCTTGAGGTTCTCATTGCCCATAATGTAGCTCAGCGTTCCCTCAGCGCTGATGACCAGTAAGGCTTCCTCAAAGCGGGGAATAAAGCCGGAGAGATATTCAAAGTTGCCGCCGTGTTCTTTGTCGGCATAGATGACCAGAAACTCAAGCCCCTGTGCGCTCATTGCCGAGATAACGTTCGCGAGGCGCTGATGCATCACTGCATCCGGGATCACCGGCGTTGTGATATCCGGAAAGGTGGGAGGAGCCGGTTTCTTCATGAGCCTGTATTCGTATTGCTGCGTCATTTACCGTCTCCTCAACATTCTCGTGTCAGCGAGGAACGAACAGGTCTCCCCGTAGCGTGTAACAACCCAGCATGTCCTGGGTCTTTTTCGTCAGCCAGCCCACAATGCGGGTTGCCAGCGCATCCATTGAATATTCAATCGCCGGAATGGTGGGAAGGCCGGGCAAATGGACGGAACCGGCCAGGCTAAACACCATGATGTCGCCCGGCACCGATTTATTAAATGCCTGTAGCTGCGTAATCACCTGCCGCGCTTCCTGATCGTTCGCCACTAACAGGGCATTAAAATTCAGGGTGCTGGCATTGTTGAGCAGCACCTGCAGCGCCACCGACGAAGAGGGCGAGTCCATCAGCACCAGATTACGATTATAGGGCAGGAGGTTATTTTCCAGCGCCAGTTTGTAACCGAATAACACCTGTTCCCCTGCGTTGCCGGCATCCGGATAGATCAAGGCGATTTGCCGCTTTCCCTGGCTAATCAGGTAATTACAGGCGGTCTCGGCGGCGAAGGCGTGATCAAACTGGAGGCTGTTTGGCCATGCGGTTTCGGCACAATCCACCAGGATGACATTGTCGTCCTGAATATCAAGCGGGAAGCGGGCACCAATGATCAGCACATCATCACACAGCCCGCAGGTCAGCTCATCAAGTGCATTCATGACATCGGTTTTGCTACTGGCAAACCGCAACAACAGATGTTTTTGATGCTGGCTCAGTTGCTTTTCCAGCGCATAGAGATAACCGGTGGTTTGATTGATATTTTCCTGCGCGCAGATCACACCAATGCAACCGGTGGACTGGCTGAACAACGATTGAGCAATAACGTTAGGCCGGTATTTCAGCTCCTCCACCGCTTTCAGTACCGCCAGGCGGCTGGCTTCCTTCACGCCGCGCGAACCACTCAACACCCGAGACACTGTGGCTTTTGATACCCCAGCTAAGCGCGATACATCGTTGATCGTAGACATCTTTCTCCCCGGACACTCTGAACAAACTTTCGCCAGCGGCAGTATAGCGATTTCGATTCTGGATGGAAACCGGATTTCCATTCCTGCATCAAACCCATCCATATTGCCGGTATTTTGTGATGGGAATCTAATAAAAAAACCACCGATTAATAATAAATTGACCGCTATCACATTTCACTGACACCCGAATGGAAACCGGTTTCCGTATGATATCCAATCATAACCACATTGAGGCATATCACTGAAGGATGGATGACGATGGTCAGGATCATGTTGTGTTGTTCGGCTGGGATGTCCACCAGCATGCTGGTGCGCAAAATGCAGGATGTGGCGCAGGAAAGGGGGTTAGCTGTTGAGATTGCCGCCTATGGCATCACCGAATTCGACGAGCAATTTGGGCGTTATCAGGTGGTTTTGCTGGGGCCGCAGGTGAAATACATGCTGAAAACACTGGCGGATAAAGCAGCCAGCGCGGGGATCCCCGTCCAGCCAATCGAGATGATGGACTACGGTATGCAGCGCGGTGACAAAGTGCTGGATTACGCGCTGTCGCTTATTGAGGCAGCTCACTAAAAAGGTGATGGTATGAGCTCGTTATATCAGTCGATGATTACCGTTATCGAGCAATCGATAACGCCGTTAGCCGGACGTCTCGGGCAACAGAAATACATCATTGCGATCCGCGACGGCTTCACCGCCGCGCTGCCGTTTATGATCATCGGTTCGTTCATGCTGGTCTTTATCTTTCCACCGTTCTCCGCCACGACGACCAACGGTTTTGCCCGCGCCTGGCTGGATTTCTCCGCGACTTACCGTGAACAACTGATGCTGCCGTTTTACCTCAGCATGGGCGTGATGACATTTTTTATCTCGGTAGGGATCGGCGCAAGCCTCGGGCGACAGTTCTCGCTGGACCCGGTGATGTCCGGCCTGCTGGCATTTATGGCGTTTCTGCTGGTCGCCGCACCTTACTCCAACGGCACCATCTCCACCGCCTATCTTTCCGGGCAGGGGATTTTCACCGCGCTGATTACCGCTATTTATTCAACGCGCGTCTATGCGTGGCTTAAGCAGAAAAACATCACCATCCGCTTGCCTAAGGAAGTCCCGACCGGTGTTGCCCGCTCTTTTGAAATATTGATTCCGGTGGTGGTGATTATTGGCACCCTGCATCCCCTGAATTTATTTATCCAGGCGCAGACCGGCATGATTATCCCCGAGGCGATCATGCACCTGCTGGGACCACTGGTTTCGGCGTCAGATTCCCTGCCGGCGATTTTACTGTCGGTGCTGCTTTGCCAGCTGTTCTGGTTCGCCGGTATCCACGGTGCGTTGATCGTAACCGGGATTATGAATCCGTTCTGGATGGCGAATCTCTCGGCCAATCAGGCGGCACTGGCGGCAGGTACGGCGCTGCCGCATATCTATCTGCAGGGTTTCTGGGATCACTATCTGTTGATTGGTGGTGTGGGTTCCACCTTGCCGTTGGCGTTCCTGTTGTTACGTAGCCGCGCTACCCATCTGCGTACCATTGGCAAGATGGGCATCGTGCCGAGCTTCTTCAACATCAACGAACCGATCATGTTCGGTGCGCCGATCATCATGAATCCCATGCTGTTTATTCCTTTTGTCTGCGTGCCGATGATTAACGCCATTCTCGCCTGGACGGCCACCAAAATGGGTTGGCTGGCACAGGTGGTGTCACTCACGCCCTGGACGACGCCCGCGCCGATCGGTGCGTCATGGGCCGCCAACTGGGCCATCAGCCCGGTGGTGATGTGCCTGATTTGCATGGCGATGTCGGCCCTGATGTACCTGCCTTTCCTGCGCGCGTATGAACGTTCGCTGCTGAAGGCAGAAGAACAAAAAGCACAGGACAACACCGTGGCACCTCTGACTAACAAATCCGGAGATAAGCGTAATGAAGTATCAGTTTCCTGAGAATTTCTGGTGGGGTAGCGCCAGCTCGGCTCTGCAAACCGAAGGGGCGAGTCTGTCTGGCGGTAAAAGTGCCACTACCTGGGATCACTGGTTTGAGCAGCAACCGTGGCGCTTTCATCAGCAGGTCGGCCCTGGAGAGACCTCAACCTTTTATCAACACTGGCAGCAGGATATCGCCTTATTACGCCAGCTGAATCACAACAGCTTTCGCACCTCACTGAGCTGGTCACGCTTAATTCCAGACGGGACGGGTGAAGTGAATCCCGACGCGGTAGCCTTTTATCATCGCGTCATTGATGAACTGCTGGCGCAGGGCATCAAACCCTTCTTCACCCTGTTCCATTTCGATATGCCACTGGCGATGCAGGAGAAAGGTGGCTGGGAGAGCCGTGAGGTGGTAGAGGCATTCGGCCGCTACGCTCAGGTGTGCTTTGACCTGTTTGGTGACCGGGTACTGCACTGGTTCACCTTCAACGAACCGATCGTGCCGGTTGAGGGCGGCTATCTTTATGATTTCCACTATCCCAACGTGGTTGATTTCAGGCGCGCCGCGACGGTGGCGTATCACACCGTGCTGGCCCATGCCACGGCGGTAGGCGCGTATCGGGCAGGGGGCTATGGTGGCGAAATCGGCATCATTCTTAACCTGACGCCGTCCTATCCGCGTTCACAACACCCGGCCGATCTTAACGCGTCGCATCATGCTGACCTGCTGTTTAACCGCAGCTTCCTTGACCCGGTGCTGCTGGGCGAATATCCGGCGGATCTGGTGGCTTTGCTGAAGCAATACGATCAACTGCCTGCCTGTTTACCGGGTGACAGCACATTGATGGCGGCAGGCAAAATTGATCTGCTGGGCATCAATTATTATCAGCCGCGCCGGGTTAAATGTCGGGAAAATGCGGTGAACCCGGCCTCGCCGTTCATGCCGGAATGGTTTTTTGACCATTATGAGATGCCGGGTCGCACGATGAATCCCTGGCGCGGCTGGGAGATCTACCCGCCCGGTATTTATGACATTCTCACCAATCTGCGGGTGAACTACGGCAATCCACGCTGCTTTATTTCAGAGAACGGCATGGGGGTGGAGAATGAACAGCGCTTTGCCGCAGAGGGTCAGATTGACGATCAGTACCGCATCGATTTTATTTCCGATCACCTTAAATGGCTGCACAAGGGGATAAGCGAGGGCAGCAACTGCCTTGGTTACCATATGTGGACCTTTATTGATAACTGGTCATGGTGCAACGGCTACAAAAACCGCTACGGCTTTGTGCAGCTCGATCTCACCAGCCAGAAGCGCACCGTGAAAAAAAGCGGGGAGTGGTTTGCTGCCACCGCCGCGAATAATGGTTTTGGTGAGCAGGAGGCCGCATCATGATCGACTTAGAGGAAGCGGTGATGGAAATCATCGTCAATGCCGGTCAGTCGCGCAGTTTGTGCTTTGAGGCGTTACAGGCTGCCCGTCAGGGGGATTTTGACGCAGCAAAACAGCTGCTGCAGGAAGCGGATACCTTCTCCCGTCAGGCCCATAAAATGCAAACCCGGCTGATTGAACAGGATGCGGGCGAGGCCCGCCAGCCGATGTCATTGATTATGGTGCATGCCCAGGACCATTTGATGACATCTCTGCTGGCGCGCGAGTTGTCCGAAGAGATTGTGCATCTATATCAACGCTGATGCGGTGCGGCTGGACGATCGCGGTCGTCCAGCTTGCTTATCTTAACTGACTGTCTTTGCTGCCGCGTCGGTTGTAACCGCTGTGACTTGCCTCGCGCTTATCCCGCTCGCTCTGGCATTTAATGCAATAGCGCACGCCGGGTAAGGCCTGCCGACGCGCCTCGGGGATTGGCTCTCCGCATTCATAGCAATACTCAGCGCTTTCGCCGTGCGCCAGGTGACTTCGCGCCCTGGCCACCGCATCATCGACAGTGGCGTCAATCTGATCCTGAACCGCACCATCGCCAGACCAGCCGCTAGCCATATTCCGCCTCCTCTGTCTCCGTTAACCTTAAAAGAGTACAGTTAATCGCCCGTATTTGAGAAATCGGACGTTGCTCTTTTTAAGGTGACTGTGATGATCAAACCAAAAACCAATAACCGGCTCGACGAAGATATCTGCGTGCATATTTTCACCGCTTCGGCGGCGATGGTCGGCGTCTGTATCACCGTCATCGGTATTTTCCAGGTGATTACCGCCTTAAGGCGGGAAGATACGCTGGGTGACGATATGCTGGCCGTCAATGCCATTCTGTATCTGGTGACGACCATTATGTCCTACTGGGCGCTGCGCACCCGCAACCAGCGGCGCAATCATAAGCTGGAAAAGATGGTCGATATCCTTTTCCTTGTCGCATTAACCTTTACCACGGTGGCCGCCGGGGTGATCACCTGGGCAATGACGTTCACATAACATATCTGGATAAATCGCGCTGCTACAGATCACTCATCCGGCCATCGCCAGGCAGGCACGTCCAGCATGTTCTGTCCCTTGATTCGCGTTTGTCCCAGCTCTTTTTCCAGTTCAATGATGTGGCATTCCGGGTCGCGCATCAGTGCATTCACCAGCCGGTTGGCATGTGATATCACCCAAATCTGCGTGTGCTGCGATGCCTGCAGAATCAACCGCGCCAGTGCGGGCAACAGGTCTGGATGCAGGCTGGTTTCCGGTTCGTTAAGCACCATCAGTTCAGGTGGGCGTGGCGTCATCAGCGCCGCAACCCAGAGGATAAAGCGCAACGTGCCATCAGATAATTCGGCAGCAGACAGAGGGCGCAACAGTCCCTTTTGGTGGAAGGCCAGCGAACTGCGCCCCTCCGAATGATGGATGACTTCGAGACGGCTGCCAGGAAAAGCATCATCAATTGCATGAGCCAGCGCGTGCCGGTCGCCGATTTCCATAATGGTCTGAAGCGCCGATGCCAGATCCCGCCCGTCATGATGCAGGACGGGCGTCCGCGTGAGCAGCTGTGCCTGGCGGGCGGGTGCATCTTTATCCGTGCGAAAATGATCGTAAAAGCGCCAGTTACGGATCGTTTCGCGTACCTGGAACACTTCAGGGGCGGCATGGGGATCGGCCAGCTGATCAAACATGCTGCCAAAAACAGGGACTTGCTGAGAGACGACTTGCCACTGCCGGTCTTCCCGGATCTTAATGAGGCTGGCTTTTCGTTCCACTAAGGAGGAAGCGGGGCGATAATACGGGCCACTAAAAATGACTTCGCGCTTGATTTCCGGGTCATGGGCAAAGGCTGATGAACTCGGCGTTGGCAGACCGAGTGTGATGGCGTAGCCGAAATGGTCACTGGCGAATCCCAGTTTCAGCCGCAGCACATTGTGGCGCGGCCCGCCTTCAATCGGCACCTCTCCACGCCTCATGCCAGGTGACAGCGTTTCTGGTCCGGCCCAGTATGTTGACGTCAGCCCGCCTTCTTCAGCCAGAGAACCAATCACCCCCTCTTTGGCCGTCTCCGCAAGCAGGCGCAGCGCCTTGTAGAGATTGGATTTCCCGCTGCCATTTTCTCCCGTGATGACGTTCAGCCGCCCTAATGGCAGGGTGAGTTCGCAGATAGAACGATAATTGGCGATAGAAAAGCAGGTCAACATAGGCTCGGTTTTTCCCTGGGTAGTGATGCCAGCTGAGTTATCGGCAGGCAGGGTTTGCTCTGACATTCTTTGAAAGAGGGGCGACAGTGTTCCCACTCATACAAACCGTTAACTTATTGATGCTTCATTTGTTAGTCATAAAATTTCAGCATGAAATTCCCGTTCAGGATTTGCCAACTTATCCCTTCTGCGTGACAGTGTAACAAATGGAGGCTGGGTAACTCTGCTCTTGCCTGAATTTTGCAAGTAAACATGTATTTTACTGTGGGTTACATGGGTAAGTGGTACTGTGACGACATTACCCTTCCTGTCAGTACCCAAAGGAAAAGCATGTTAACCGGAAAATTTTTAATCAAGCCACTGTTAGTGGCATTAACTCTTTATACCTTCTTTTCATCCTTCGCTGTTGCTGCTCCTATGCCTGCCAATCGCGCAGAAGCACAAAAAGTCAGTAAGCATGTTGATTCAAACCTGCAAAATCAATGGGTTAATTGCAGTTCGCAAGGCGAGATGAGTCAGGATAACTGCATGTATGGTTATATGGCGTTAACCTTCGATGATGCGATGAAAAAGGAAGGTTATAGCTATAAAGATACGCTGCATCAGATTGCGCAAAGCAATTCGATGACCAGTTATATGGATTCGGGCCTGAAGTCTATGTTCTCGCCAATGGCCGCTTTACAAACCAAACAGGGGACAAAGTTTTTTGTCCAGCATGATCTGGTCTACAAAAAAGATGTGAAGGCATTACGTGGCATTTTTGCTGAGAATTACCCGGATGCGATCAAACAAAAGCAAGGGAAGCATCATTCCCGGAGATATGAAAACCTGTCAGATAGTCTGTAGCCTCATCGCCCAGCCAGATATGGCTGGGGGTTCCTCAGGATGGGAATTAATACCTTTCAGGATGCAGCGGATCGCAAAAAACGGGCACTTAACGACATCGTTAAAGCCAGTAATACAATCCCAATAATAATACTGGCCACCCGAGTAGCCGCAGTGGACGGCTCTGTTCGCCAGACTTCATCCTGAATATAAACAATCAGCCAGGCCACAGTGAACTGGCTGCCAAAGTAACTTGCCTTTGTTCCCTGCTGCAGGATGCAACCCACGCCAAGCCCGACGACAAGTGTCATCAGATACAGTATCGGCCGCCCCTGTAATACGGGCATCATTACTAAGCTGAGCAGCGCCGCGGTAAGACAACCGAGCAACCGCTGTTTCATACGAGATACAACCTGCTGATTTGTGTCGGTTACGCCTTCCGGGAGGGTGAGTAACGCCAGCACAGTGATGATCGCTTGCCAAAAACCGGCAAGATTAAACGTGAGCAGAAGGGCGGTAACGAGGGTGATCGTCACACCACCCTGTAAAGCCAGCATTATCCGCATCCGGGCCTTAAGTGCCTCTTTGTGACCGGGAGGCTTAACGGCAGCGGCAGGGGCAGGGGCAAATTTACCTGTAAATCGCTGTAGCGATTTAAATAGCAGGTGAGTCAGTACGCATAGCGAGCAACCCAACGTGACCTCTGCGACACGTGCCCCGATAAAAATTTGTAAGTGGTGAATGTCGAGGGTGTGCTGCGCTTCTGCCATCACCATTATGGCTGTCACACCGCCAAGCACCCATGCATAAGAAAAGGCAGAACCATTTGCCAGCCAGACAGTCATTCCGCCTGTAAGCGCGGCTAACAGCGTTAAAGCAATGGGATTGTGAGCGACGAGGGGCAACAAAATTAATGCAAGGCCACCTCCAGCCAGGGTTCCCAGTACCCGCTGAATGGCACGAACTAAACTGTCAACGGTGGTGTTTTTCATCACTGCGAAGCTGCTCAACGCTGCCCAGCCGGGATACGTCATTCCAGATGCATCAGAAATCAAAACGGTGAGAAGCACTGCGACGATGACCTGTAATGAGAACAACAGATGCGCCGGTGGGATCTGCCAGTCATTCCGCATAGTTTGAAAATGCATCATTTGATCTCCTCACACCCGGCATCCGACATCGGTGGCCACTCCCGATTTTGCAGCACTGCTAATGACGAAGGGGCTGACATAGTCAGCCCCTTCAATATCATTCTTAGCCTGCCAGGGATACCCTTCGAGGGTCTATTTCCCGTTTAGCAGCATATTCTTTTTCTCAGCGCGTATGGAAAGTTGGCTTCAGGGCATATTTACCGTCACCCGTCAGAGCAAGAACGATCAGACCCACAATCCAGAAAGCAGGGAATTCCCAGCCACCATTCGGATTAGTAAAGAAGAAACCGGCTGGGCCGTGGACGGTAAAAATGGCACCCAGTAAAACCGGAATTAACACTACGGCCACTACGCGAGCATAAACACCGAGGATAAGTGCAATGGCACCCACAAATTCTACGGTCATAGTGACATAGGCCAGGCCACCAGGCAGGCCAAGTGAGGCGAAGAATTTTGCTGTCCCGGCGGGTGTGAAAACAAAAAACTTCAGACCGAAATGGGCCAGGAACAGGATACCCAGCGCGATGCGCATGATAAGGGCGGCGTAAGGGGTGGTACGGTTGTCAGTCATGGTTATATCCTCTCAGGTAGTTGATAAGGAGAATGTACCTTCTTTCCGGAGAGAGTATTATCCGCCTCAAAAGGGCATGTTTATTTCCATTTTGGAAATTATTGCCAACCCTTATCCCATTCAGGCTGACCAGCAAACACATTAACCATGAAATCAATCAGGACGCGTGACTTGTGTGCAAGGTATTTGGCGGGTGGGAAAACAGCAAATAACCCCAGCGGCTGCGCCTCATAATGCTCAAGAACGGGTACGAGAAGCCCCTGTTTCAATGCGTCACTGACGATAAAAGAGGGGAGACGGGTGATACCTAACCCGGAGCAGGCCGCCTGGAGGCAGACTTCAGCGTTTGAGAACTTCAGCCTGCCATGGACTGCCTGTAGCAGTTGCTCATTATGTTCATCGCGAAAAGGCCAATGCCAGGGATCGCGAAAATTGGTATCCACAATGCATTCATGCTGTGAGAGTTGTTCCTGATGGAGCAGGGGAGCATGTTGTGACAGATATGCCGGAGAGGCCACCAGCACAATACGAATGTCAGATAACTTGCGGGCGATGAGGGTACTGTCAGTCAGATTACCGATGCGAATTGCAAGGTCAAAACCTTCATCAACGACGTTAACAGGACGATCGGAAAAACTGACATCTAATTCAATATCCGGAAATTTTTCGGCGAAACTGACGAGCGGCTTTGCAAGCTGAACAGACCCAAAGGAAACCGGAGCCGATATTCTCAGTATGCCTGACGGAGAGGCATGTGTATGGCGTATTGTATCGCTTAGTTCATCATAATCGGTCAGGATCTGCCGGACTCGCTCGTAATAGGCTTTACCCACTTCAGTCGAGGTTAGCGAACGAGTACTACGCCTGAAGAGGCTCGTTCCCAGCTCCTTCTCCAGCCGCGATATAAGCTTTGATGCCTGACCATGACTGGTACCTATACGCTGAGCTGCGGCAGTAAAACTACCTGTTTCCATGACTGCGATAAACATACGATCGCATTCCATTCTTTCCATCTTAGTCTCCTGCGATTAAGCCAGAAATCATTTTAAATGATTACTCCTTCATTTTGTTGAGCTTTTAACGAAGAGTGTGCTGGTAATTGATCGCGGCCATGCTGTTTCCAGCGTGGCATCACGTCTTGATATCACTACCCCCAGCCTCTAGGCCTGGATAAAAAAAGTGGGCAATGCTGCCGTAGATCGCAAGCGATTCGTTATAGACCAACTATTTGTTAATTTTTCATAATGAGAGAGGTTAAAATGTATTGTTGTTTTAACTTAAATAATGCATTTTTTAACTAAATTGCTCCTCGTTTTTTTCTGGGTTTTTATTTTAAATGATAATTATAAAAATCCCCTGGGTTTCTTCTTCAAATCCGGTTCTTAAGGTAATAATCAATAGTCAATTTCAATCCCTTATTTATAAGTAATATTTATAAGTGAATTAAATATTAATCATCTAATCAATGCCATCTAATTGTGAAAGAATATCTTTTAATCGAATGAATCCTGGGAACGCATGCTTAATGGGAACGTCAAGTATCGCTTTGTAATCGATAACTCCACCCTGGCAACAGCAGAATGAGAGGAACACAAATGGAAAAGGATCTGAAACAAATTAGGGCTGATGCCCGCATTGAAGAAAATGGATTACCTCGCAGAAAATTCCTGCAGGGTGCAGCGCTGGGCTCAGCGGCTTTGCTGGTAGCTAAATCAGGAATAGTAAATGCCGCTCCGGTGGTAACTAAAGCTGACCTGCCGTTGACACAAAAATGGGACAAAGTGTTCCCCCAAAGCAAAAAGGTTGACCATCAGAAGGTGACGTTCCTCAACCGTTATGGGATCACCCTGGCGGCCGATTTGTACCTGCCGAAAAACCGGGCCGGTCAACGTCTGCCGGCTATTGCTGTCGGAGGCCCGTTTGGTGCTGTCAAAGAACAGTCATCCGGTTTATATGCCCAGACCATGGCCGAACGTGGTTTCATTACCCTGGCTTTTGATCCTTCCTACACCGGTGAGAGTGGTGGTGAGCCGCGAAATGTCGCCTCACCGGACATCAATACGGAAGACTTCAGTGCCGCCATTGACTATATCGGTCTGCATCCTTCGGTCGATCGGGAACGCATTGGCATTATCGGGGTATGTGGCTGGGGCGGAATGGCACTGAATGCAGTTGCTGTTGATAAAAGAGTGAAGGCTGTGGTCGCCAGCACTATGTACGACATGACCCGGGTCATGTCAAAGGGCTATAACGACAGTGTAACCCTCGCGCAGCGTACCCAGACGCTGGAAAATCTGGGCCGTCAGCGCTGGGTGGATGCTGAGAATGGCGAGCCAGCCTACCAGCCACCTTATAACCTATTAAAGGGGGGCGAGCCCCAGTTTATGGTGGACTATCACGATTACTATATGACGCCCCGGGGTTACCATCCGCGGGCTGTTAACTCGGGTAACGCCTGGACAATGACCACCCCTCTTTCCTTTATGAACATGCCAATACTGACCTACATCGCCGAAATTTCTCCCCGGCCGGTGTTGTTCATTCATGGCGAAAAAGCCCATTCACTTTATTTCAGTCAAACTGCTTATGCAGCGGCCGCTGAGCCGAAAGAACTGATGATCATCCCGGGGGCTAACCATACCGACCTGTATGACCGAGTTGATAAGATCCCGTTTGATAAACTGACTGACTTTTTCACCACACACCTCGTCTGAGTGAGACCGAAACGAGGCCTGAATTTTCCATTATGCCTCGTTAAAACACACAACAAACGTACAGCACCTGCAATCATAAGGAATCATGAGCATCGTACCAGGTCCCGGGTGCCGGCCACGTCGATCTCTACGAAGATGGGGCTCCGACGGAGGCTGCCGGCGACATTGCTTATTACGCCCCGTGGGGAAACATGGCGTTTTACCGGGGACAGGGTCCGGATTCGCCGGGCGTCATTAGCATCGGGAAAATCCTCAATGGCTCTGTCGCAGAGCGTCAGCCAGGCTGGATCAATACAACTATCTCACGGGTTGAGTGAACCCGTTCAACAGGAGGAATCAACATGTTTGCAATGGGACTGAATATTTATGGAGGCCCCGAAGTTCTGCGACCCGTAGAGCTTCCAACACCCCATCCTTTACCGGGGCAGGTGCGGGTAAAAGTTCGTGCGGCAGGGATAAATCCCGTCGATATCATGGTTCGTGAAGGTTCTCTGGCTGACTGGTTTGCCGGGGCACAGCTTCCGTATGTCCCCGGTATGGACATAGCCGGTACGATTGATGAAGTCGGTGATGACGTGGAGGTCGCATTGGGACTTACTGCTGGCCTGGCGGTAACGGGCGTGGTCGATAACTTTGGCAGTTACGGGGGATACAGTGAGTATGTGTGTTTACCCGCCGCATCCGTAATTCCGATCCCTGCAGGAGCAACATTCCCGGCCGCAGCCTCTTTTCTGATGAATGCCTTAACAGCCCGCACCGCGCTGGATACGCTGGATTTGCCACCCGGAGCTGTCGTTCTGGTCACTGGTGCTGCAGGGGCCGTGGGCACCAGTACTGTCGCACTTGGGAGTCATGGCAACCTTACCATGCTGGCCGTTGCGTCACCGGCAGACGAGCCTTTCATGCGTTCAGTGGGTGCGAAAAGTGTGATTGCACGTGGCGGTGATTTGGTGGCGAGTATCCTCAGTGTCTGTGCCCATGGTGTGGACGCAGTGGTCGATACAGCCGGTCTGGGAGAGCAGATAATTCCCGCCGTCCGTTCTGGCGGGACAGTGATCACGCTTCGTCCTGGCAATACAGACGGCTTTGAACGTGAAATTAAGGCGGTATTTGTTAATGTCAGGGAGCGCATTACGGACCATGCTGCCCTTTCCCAGCTCGGGAAACTGACTGAAGAGGGGGGGGTATTGCCATTGAGGGTGGCAGCGGTCTATCCGGCTGTAGAAGCAGCGGCCGCGCATCGCCGCGTGGAAGAGGGGAGCCTGCGAGGGCGGATAATTCTTGATTTTACGGTTGCAGGTATCCCAGATAGGCAATGAAGATGATGAACCATCACTCCCGATCCCGCCTTGCCAGGGGATCGGTACTGGCTTTGTCACTCTCGGCGTTTGCTTGGGTGGCATCGGAGTTCATGCCGGTCAGCCTGCGCACGTCGATTGCCGCCGATCTGCATAGCAGTGAAGCATTAATCTGATGTTTAACTCCTGACTCACCTGGGAGTGTTCCTCTATAAAGTAACTTTTGTAATAATTCTATTTATTGAAAATTGAGACGCCGCCAGGTTGCTGGAGGTATATTGTATTTCTTTGAAAATGAACGAGTAAATGCTTGCTGTGAGTCGTAACCATATTTGAGGGAAATGTCCAGCACGCTCTCATTGCTACCGCTGAGGTCAAGAGCTGCTAAAGCTAATCTTTTATCGCGAATATAATGAGCTAAAGTAATATTCATTGTACATTGAAACATGCGTTGAAGGTGCCACTTAGAGTAGCCGGATTTTTTCGCGACCTCCTCAATTTTGAGATTTCCTGTTAGATTGTTATCAATCCATTCAGTTAGCTCAATAATTATCTTTTCATTTCTATTCATTTTTGCACCTATTCATAATTTCAGGAATTATGCCAGCTATTTTATTTCCTGAAGCATCAGGAATAACATCAATAGCAAATGCCCTAACAGTAAAAAGTGAAATGGAGAGTGGAAAATGAAACAATACCCAATACCCAATACCCAATACCCAATACCCAATACCCAATACCCAATACCCAATACCCAATACCCAATACCCAATACCCAGTATCCATGTAAACGTTGTTCATTAATAATGAATTTTATTTGCACCGGTTTCAGAATGGTTTAAGAGTATCACTAAAAGATACATTACATTATAGGATTTTATTCATTACCTTAGTGAATATTACTAATTAATTGAGATTTGATGTGAAAAATTAAAGTATTCTTGTTGTGTCATTTTTTAAATCGACTGCGTAGGTTTTCAATGTCGCGCTTAGGGGATAAGCCAAACAGAGTACCATATTCACGGCTGAAATGTGATGGGCTTTGATACCCGACCATAAAAGCTGCACTTGATGCGTTGAGACCTTCCTCGAACATCAGGCGTCTTGCTTCATTCAGGCGTAACCATTTCTGATATTGTAACGGGGTCATGTCTGTGAGTTCGCGAAAATGCTGATATAAGCTCGACTTACTCATTTGCACATGCCTTGTCAGGGCACCCATATGCAATTCCTGTCGGTAATGTTCTCTTAACCAATCAATCGCTTTGGCAATGCGTCGTTCTTTACTCCCTACCATTGCGATCTGAATCAAATATCGACCTACATCGCTTCGCAAAAGATGATAATGAATTTCATATTCAATTAGCGGGGCCAAAAATTGAATTGATTCAGGCTCTTGCAGTAAATTAATCATCCTCATTAAAGCATACAGTAAATCATATTCCAAAGTGCCAAGACCAATACTGACGAAACTTCCAGCAGGACGAGCACATGGCAATTGAATAAAACCGCGTGCAATGATATCAGCCATGGTGCGCATGTTGAGTTTTAATGTAAGACCAAGGCATGGGGATTCCGCACTTGCCTCAAGTACCTGAGAATTCGCGGGCATAGCCATAGATGTTACCAGGAACTTCGCGGCACTGTAAGGGTATGCTTTGCCTGCTGACAACATCTGCTTCTGCCCCTGGACCGCCACCACTATGCTGGTCTCGACAAAACAGGGGTTAGGCGGTTGAGGTTTATCACGACGGAAAAGTGTCAGGCCAGGTACAAGACTTTCATAGTCCTGTTCTCGTTCAATTAGTCCTTCAATAGTGTGCGCAATCGAGATGCGCGTAGTCTCGAAGTCGCGGAAAAAGACTGGTGCTGGACGATCACCTATTAACATATCACCCCCGATATTCATATATGCAGCGCAGTATAATGATTTGTCATTCGGGAAGTAGTTTAAAATTCAAAACATGGAGTATCAGGCAATAAATTTGGTTTTTTTGTCTATCTGCGGTCACCAGGGCCGGACTATATTGATTTAATCGTCATTTTCACTGGCTGAAAGTAAATGATTTGGTGCAAGTAACATGTCTGATTTTGTGTTTACTGCTGGATAGAAGCGTTTTCTAACATCCGAATCATGAAACACTCAGCTATTTTTTTTGTGCTTATCTATTTCATCAATACTCCAGAGGGAATGTAAATGACTGAAAGTAAAGATATAAGTCGCAGAGACTTCGTGGTTCGCACCGGAGGGGTGTTAGGTGCAGGATTACTCTTAACCAGTCCCTTACGCGCTATTGCTGCTGATTCTGGCAAACACGCAAATATCAAATCCCGGGGTTATGCTGCGTTTGATGCATCAGGTAAGCTTGCACCCTGGTCTTTTGAACGCCGTTCGCCAGGCGATAATGATATTCTCATCGAAACGAAATTTGCCAGTATTTGTCATTCTGATATTCATCAGATGAAGGGGCATTGGGGAAAACAGCAGTATCCTCAGGTTCCGGGACACGAGATAGTAGGTATTGTTGCCGCAGTGGGAAAAAATGTCACTCGTTTCAGGGTCGGCGATCGGGTTGGTGTCGGCTGTATGGTAAATAGTACACTTCATCGTGAACAACTAGACCAGCTGGAAAATACCGAGCAATATAGCCCGCAAACCATTTTCACCTATGGATATCCGGAAACGACTTCCCCCACAGGAATATCGCAAGGTGGTTATTCAACAAATATTGTTGTACGCGATCATTTTGCAGTTCATATTCCTCAAAATATCACCTTTGAGGAAGCTGCACCGCTGCTTTGTGCAGGAATTACTACCTATTCTCCTCTAATGAAGGCGGAAATTCATAAAGGTATGAAGGTTGGTGTTGCCGGTATTGGCGGTCTTGGCCACATGGCTATAAAACTCGCTGTTTCAAAAGGTGCAGAGGTGTATGCTTTCACTACTTCCGCCTCTAAAGAACAAGATATTCTTGCTTTCGGAGCGAAGGAAGCCATTGTCGTTGACTCTCCTGAAAAGTTGGCAAATTATAAAGCAAAACTTGACTATATGATTTCAACTATTCCTTATCAATATGACACTTCCAGTTACATTGCTCTTGTAAGACCTGAGGGTACTTTTACACAAGTTGGTATGCCAGAAGCATTCCAGCTTTCAGTCTCGGCGCTTGCTCTCGCAGCTGCTCGTGTTAATTTCAATGCCTCTCTGATTGGAGGAATGAAAGAAACTCAGGAAGTGGTGAATTATTGCGCTGATAAAAGAATACTCCCAACGATTCAGGTTATCAAAGCGGAAGAAATAAATCAGGCATGGGAGAATGTTGTGAATAAGAAAGCACGCTATCGTTATGTTATAGATGCATCAACTATCTGATATTATGTGAACCTTTATAATGAATTATTGACAACTCATGGGGTTTATTTCTACGAATCCATAGGTTGATCGATCTTAATTTGTAGTGTGTGAAATTATTCTTTTTAATTATGGGGGTATTTTTCATACGATGTGATTGAAAATTAATTGAATATTAATGTGTCATGTTTATAACGACATATTGCTTCAATCTATTCCTGGGGAGGTGATCATGGAAAAATTAGATTTTCTTATAAGCGTATTAAGTTTTTAGCATCTAATATAATCACATTTATTCATCCAAAATATTCATAGTAGCTCGCGGCCCGATTTGGGTTAATTATGGATATTCAGGAACTCATGATTCTTCCACACCCATCAGTCTGGAGAGCAGAAAGTTGGAACGTCGCAAGTTCATAGAGGTTATGGGAAGAGGTTTAGTTACAGGTTCATTGCTCAATATCTCCACTGCAATGGCACAGGTATCTTCCATCGCTAATAAGGAACTTTCCATGAACTCTGTAAATTCAGTTTCTACCGGAAAATCACGCATCTTCATCACGGGGTCTTCCGATGGTCTGGGGTTGGCTGCGGCCACGAGTTTGCTTGAACAGGGACACGATGTCGTGGTTCACGTCCGCACGAAAGCCAGGTTATCAGCTGTTAAGACGCTACTGGATAAAGGGGCCGTGGCGACAATTGGAGATCTCTCCGATACCGCACAAATCCGGGTGCTGGCACAGCAAGTAAACGCGATCGGTAAAATGGATGCAGTTATTCATAATGCCGGGATTATATCGGGTACTGCATTGCTGGTCGTAAATGTCGTGGCTCCATATATGCTGACATCCCTGATTGAGCGCCCGCAACGAATTATTTATCTGAGTAGCAGTATGCACTCGGGAGGAAGTGAAAACCTGAATGGTCTGGACTGGACGGGTCACACAAGCACTGCTTCTTACTCAGATAGCAAACTCTTTGTTACTACACTCGCAATAGCTGTAGCGAGACTCTGGCCTGAGGTTTACAGCAATGCTGTGGATCCGGGCTGGGTTCCTACCAAAATGGGCGGGGCTAATGCTCCTGATGACCTGACACTGGGCCATGTGACGCAGGAATGGCTTGCCACAAGCCATGATCCCGCTGCTCTCACCTCAGGTAATTACTGGTATCACCAGCAGAAAAAGCAGCCAAATCCGGCAGTGAAAAATATCGACTTTCAGAACAATTTATTGGCTCAACTTGCGCACGCAACTGGTATCCAACTGGTATGAATATTTGCAGAGAAAGCCATTCATGAAGAAAACTGGATTGAAAACAATAATGATTTTCGCCGCAGCCATTGCATTGATCGTAGCCGGTGTTTTTATCTATCTGCAACAACCTCAGTTCGGGGCACTTCCAAAAGGAGAGCGGCTGGCACGAATAGAGCGATCACCTAATTATGTGAATGGAACTTTCCGCAACCAGATTAATACGCCCATGCTAACCACAGAACAATCAGAATGGTCCATGTGGATGGAGACGCTTTTTACCGGTCAAGGGCAAACTCGCCCGCCCGGCCCCATTCCTGCAATTAAAACTGATCTCAAATCTCTTGACCTCTCAAGGGATCTTGTTATCTGGCTTGGACATTCCTCTTTTTACGTGCAACTGGCAGGTAAGCGCTTTCTGATCGATCCGGTTTTTAGCCATAACGCGGCCCCGCTGCCTTGGATCAATACAGAATTTAAAGGGTCTGGCCTCTACACGGTCGATGATATCCCCCCTATAGATGTTCTACTAATCAGTCATGACCATTATGACCATCTGGACTACAACAGTATTGTCTCTCTGAAGCCTAAAGTCCGTCAGGTTATCGTGGGCTTAGGCGTAGGTGCGGATTTCGAAGCCTGGGGATATGACATGACCGCAGTTCATGAGGCTGACTGGAAAGAGGCCATAACCATTGCCCCGGGATTGCAGGTTCATGTTATGCCTGCACGTCACTTCTCAGGACGCACTTTTATAAGGAATAAGACGTTATGGGTGAGTTTTGCTCTTATCTCTCCCCAGAGACGGCTTTTCTTTAGCGGAGACACTGGCTACGGGCCACATTTTGCTGAAATTGGTCGCCAGTTTGGCCCATTTGACCTGGTTGCGCTCGACATGGGGCAGTACGATCCCCGCTGGGCGAATGTTCACATGAATCCGGAACAGGCAGCCCAGGCAGCTGAAGAACTCCGAACGCACGCTCTGCTTCCTCAGCACGTAGGCCGATTTTCCCTTGCACCGCATGACTGGAATGATCCTTTCAAACGTATTCTCGCTGCCAGCCAGAAGCATCACTATGCCCTCTGGACCCCGCAGCCTGGCCAGCCTGTTTATCTTGATGCGCAGGAGCAAAAATTTTCACACTGGTGGGAATCTATTCCTGTGAACGCACCAGCAGCACAACCAGGCAACGAGAATGGATAAATCTGTTCGCCGACTGATGCAGAGGCTTGTTGGCATTCATCCATCTGAATTCAGCGCAGTGATATGGTCGCTGTTATATGTCGTCTCTCTGTTCCTGGCTTATTACGTATTACGTCCCCTGCGGGATGAGTCTGGGGTGGCAGGGGGTGTTGATAATCTCCCGTGGTTGTTCACGGGAACACTCATCGTGATGCTAATAGCCAGCCCGTTGTTCGCCCTGGCAGTGCGTAATCTGACACGCGGGCAATTTATCGCGCTGTCGTACCGTTTTTTCGCTATGAATCTGGTTGTTTTTGCATTGTTAATGCAATTTTCCCCCCCGGACTGGCAGGTTTGGGTTGGACGGGGGTTTTTTATCTGGGTATCGGTTTTTAACCTGTTTGTGGTTTCCGTCTTTTGGTCATTTATCGTTGATATCTTTACTGGCGAACAGGGAAAGAAATTTTTTGGCTTGATTGCTGCTGGCGCAACTATCGGGGGAATGCTCGGTTCCGCACTGACTTCCGGGATGATCGAAGCAATCGGTCGTTCCTGGCTCATCTGTATCTCAATTGTATTACTTGAACTCGCCGTGTTGGCTTCTCGCCGATTATGTGTGATTGCGGAAATGTTAAAACATCCTGGGCGAGAATCTGAACAGGGAAAGCCTTTAGGAGGAGGGATCATGGCAGGGATGATCCATACCTTCCGCTCGCCATATCTTGCCGGACTGGCGATATTTATCCTTTTATATTCAGTTACATCGACGTTTATCTACTATCAGCAAGCTGGTATCGCACAACAGGATTTCCCTGATCGGGCGGCCAGAACAGCATTCTTTGCCAACATTGACCTCTGGGTCAATTCAGTCACGTTGTTCATTCAGGTTTTCGTCACCGGTCGGTTCATTAGCAAGCTGGGTGTTATGGCGACACTCGCTATCCTGCCCCTTGTGAGTATTGCAGGTTTCGCTGCATTGGCTCTATACCCAGGTACAACTGTTCTTGTCGCTGTTCAGGTTGCCCGCAGAGCGGCGAATTTCGCGCTTGCACGCCCTGCACGAGAGATACTTTTTACCTCATGCGAACGAGAAGATAGGTACAAGTCAAAAAACTTTATAGACACCGTTATCTATAGGGGTGGCGATCAGGTCGCCAGCTGGAGCTACATCGGCCTGATGGGGTTTGGGCTTGGTCTGCCTCAATTGGCAGTGATTGCGGTTCCAATCTCAATTGTCTGGTTCGCTTTAAGTATCTGGCTGGGCCGGGCACATCAGAAGGGAGAGGTAAGCGCAAAGAGCGCAGAAGTTTCTTATGATTAGAAGGAAACACTTATGAAGCTCAGTCGCCGGTCATTAATAAAAAGTCTTGGTGTCATGTCTGTTCTGCCAGGATTTTTATCGCGTCAGGCTCAGGCATCATCACCATTGCGCATCGGTGTGATTGGTGCAGGCTGGTTAGGAAGTACCGTGGGAAGACTCTGGGTGGGGGCGGGGCATGCCGTGATGTTTTCTTCCCGACATCCCGAAGATTTGGCCCCTATGGCCCGGGAAATCGGTTCGCTTGCTTCTACTGGCTCACCCGCTGAAGCCGCCACATTTGGCACTGTTTTGTTGCTGGCGGTGCCATTCGATGCGGTACCCCAGGTTGGTCAGCAGTTGAAGAGTGCTTATCGGGGGAAAATCGTATTGGATGCCACCAATCCATGGGGGGGAAGCGATAGCGAGATCTATCGTGAAGCTCGGGAGTCAGGCGTTGCTCAAGCGGTCGAAAAGTATTTTTCGGGAGCGCGTTTAGTACGGGCTTTTAGTGCTGTTGATGCCACGGTCGTGGCCTCTTCCGCAAGAGGAACCGGGGAAAGGATTGGTATGCCAATTGCCAGCGATGATGCCAGAGCGATCAAGTTAGCTGCCCAACTGGTTCGTGATGCCGGCTGCGATCCTGTGATTACCGGTAATCTGGCATCGGCAGCTAGTTTCCAGCCGGGAGGGCCCGGTTTTCGCGCGCATCTTACCGCACATGAGTTGCGTCGTCGTTTGGGTTTGTCTGACATAAGTTAAGCCCCGAATCTGGCTTGGTTTCACAGGTTCAATTGCAGTTAATACCATCTGAACAGAAGCAGGAATTATTATGATCAAAGATAAAGTCATTATCATCACCGGAGCCTCTTCCGGTATCGGTGAATCTACGGCCAGACTTCTCGCCAGCAAGGGGGCGAAAGTGGTGTTAGGCGCAAGACGTGAAGATAAACTCAAGCAACTTGCTGAAGATATTAAACAGCACGGTGGCGAGGCTGTTTATAAGGTGCTGGATGTGACCAGCCAGTCTGAGAACGACGCTATTGTCAAACTTGCTTTGGACACCTTTGGTCGTTTAGATGTCATTTTCCTCAACGCGGGTCTGATGCCAGTATCACCTCTCTCCGCTTTGAAGACCGATGACTGGCATCAAATGGTTGATGTCAATGTTAAGGGCGTTTTAAATGGCGTGGCTGCGGTGTTGCCAACATTTCTGTCCCAGAAATCAGGCCATGTTATTGCCACGTCTTCGGTAGCTGGGCTTAAAGCTTATCCCGGTGGCGCTGTGTATGGTGGCACGAAATGGTTTGTACGCGATTTTATGGAAGTTTTGCGTATGGAATCGGCGATGGAAGGAACGAATATTCGTACTGCCACCATCTATCCGGCGGCAATTAACACCGAACTCCTGACGACCATCAAAGACAAAGATGCTCTCGAACAAATGCAGGGGATCTATGACACTTATGGCATATCTCCAGACCGTATCGCGAATGTTGTTGCTTTCGCAATAGAGCAACCAGAAGACACCACGATCAACGAATTCACTATTGGGCCAGCTAATCAACCCTGGTAATACAATTCGATTTTGGGTCAGAACAGAAGTATTTTCCGATGTTCTGACCCTTAAAACGCGGAGGCTATTTTACCCGCCCCCGATTACTTAGCGCGGTTAAGTTTTGAGTCAGGGCATCGCCAGTGTCGCCATATCGATAACGAAGCGATAGCGTACATCGGCGTTCTCCATGCGTTTGAAAGCTTCATTAATATCCTGAATAGCAATGATCTCACATTCTGGCAGAATGCCTTTTTCGGCACAGAAATCGAGCATCTCCTGAGTTTGTGCAATCCCCCCCCACCGGACTACCGGTGATATGCCGGCGGCCAAAAACTAACGGCGAGCTGTCAAACCCTTCCATCGCGCCAATCTGACCCACCATAACCAAGGTGGCATTAAGATCGAGCAGGGGAAGATAAACAGAAAGGTCGTGTTTGACGGGAATGGTATCAATGATAACGTCAAAGCTATTTTGCGCGGCGCCCATCGCTTCTTCGTCAGTAGACAATAGCACCGCATCGGCACCAAGTGCGCGCGCATCTTCTGCTTTATCAGGGCTGCGGCTGATCATGGTTACGGTTGCATCCATTCCGTGAGCAAGTTTAACGCCCATGTGACCCAGGCCGCCGAGACCAATAATACCGACTCGTGTCCCAGGCCCAACGTTCAGGGAACGAAGCGGGGTGTAACAGGTAATGCCAGCGCATAACAGGGGAGCTGCCCGGCTAATGTCGAGACTTGACGGAACTTTTAGTACGAAGCTGTCACGCACGACAATATGCCGGGAGTAGCCTCCATAAGTGATTGCGCCGGTCTGGCGGTCATGCCCGTTGTAAGTGACGGTGACTCCCTGGCGGCAGAGTGTTTCTTCATGCGCATGACATTGATCACACTCGCCACAGCTATCTACCAGGCAACCAACTGCAACCATGTCTCCGATTTTATAGCGGGAGACAGCACTACCGACCGCGCTGACTTTGCCGACGATTTCATGTCCTGGTACGCAAGGATAGAGTGTAGGAGCCCATGCCCAGTCACTGCGCGTCTGATGCAGGTCTGAATGACATACACCGCAATAGAGAATATCAATGGCAACATCGTCTTCGCGCAGATCGCGGCGCTCAAACGAAAAAGGAGACAGGGCACTCTGGGCGTCCTGTGCAGCATATCCAATGGTACGCATAGGTTTCACCTTATGTTGATGAGCGATAGTTTGCTGGACTGGACGTCTTCGGAAAGGCGTAACGGTTGCTTTTCACCACAATTAACAGGGAAATAGCAATGGTAAATAGCGAAACCAGCGTAAGGTTTAAAACGTTATAATGGCTAATTACCAGACCACCGACAGCACCTCCACCGAAAATGCCCAGATTATAGACTGTGGTTAGCATAGCCGTTGCCAGTTCAGCATTGCTTCCAGCTACTCGTCCTGTTGCAGACTGAAACACGGTTGGCATGGCACCGAACGACGCTCCCCACAAGAACAATGCTGGTGAAGCCAGTAGCAGATGCGGCTGGCTCCACAATGTCATCATCATAAGAGCGGTACATATCAGTGCGGCTAAGGTCAGTATTCTCAGTCGCTTATCAATGTAGCGTCCGGCAATGATGACGCCGCTCAGTGCACCAAAGCCAAAAAGTAGCAGTCCGCCAGTTGTGCTTCCTGGCAGGCGTAAAGACTCAGCGAGAGGAGCCATATAGGTGTAAAGGTTATAGTGCGCAAGGATGGTGAAAAATGCGGTAATCAGGATCGGTAGCAGGCCCTGGGTGCGAATAACCCTGTAGACGGAATCTCTGGATTTTTTGTTTTCACCGGGTCTCGATGGAACGGTTGCAAGCACCCATAAAACGATGAAAAATGCCAAAATTGACAGAAGAGCAAAGCAGTAACGCCAACCCAGCAGAACACCCAGTAGGGTACCCACTGGCAAACCTGCGACCATTGCAATTGTGCTGCCTGCGAGGGTAATCGCTACGGCACGCCCCATTTTACTGGGTGCAACAAGGCTTATGGCATATCCACAAATTACGGGCCATGCAACACCGGCAGCAAGGCCAGCCAATACACGGGAGGCTGCGGTTAAAGCATAAGATGTTGAAAAGGCCGTAACCATATTGGCCACGGCGAAAGTTAGCACCAAAATGACATATAATGGCCTGCGAGGAAAAGTACGAGTAACAGCAACGACAGGGTTGCGGCTACTGCTGAAGACAGGGCATACAACGAAACTAATTGACCGATACCGGCGCGTGAATGTCCCAGACTATCTGCCATCGCAGGCATAAGTGCTGCTGGCATAGTTTCAGTTAATATAATTAAAAATGCCGTCGTCGATAGCGCAAGCAGTTTATAGAGTGGGAAACTTGCTGTGTATTCAGATTTGGACATATTGGTGATATAGACTCCTGATATTACAACCAGTCCAACAGAGTAGTGCGTGATAATCTGGTAGTTGATTGGATAGGCTTTTGTATTCTCGTCATCAGAACGTTAACTTTAGCTAAAATAACGTAATAAAGGTTCCGGCATTAATTAGTTTTCCTACTATCCCCTTTAAGTGATCATGCAGGGCGGGAAGAAAAAATATTTCATTACGGTCGTAGTGACTGTATCCATAAGCATTAATCGTTACTCTGTATCGCTGATGAAAAAGACCAAACGTCATGCAGAGTAAGAGACAAGCGATTCCAGAGGCACATGTAACGCTTCATTAGCGGCAAACATTTCTAGCAGATAATCCACAGTCACTCTTACGCGAGGAGCGATCAGGGCTCGGTGTGGATATTGGAGCACCATTTCATAGTTTCCTGGGTGATGCTGTTCATGCATAACAACTTTAAGCTTACCCGATAATAAATGCTCCCATGCGAGATGTACGGCAGCCTGAGCCACACCAATACCATCCAGGGCTGCTCCAACAATTGCTTCAGGTGCAGAGAGTGTCAGAACAGCGCTTTCAGCAGGCATCATAGTCGTTATGCTGCCATCGGAAGACATGAAGTTCCACGGATCGACGACTCCCCCCAGAAAACGACGCGCAATAAAATTATGATGCTCCAGCTCTGGAAGAGTTCGGGGCACGCCATACCGGGAAAGGTACTCAGTTGAGGCAACGAGCACCGAGTTGAGACGACATATAGGGCGTGAAATCAGTGCGGAATCGTGAATACGTCCTCCTCGTAATGCGAGGTCATAACCGTCACGAACAAGATCTACCATGCGGTCATCAAAGTCGACAGCTACGGAGAGACCTTTATGACGGGAAAGAAGTCCGGGAATCAGTGGCATGAGTTGCCCTTGCCCGATTGCCACGCTCGTGGAAATCCGCACCCGACCCTGTGGTTCTGAGCGTTGCGCCGTGACCTTATCAATCGCTGCATCCAGGGCGTTCAATGCCATTCTCGCGTCATGCAAAAAAGCGGCTCCTTCTTCGGTCAACTTGAGTGTTCGCGTGGTCCGATTGAACAGACGCACACCGAGCGTTTTTTCCAGACTGGCGACATTTTTACTGACTGCTGCCGAGGTAATCCCCTGTATTCGGCCTGCGGCTGCAAAACTTCCAGCATCCGCTGCGTTAATAAAGGAATTAATTGTTCGAACCTGATTCGATGAATCCATACGCTCCTCCAGAACATTCCCACGTTTTCATGCTGCACACAGCCAGTGCTGATTATCAACTTAAAGTTGATATTTGTTCAACTAACCATCTACTTCCAGTTGAGTTTATATCAGGGCAGAATTGCTGAACTATTCATCATTCAGGAACAGAAACATGATTGTTTCAATTGTCTACGATAGCGGTTATGGCCATACCAAAAAACAAGCAGAAGCAGTCGCTGAGGGTGTGAGCAGCGTTGCAAACACTGAAGCACGATTGATCGCCGTGGCTGACGGCCCAGTTGACTGGGATAATCTTGCCAGCAGCGATGCGATCATTTTTGGTTCTCCGACCTATAACGGAACGGTCAGCGCCCGATTTAAGCAATTCATGGAAGATTCGACCAGAACCGCATGGGTACCGCAGACATGGCGTAATAAGTTTGCCGCTGGTTTTACGAATTCTGGTTCACAGCATGGCGATAAGCTTAACTCGCTAATTACGTTGTCCCTGTTTGCCGCTCAACACGGCATGGTGTGGGCAGGGCTGGATCTTTTCCCCGGTAAAAGTGATGAAGAACTTAACCGTGTTGGCAGCTGGCTGGGTGCCATGGCCTTTTCAAAGGACGAATCCCCGGAACTTTCACCGATTAAGAGCGACCTGGATACAGCCAGGTATTTAGGTAAACGAGTTGCAGAACTTACTCAGCAGTTTGTCGCAGGAAAGCGCTGAGAACATCCGGAAGGTTTTAATATGAAAATTCTTGGTTATGCTGCTCACTCCGCGGATCAGGACCTGGTTCCCTTCTCTTTTGAACGGCGTGAACCGCGGCAGGATGATATTGTTCTGGATGTTCTCTATTGTGGTGTCTGTCATACCGATCTTCATATTGCACGAAATCACGGTGGGTATACGCGCTATCCAGTTGTGCCTG
Organism: Pantoea cypripedii; assembly: GCF_011395035.1. Classification (NCBI taxonomy): domain Bacteria; kingdom Pseudomonadati; phylum Pseudomonadota; class Gammaproteobacteria; order Enterobacterales; family Erwiniaceae; genus Pantoea; species Pantoea cypripedii. The sequence continues at coordinate 533,828 of NZ_CP024770.1, forward strand.
GGCATGAAATTATCGGGAAAGTAGTAAAGGTTGGTGACGCCGTTACCCGGTTTAAACCAGGCGATACTATTGGTGTCGGTTGTATGATTGATTCCTGCCAGCATTGCAATCCATGTCGTCAGGGGTTTGAACAGCATTGTGTTGAAGGTGCGACCTTCACCTATAACAGCACTGACAGACATGATCATAATCCCACTTTTGGTGGTTATTCAAAACAGATGGTTGTGCAGGAGAAGTTTGTACTTCGCATTCCTGAAGGATTAGATCCGGCTGGCGCTGCACCGCTATTGTGTGCAGGAATAACCACCTGGGAACCGCTTCAGCAATGGAAGATTAGCCGCGGTAGCCGTGTTGCTGTTGTCGGGCTGGGTGGGCTTGGTCATATGGCTCTGAAGCTTGCTAAAGCACTCGGTGCTGAAGTTACGCTTTTTACCCGGTCACCTGGCAAGGAAAATGATGCCCGCCAACTTGGTGCTGATCATGTGGTGCTTTCGACAGATCCTCAGCAGATGACGTCTGTAGCGGGAAGCTTCGATTTAATCATTGATACCGTTCCCTATGAACATGATGTCAATCCGTACCTGCCAACGCTCAATTTTAATGGCACTCTGGTACTTGTTGGGTATATGGGGCCGCTTAATGAACCGGTTTCTGCAGGATCATTGGTATTTGGACGCAAATCAATTGCAGGTTCATTCATTGGTGGTCTCGCATCAACGCAGGCAATGCTGAATTTCTGTGGCGAACATGGTGTGACTTCAGATGTTGAAGTCATTCAAATCCAACAGATCAATGAGGCATATGAACGCATGCTCAAAGGGGATGTCAAATATCGGTTTGTCATCGATATGTCATCGCTTTAGATCGCCAATGTAAACGTAATTACGCATTTTTGATTACTCGAGTAGAAATTAAGGAGTAAAGATGTCTAAGGCTGAAAATATTTCCCTTGTGCGTCGTCTCTACGAGTCCGGTGCTGCCCCGGAAATCATTAAAGAGCTGTTCTCATCGGACATCGTCTGGGATATCGCACCCGGATTCCCGAAAGGCGGTATCTATTATGGGCACGACAGTACGATGAAGGATTTTTTTGGACAATTCATGCCATTGTTTGCATCCTGGAGCACAGAACCACGGGAATACTATGGCGATGAGGACAATCATGTATTTGTCTTAGGCGAATATCACGGTGTTGGTAAAGATGGAAGAAAAGCAGATGTGCGCTTTTCCCACCTTTGGACTGTACGGGATGGAAAACTCATCGCTCTGAAACAATGTGCGGATAGTTATCCTGCTCAACAACTGTTGACTAACTGACAGCACTTGACCAGATGGACTTGAGAAGAGTTCCTCTGGTTTTACCGATACTTTAGCAATTGCATCGGTCCAGGTTTGTATTATCTTCACTGCCTTGTTTTTATCCCCCCCTCCTGGATAATAAACATATTCTTCTTTAACCTTTCTGGTAATAATTTCAGCTGGAAAAACATTCATTGAAGTAGCTCAATTGATTAATTACATCAGCTTCCTGTAAGGTAAAATCTTCCGCGATCCCTTAACCATTCGCTTGAAGTCAGTGAATTAAGTCATTTTAAATGAAGCTATAAGCAGGGTTTAAAGTTTTTCCCGAGGAAAAGATATGATAAAGCGCAACCTGAACGACCTGGTTTCTTTTATCGCCGTTGCGCGTGAGGGCAGTTTTACCCGAGCTGCAGCAATGCTGGGCGTGACTCAGTCTGCTTTAAGCCAGTCTGTAACGGCGTTAGAGGCCAGATTAAAGATTCGTCTTCTGACCCGAACCACGAGGAGTGTCGCACCAACGGCTGCTGGTGAAAAACTACTGCAGTCAATCGGGCCACATATTGATGAGATAGAGATGGAACTGGAGAACCTGACAGAGCTGCGCGAAAAACCTGCCGGTACGGTGCGCATTACCTGTGGTGATCACGTTCTGCGCACGACGCTATTGCCAAAACTCTCCCCACTTATGCACCAATACCCCGATATTAATATTGAATTCAATGTCAATTATGGTTTTACCGATATCGTGGCCGATCGATTTGATGCTGGGGTAAGACTCGGGGACACCATTGACAAAGATATGGTCGCAGTGCCAATTGGTCCTGCTCTACGTATGGCTGTGGTTGCGTCACCCAAATATTTTGCAGACAACCCTCTTCCTCAAAATCCCCGAGAGCTGACTCATCATAGATGTATAAATCTGCGCATGGTGAGTGCTGGTGGACTTTATATCTGGGAATTTGAACATGACGATAAGCAGGTCAATGTACGTGTTGATGGTCAGGTTATTTTTAATACATCGGTGCATGTAGTGGATGCCGCGCTCGCGGGCCATGGTATTGCCTGGCTACCTGAAGAAGAGTTTTCGCCTTATCTGGAAGAAGGAAAACTGACGCGCGTACTTGAAGACTGGTGTCCATCATTTTCGGGTTATTATCTTTATTATCCCAGCCGTCGTCAGCCTTCTACCGCTTTCTCAATGGTAGTAGATGCTCTGCGGTACAGTGCGCCCTCGATAAATTTAAAGTAAGCGGATTACTCTCCATATTTGTATAACGTATTCTTTACCAATGGAATGGGTGGCTATTTGTCACCCGATTTCCCATTCTTATGTCGAACAATATCCGCCATGACTGATAATGCTATCTCAGCAGGGGTTTTACTGGCTATTTGTAAACCTATCGGTGCATGAATTCGCTGCAAATCAACATCAGTTAATTCTGCAATACCGCGCAAACGTTCGCGACGACGCAGGCTATTTTTTATCGACCCCATCGCTCCAATGTAGAATGCAGGTGTGTGGACTGCTTCCATCATGGTTAAATCATCCATCCGCGGATCGTGTGTCAAAGAAACAATCGCTGTATTAGCATGACAGCTATATTTCTCAAGATAACTGGCTGGAAATTGCTCAATGATTTTGACCTCACTCACCAGGCTTGTGGAAAAATTCGCTAATGCGTCCGGTCGGTTTTCACAGACCAGCGTCTCAAATCCCAGCGAAACGGCATAGTTGGCACAAAAAATGGCGACCACCGACAACCCGGCAATAATCAACCTGGGGGCAGCTGCCAATGTCAGATGTACCTGGCGATCATCATAATGCGCAATGGTGCTACTGGAATACTCGCAAGGTTGAAGGTAGGTGCAGGAACCGGGTAACTGAATAATCTTTTTTAGCGTCAAAGCGCCGCTGATTGCTTCTTTCATGTGCATAAGGTAAGCAATGCTTATTTCACCTTTGGGAAGCCTCTCAACGAGAATATCTAATACACCACCACATGGAAGTGCGCGGTCAGGTGTTAAGCCCCCATCACCATAACGAATGACTTGTGAAGCAAGACTGAATTCTGAACGTAGCATTCGCGCCAGAAAATCCTCTTCCACACACCCCCCTGATAATGATCCGCACAATTTTCCATCATGTCGGATGACCATCATGGTTCCAGGTGGGCGAGGTGAGGAACCAAAAGTGCTCAATACAGTACAGAGCCAGATCTCTTGGTTTTCTGCCCAGTTCAATGCTTCATTTAATACCTGAATATCGAGATTTTGCACAAAGTTTTTCCTGGGAAGAGGGTTAGCAAAACTATGATTTATATCCTGAAATATCGTTTGCGATGACATTTTAAATACTAATGTGAATCATTCTCTTTAAATCAGTTGCATCACTAATTGCTCATCTATGATGGCATTTCCTGCGTAAACACATTAATTAAAATAGCTAATAGCCAATATTAGCCATTCTGACTTCTAAGCCACCTGATTAATAGTTATAGTCATTGTTACATATGAAAATATGAATTCGAGAAAGTCTCTACATCCCTGCAAACTTTTGCTAATTCTCCTGAAACTACTCATGTCTATCACGACGTAGGTGAAAACCTTTTTTAAGAGGAATTTATGACGATTCCAACGTCAATTTCTGCCCACACCCGAAGTCAAATGTGGAACGCTGTCGGTTCAATGACGCTTTGTGTTGCCATGCTGATTGCTTCGGAATTTATGCCAGTCAGTTTACTGACCCCAATCGCGAATGACCTTCATGCCACCCAGGGTATGGCAGGACAGGCCATTTCCGTGTCAGGATTTTTTGCGGTCCTGACCAGCCTGCTGATCGCGCCATTCTCGGGGCGATTTGACCGTCGCCACATTCTGCTGGCAATGACCTTATTAATGCTAAGCTCATTAGTATTGATTGCACTGGCACCCAATTTCACCCTGCTTATGATTGCCCGTGCATTTCTGGGAATGGCAATTGGTGGATTCTGGTCACTTTCTACCGCCACGGTGTTGCAGCTGGTACCGGAAAATCTTGTTCCGCGAGCATTGGGGATGATTTATATGGGAAATTCGCTGGCTACTGCGTTTGCGGCCCCCATCGGTGCCTGGCTGGGCGGTGTGCTCGGCTGGCGTGAGGTGTTCTGGGGTTTAGTTCCTTTAGTGATCCTGAATCTGATCTGGCAGTTATTCAGCCTGCCAGCCATGCCGCCCAAAAAAGCGATTCCGGTGTCACGTGTATTTGGTTTGCTTAAGCGACGTAATGTGGGCTTTGGCATGCTGGCGGTGATGTTCAGTTTTGCAGGTGCATTTACCACTTTTACTTATCTTCGCCCTTTTCTGGAAACCAAAACCGGTGCTGGTCCTGAGCAGCTTTCATTGCTGTTGCTGGGATTAGGTGCCGCAGGATTTATCGGCACCTGGGGGGCGGGCCGCTTACTGGAGAAAGAACATCTCTATGGCATGTTGCGCTGGCTGCCTGTCGTCATGGCTGCTGCGACACTTGGCATGCTGGTGATGGACACGTCCATTGCAGGAGTCGCCTGCATGATGGTGCTGTGGGGAGCGGTAAATGCGGCAGTGCCGGTTTGCTGGTCAACCTGGCTGGCTAAAGTCATGAGTGATGAGCCGGAAAGCGGTGGCGGATTAATGGTTGCCTGTATTCAGCTATCGATCATGCTCGGCGGGGCTTTTGGTGGTGTACTTCTGGATCGTATTTCTGTCGTTGCTTCCTTTACCGGCGGCATCATTCTGCTGGTGATTTCCTCACTGGTGATTGGCCGTGGAAGCCGGGTTTCTCACGCTTCTGCTTTGTAACTATCGGTCCTGACCCTGAGCAGCAGGAATGTCTTCTGATGCAGCGAAGATTTTAAAAATAACAACCTGACTTTTACTGGAGCAATATGGAACTTCTCATCAATAATCAGACCGTTCAGGTCGATGCTGAGGCTGATACCCCCTTGCTATGGGTAATCAGAGATGACCTCGGTATGACCGGAACCAAATATGGTTGCGGACTTTCGCAATGTGGTGCCTGTCCCGTGATGGTGGACGGGCAGTTAGTTCGTTCCTGTGTCACTCCGATTGATAAGCTCGCAGGTAAGCGCATCACGACGATTGAAGCCATTGAAGCTGATGATGTCGGTAAACGGGTGGTTGCTGCCTGGGTCAAACATCAGGTTCCACAGTGCGGTTATTGCCAGTCTGGGCAGGTTATCGCGGCAACGGCACTGTTGAAGCAGGTTGCCCACCCAACAGACGCTGAAATTGCCGCTGCAATGGTTAACCTCTGCCGCTGTGGCACCTATAACGCGATAAGCGCGGCGATTCATGAGATTGCAGGTGAGGGAGGCGATGTATGAAACGACTCCCTGAGTTTCTCTCCCTGAAACTGAGCCAGATGAAAGAGGGGCAGGCTGCCAATCTCTCACGTCGTCGCTTTTTGCTGGCCTCGGCCGGGACAGTTGCGGGTGCTTTTGTCCTTGGCTTCGGTTTACCCGTTGGCGAGGCACGGGCGCAGGGAACAGCTGCGCCGACTCCCCCAGGAACACGCGTGCCTGCTTTTCTTGAAATTCGTCCGGATAACAGCATCCGTTTTCTCTGCCCATTTGTTGAAGGTGGGCAGGGCATTTTTACCGGTATGGCGCAAATTGTCGGTGAGGAGCTGGACGCCGATCCATCAACCTTCATCGTGGAGAATGCCCCGGCTGGTGCTGACTACAAGGTTATGGACATTGGTATCCGCATTACCGGCGGCAGTATGTCCGTGCGAATGAGTTACAACACCATGCGCCGACTGGGAGCGCTGGCCCGTCAGATGCTGCTCCAGGCAGCCGCAGATGAATTGAATGTCCCTGTGGCATCGTTGATCACTGAACCTGGCAAAGTTATTGATACGGCTTCGGGCCGAACTCTGTCCTATGGTCAGCTTGCGGGCCGGGCAATGAATATGGCGGTGCCCGACCCTGCCACGGTTAAACTTAAGGACCCCAGTCAATTTCGCTGGATTGGCAAACCGGTGCCTCGCCTGGATATGCATAGCAAAGCCACAGGGCGGGCTATCTACAGTATCGATTGTAAAGTTGATGGTATGTTACATGCAGCCGTGCAACATGCACCGCGTATAGGTTTAATGCCGGGTGATATCCGCAATGAGGCTCAGGTAGCAGTGATGAAGGGCGTTCATTCGGTTCACCGTTTACCTGGTGCGGTTGCCGTAGTTGCTGAACGCTGGTGGCACGCAAAACGTGCTGCAGAGGCGTTGCAGGTAGCCTGGATTGAACCCGCAGAGAATGAACGTGACCGTTATATGCCAGCAGATTTCTCTTCAGATAAATTTGCCGAACAACTGGCTAATGAGCCTGGTCGCGGGGATGAGGCTGAGGCTAAGGGCGATGTGAGCGATGCACTGGCCAAAGCGCACACCAAAATCGAAGCGACTTACCACTCGCAGTACCTGAATCATGCCCAGCTGGAGCCGCCGTCTACACTCGCTCGTTTTAATGGCGATGGTTCCCTTGAGCTATGGATGCCAAATCAGGCACCTGAGATGTTTCAGGCTGATGCAGCAAAACGCACCGGCCTCCCTCCGGAAAAGATCTTCATTCATTCTCCATTGCTGGGCGGTTTTTTTGGCAGACACTTTGTTTATGACACGGCCATGGTATATCCCCAGGCGATACAGTTAGCTAAGGCGGTAGGGCGGCCTGTTAAGGTTATCTGGAGTCGTGAGGAGGAATTTTTACGTGACACGCGCCGCCCGATGGCCGCCGTGCGTTTTCATGCCGGGCTGGACGCAGCAGGTTATCCGGTCGCACTTGACGTTGTCAGCATTACCGAAGGACCCACAGAAGGGATCGCGGGGAAACGTGGAGAAAAACTGGACGAGACAGCCGTAGAAGGTCTCACCAACAAGGCCTATGCGATCCCAAACCGTCGTATTGCGCAAATCTATAAAAAGGGACCGGTATTGCTTGGCTACTGGCGTTCAGTCGGTAATTCCATGAATGATTTCCTCTATGAAAGTTTCCTTGATGAAATCGCACAGGCTGGCGGCAAGGATCCCTTCGAATTACGTTTGCATTTATTGCAGGGCAATAAAAGGCTGACAAACCTGCTACATGCGGTGGTGGATCTCTCGGGAGGGTGGAAACCCGGACCTTTCACAGCGCCTGACGGGTCCCTGCGAGCGCGTGGCATTGCGATGGCCTCTCCTTTTGGAACTGAAGCGGCAGCAGTTGCCGAGGTATCTATCGTCAATGGCAAGGTCAGGGTTCATGACGTATGGGAAGCGATTGATCCTGGAAGTATCGTCAATCCGGCAATTATTGAGGCGCAGGTGAACAGTGCTGTGGCGCTGGGATTATCCCAGGTTCTGCTGGAAGAAAGTGTCTTTGAGCAGGGTAAACCGGTGGCTCGTAACTATGACCTGTACCCCATTTTACCCCCCTCGGCGATGGCAAAAGTCCATGTAAAAATTGTTGAAAGTGGGGAAAAGATGGGCGGTATTGGTGAACCGCCGCTTCCGGCTGTTCCTCCGGCAGTCGCCAACGCCGTGTTCAGGCTCACCGGCAAACGCGTGCGTAGCATGCCGTTATCCCGTTACGACTTTACCTGATCCTGTTCAGACACGGAGGAATGACAATATGACAAAACGCAGGATTGGTATTGCACTGATCATTTTACTGATCGTTATCATTGCCGTTGCAGCCTGGGCGTTGCGGACACCTTCTTCGCCTTTTGCTTCCAGTGATCAGGTTGATACATCAACGGCTGAGCTGCTTAAACAGGGTGAATATGTTGCCCGCCTGAGTGACTGTGTGGCCTGTCACAGTATACCGGAAGGCGCGCCTTTCGCGGGTGGGCTGAAAATGGCTACTCCGGTAGGGAATATCTACACCACCAACATTACCCCGGACAATGCGACAGGTATCGGTACCTACAGCCTCGCAGATTTCGATCGTGCTGTGCGGAAAGGGGTAGCGAAGGACGGGCATCGGTTATATCCCGCTATGCCATATCCTTCATACGTGAAACTCAGTGATGAGGATATTCGCGCACTTTATGCCTGGTTCAAACATGATGTAAAACCGGTGAGTCAGGAAAATAAACCCAGTGAAATACCCTGGCCATTGAATATGCGCTGGCCGCTGGCATTCTGGAATACCGCGTTTACCCCAACTGACTCATGGCAGCCAAAAGTGGGCCAGGATGAGCAATGGAATCGTGGCGCATATCTGGTCGAAGGTCCGGGACATTGTGGCAGTTGCCATACCCCCCGCACACTGGCTTTCAACGAAAAAGGCCTGGATGATTCCAGTGAACATTTCCTGGCGGGGGCATCTCTGGATGGCTGGTATGCACCGAGTCTGCGAGGTGACGTTAACACGGGCATGTCACGCTGGAGTGAAGAGGATGTCTTTACCTTCCTGAAAGCCGGGCGTAATCAACATGGTGTTGTTTTCGGATCAATGGCGGATGTTTTCAATAACTCAACGCAATATATGAGCGATGATGATCTGAAAGCGATTGCGCATTACCTGAAATCACTACCGGCTGGCAGCAATAACCAATCACAGGCATGGCAATATGATGGTTCAACCATGAGCAAGTTGACCCTGTCAGAAAGATTAAAAACGCCTGGTGCCCAAACATTTATGGCGCGTTGTAGTAGCTGTCATGGTGCTGATGGCCGGGGGCAGGCCCCGTGGATACCGCCGCTGGCAGGAGCGACCTCTATGCTTGTGGATGATTCGTCGTCAATAAATGTGACCCTCAATGGTTCCGCCAGGGTTGTAGCTGATGGGATGCCAGACGCCTATCGTATGCCGCCATTCCGTAAACAGCTGTCTGATAAGGAAATTGCTGATGTGCTCAGTTTTATTCGCTCATCCTGGGGTAATACCGGTACGCCGGTCAAACAGGAAACGGTGACTGAACTACGGGAACGCACCGATCCTGCAAGTAGTAACGTCATTATTCTGCAAATGAGATAGTACGATAAACAGCCCATCTTTTCAGATGGGCTGTTTATCAAAACTCAGGTGAAAGTACCTTGTCGTAGTCTTTATAAGACCGAATTCATATAGCCTATAATTTATTTACTCTTTGATATAAATAAGATGGGTTTCAGCATTCTCATTTATAATTCCCTCTGGGATAATATGTTCAATCCATTAATTACATGGATGCATCGTTGATTAACTTAATTTTCATTAGGGAAATAAGCAGTGATTTAATCATTTTTTTAGTCTATTGATTTCTTGATTTATTGTTATTTTCGAATAACTTTATTTTTCACCTTCTTCTGAAGTAAGAGCTAAGTTTATGGAAGAGATACTGATTGTTGAGCCGGTTTTTTTCAATCTATAAATATGAAATAAGAACTAACCTAACAGTTTTGTGCTGATATACCAAGACACACTGAAATTTCGGTGAAGAATTGATCTGACGATCAGTTTACTCCTCAGTTCATAGCCCACTCCTGGTCTCAAACTATAAGGTGGATATTTCGGCGGGCATGGGTTTAATCCGCATTAGTGAATCTCACTCAAAATGGCATCAAGTTTACCGCTATTAATCTTTCAACCACCACTTACTACACTTCCAGTCATTCCTGGTAAGCAGTTGTATCTCAGCCAGCATTATTTCTTGTCACCTGCAGAATGATTAACAGTAGGAGCAAATGAGAATGCCGGATGGCGCAATCCGTTCCCGCCTGGTTCCGCAGTTTGGCTTCTGTCAGCCGTGTTTGCCCCGGTGGTTCATCTAAACATGACTAAAAGCGAAAACGAAATCTCTCTCCGCTCCGGCAACGGAACAACCACATTGATGATTTCAAATATATTGGAGGATAGCATGCAATATACATTTTTGGGCCGTACCGGCCTGCGGGTCAGCCGCATTGCTCTGGGGACCATGAATTTCGGTGAACTCACTGATGAGACAACCAGCTTCCGCATCATGGATGAAGCCTTCGATGCTGGCATCAATTTCTTCGACACCGCCGACGTCTATGGCGGTCCGCAGTCGCCGGATATGGAAAAAGGCTATGGTACATCGGAAGAAATTATCGGTCGCTGGCTGGCCAAAGGTGGAAAACGCGACAGCATCGTACTGGCTACCAAAGCGTACCAGCCTATGGGCACTGGTCCCAACGATAAATACCTGTCCGCCTATCATATCAAGCGCGCCTGCGAAGCGAGCCTGAAACGACTAAACACCGACCACATTGACCTCTACCAGATGCATCACATCGATCGTTCGACACCGTGGGAAGAGATCTGGCAGGCGATGGAGCAACTGATCCGTGAGGGCAAGATAACCTACGTCGGCAGTAGCAATTTTGCTGGCTGGGATATCGCCACTGCGCAATGCACCGCCACTGCGCGCAATCTGCTGGGTCTGGCGTCAGAGCAGAGCCTGTACAACCTGACACAACGTACTATCGAACTGGAAGTGATCCCGGCGCTACGTCATTTTGGCGTTGGGCTTATTCCCTGGAGTCCGATCGGAATGGGGTTACTGGGCGGAGTACTGCGTAAGATCGCTGACGGTCGCAGGGCCACACCTGCCTTACAACAACAGATCAATCGGCTACGTCCGCGACTGGAAGCGTATGAGTCATTATGCGACGAACTGGGTGAATCTCCGGCCGACGTAGCGTTGGCCTGGCTGCTGCACAACCCGGTGGTAACCGCAACGATAAGCGGACCGCGCACCGTCGAACAGTTGCAACAGAACCTTAACGCCCTGTCAGTCAAACTAACAGAAGAAACGCTGAATAAACTCGACGAAATCTGGCCTGGCCCGGGCGGCGAAGCGCCAGTGGCTTACGCCTGGTAATCCCCCCTTTTTTAATCAGCCGGTTCATTGGACCGGCTGAGGAATCATGTAACATGAATACAATTACTGATCAGACATTTGAAGGTGAACGTGCTTTATTCGGACTACAGGATACTCGTTTATTCCGTTTGACGTTTTTGCCGGGAGAATCTCCAGTTAAGCAGGCCTGGAATATTGTAGCCAGTCACTGCCAGTTCAGGGGGAAATATCCTTTCTGGCACAATACGAACCTCGTCATTGAGGATTGTGAATTTACCTCTGATGCCCGTGCAGCTATCTGGTATTCCGGTAATGTCAGCATGAAACGTTGTCAGGTCGATGCCCCTAAAATGTTCCGGGAAGTAACCGGACTGACCCTTGAAGATACTGTCTTTCCGGATGCCGCAGAATTTCTCTGGAACTGCAGTGATGTAACGCTCCGTCGTGTTGAAGTGAGTCGGGGTGATTATATTTTCATGAACGGCCGTAACATTCGCATAGATGGGTTCCGGTTGCAGGGAAACTATTCTTTTCAGGATGCCCGGGATGTGGTGATACGGCATGCCCGGATTGACTCAAAAGATGCTTTCTGGAATTCCGAAAATGTGACCGTAATTGACAGCGTCATCACCGGTGAATATCTCGGCTGGCATTCCCGCAACCTCCGGTTAATCAACTGTGTCATCACGGGTACGCAACCCCTGTGCTATGCCTCCGGTCTGGTGATGGAAAACTGTACCATGAAGGATGCCGATTTGTGTTTTGAATACAGTACGCTGAATGCGGATATCTGCAGCGATGTTATCAGTATTAAAAATCCGGCAGGCGGTATTATCAGGGTACAGAAAGTTGAACATATCATTATTGATGATTTCTGTCCGGAACCAGGAGACTGTGAAATCATCGAAACGGCCGGGGTGATGTATGCATCCCCTGTTTGATACACCGGTAAATCGAAAAGGAACGAATGCCTGGAAATGGGATGTGGCAGGAAAACAGGATATGCTTCCGTTCCACGTTGCTGATATGGATTTCCGGGTTGCTACTCCTATTCAGAAGGCACTGGTTCAGAAGGCACAGGGCGGCATTTTTGGCTACAACACTGTACCTGATGCGTACTTTGCCGCCATTCAGACCTGGTTCAGACAACGCTATCAGTTCAGGATAGAGAAGGACTGGATTATTTACACCACCGGTGTGCTGGCTGCCATCACGGCAACCCTGAAAGCGGCTACCTTGCCGGGGGATGGTGTGATTATACAATCGCCTGTTTACCATCATTTCTTTACCTGTATAAGAAACAGTGGCTGTCAGGTAGTGGAGAATCCGCTGGTCTACAGGGACGGTATTTATTCTGTCGATTTTGATGGTCTGGAAAGGTTGGCTGCACATCCCTCAAACAAAGTGCTGTTATTATGCCATCCACATAATCCTGTCGGGCGTCGCTGGACAGCATCAGAACTGGAAAAAATTGCCGGTATTTGTGTCCGGCATCAGGTCCTGATCATTTCGGATGAAATTCACTGTGACCTTGTTCACGGTGAGGCACCTCATATTCCGCTGGCCAGTCTCTCTCCGGCAATAAGGCAGAATACGGTTACCTGCACTTCACCATCCAAAGGCTTTAACCTTGCCGGGTTGCAAGTGGCCAATATTTTCTGCGCAAATTCGGCGCTAAGAAAGGACATCAACCGGTATATCAATATTCATGAAGTCTGCGATCTCAACAGTTTTGCAATTGAGGGGCTGATTGCCGCCTATACGGAACCGGAAAGCAGCCAGTGGCTTGAGGAGGTAAAAATATATATCCGTGACAATTACGCTTTTCTGGCAGAGACCCTGCGACGTATTTTCCCAGGGTTACATATCCTGCCTCTGGAGGCCACATACCTGGCGTGGATTGACTGTACTGCGACCGGACTCAGCGCTGATGAACTCACCAACCAACTGTACAGGGAAACCGGTGTACTGCTGAGCAGTGGCCATGAGTTTGGAGAGAATGGACGGCACTTTATTCGTGTCAATCTTGCCTGTCCCCGCAGCCAGTTATCAGATGGGCTGCAGAGAATGTCTGCATTTTTCTCTGCCCTGAACGGAAAAATCCTCACCTGCTAAGGCTGCACATTATTTTTGGGAGTGAAGTATGAAGTGGAACAGGTATTTTTCCCCGGCCCGTGCATTCCTGCCCGTCGTGATAGCCGCGTTATCCGTGTGTTTTTCCGGTCTGGCTCTTTCGCAGACGATGGAAAAGCCAGCCGTAGCCCCTATGAGGACACAAAAAATGACAGCACAGACAAAAATTAATATCGCGATCGCCGGACAGAATGTACATGTTGCTTTGGATGATACTCCTGCCGCCCGTGCGTTTATTGCGCAGTTACCCCTGACTCTGCGTTTTGAAGATTACGGCACCACAGAAAAGATCAGCTATCTGCCGAATAAACTGACAACGGAAGGAGAACCGCCCGGCTATACGCCGGTCACTGGCGATTTTTCATATTATGCGCCCTGGGGGAATATCGCTGTTTTTCTCAAAGATTTCAGTTATTCCCGTGGTCTGGTCAGGCTGGGGCACATTGAGTCCGGTCTGGAGGTGATGAACCAGAAAGGAGAGCACGAAGGCATCGTCACGTTGCTCAAATAATGAGGAGCCGCCGGATTCAGGTCGGTTCTACAGGCAATCCAGGTGCGATATCCTCTCCTCGGGTATCGCCGTTAATACTCTCTGACACTGGCCATACTAATGAAAAAAATGACAGGATTAAAAATGATGGTGCTGGGGCTGATGGCAGCAGGTGCCATGACTGCAACGGCCTCAGCCCAGACCGGTGAGTCACAACCGGAAAAAGTGAGTCCACTGATAGTTCTCGGAACATCGCAGGTCAGTAATGCAACGTTTGGCACATTCCTGCCAGTGTTGATGAATGACATCATTCACAGTCGGGATGAAAAAAACAATATTTCCTTTGAGCTTTTCACACCTGAAGATGGTACGCCTGATATGCTTTCAGTCGAACGGTGGACAGACCGTGCCGGTTTTGATGCTCATCTTGCCTATCCGTATGTACAAACCTTTATTGAAAAAGTACCCTCAGCCCTGAGAAAGGGGGGAACTCAGTCGGCATTGTTCATGAGAGACTTGTCTCCGGTTCCGGAGCAGGCTATTCCGTCGCCGCAGACAACCCGTAACAGTCTTACCGTTTTTATGATAAAACCGACAGCACTGGCCAGTGTGATAGATGCCACACTTAAAACCGCTGAAGCGGCCAGAGCCACGCACGGGAATCTCCGATATGACGTTTTCCAGGATATTTCACAACCGCGACGCCTGGCAATATTCCAGCGATGGGTATCATCTGATGCGCTTGAGGCATGGAACCTTCAGGATGCAGCGAAATCCTATGAGGCATTCCTGGCTGATTCGCGAGAAACGCCCGCCAGTCCACAACTTTGGCGCCCGGTGAAAGATATCGGCAGATAATAAGATCAATGTTAAACAAGAACCGGCTATGGGTCATATTACTATGGCAACATCGCCGGTTGACCTTAATGTTCAGCTCCCCTTATAGCGAAGGGTATTAACAAAAGCCATAAAGGCCGGTGAGCCCTGCCGTCTGTGAGGGTAGTACAGATGAAACCCCTGAAAGGTAGGGCTCCAGTCAGCCAGTACTTCCACCAGTTTACCGCTGATGAGATGGGGTTCGACCAGATAATCAGGAAGATACGCAATACCAATACCATCCAGCGCAGCATTCAACTGATGGATAGTGCTATTGGCTGTAAACTGCCCGGTCGTTTTCACGGTAAAATGACGATCGCCTTGTTCAAACTCCCAGGCATAAACTCCGCTGGACGCCGAGTGGCGTATGTTAATACAGTTATGCCGAATAAGATCCTGAGGTGTGTCAGGCGCAGGATGTTGTGCAAAATAAGCCGGTGTGGCGACAGCAGACAGCCTCCAGTCGCGGCTAATCCTGACAGCGATCATATCCTTGTCCACCGATTCTCCCAGTCGGATGCCGGCATCAATACGTTCACGAACAATATCCGTAAATCCGTAGTCAATGCTGACCTCCACCTGGATATCTGGATATGTTTCCAGAAACTGAGCGAGAATAGGCCGGATGAGATACTCGACAACATCATCTGAGCAGGTGAGGCGAATGGTTCCTGTGGGTTTCCCCCTGAGCGCACTCATTTTATCCAGTTCATAATGGATCTGTTCGTAAAGTGGTCCGATGGCATTCAGGAGTGTTTCACCCTCTTCAGTCAGGGCAACACTACGGGTTGTCCTCGTTAGCAGGCGGTAGCCGAGTTTCTCTTCCAGCGACTTGATGGTATGGCTCAGAGCAGAAGGCGTGACGCCAATGTCTGCGGCGGCACGGGTAAAGCTGAGTTGCCTGGCTACGCTCAGAAATGACTGGAGATCATCCATTTTGTTTTAACCTTTCATAACGGTGAGTCAGGTATGTTAAGGTAATTCCTGTACATACGCTATTTATCCGCATGATGAAATATTGACCGCCTTGTCACATATTAGAAAATTTTCCGATTACTGATTTTCTCTCATAAAGGAATCAACTTTTCTGCTATTAATGTTTCCCACTCCGGCCATTATAGTTATTCTCAACAAATATCTCTTTTTATATATTACTCTGGGAATTAAATATGTTGAGCAAGCTTACTGTCCTTTTCACACTGCTTTCATCCTTCTCTTTGCCGGCAATGGCTGCCAAAAACTCTGATATTTCTGCGGCATCACAGGAGAAGGGAGTGGTCAGCGTCAGCGGCGCCTCTACCCTGGAAGAGTTGACTCAGGCACTGGCCAGAAAAGCAGCAGCTGCCGGTGCCTCAGATTATCGTATTACCTCGGCTGGCGGAAAAAATAAACTTTACGGTACTGCCGTCATTTACTAATTAATGCAATAACAGGAACAATTTCCTGATGAATAATTTTAGTTTTTATAACCCAGTTCGTATTCATTTCGGGCGCGATCAGATTGACCAGATTGCTACGGAAATTCCGGCGAGCCAGCGCGTCATGATTGTCTATGGTGGCGGAAGCGTGAAAGCAAATGGAGTACTGAACCGGGTCAGGAGCACGCTGAGAAATGTGACGGTATTTGAATTCGGGGGAATAGAACCGAATCCTCATTATGAAACACTGCTCCGTGCAGTTGATGTAGTCAAAAGCGAAAACATTGATTATCTGTTGGCAGTAGGTGGTGGATCGGTGATTGATGGTACTAAATTCATTGCCGCTGCCTCCTGCTATAAGGGGAATGCCTGGGACATAATTGAGACTCAGGGGGTAATTATTGAAAAGGCCCTACCGTTGGGATGCGTCCTGACCCTGGCCGCAACCGGTTCTGAGATGAATGCCGGGGCATCAATCATGAAGGCTGCCACGGGAGACAAAATGTCATTTCATTCAGAGCATGTGCTCCCTCGTTTCTCTGTGCTGGATCCTACAATTACTTACAGCCTACCCCGTCGGCAGACAGCAAATGGCGTGGTGGATGCGTTTGTACATGTGCTTGAGCAGTATATTACCTGGCCCGTCAATGCAAAGTTGCAGGACAAAATGGCAGAAGGGATCCTCTGTACCCTGAAAGAAGAGGGACCAAAGGTACTGGTCACGCCGGAGGATTATAATGCCCGCGCCAATATTATGTGGTCTGCCACGATGGCGCTTAATGGGTTACTGGGTACTGGGGTTCCCGAGGACTGGTCAGCTCATACCATTGGGATGGAGCTGACGGCGCTTTACGGCTTGGATCACGCACAGACACTGGCGGTTCTCGTTCCGTCAATCTGGAAATACAAAATATCTGAAAAACAGCAAAAATTGGCTCAGTATGCTGAAAAGGTCTGGGGACTTTCTGGTGGAAACGACTCTGATATGGCCTCTGCCGCTATTGAAGCCACGGAGCGATTTTTTGCGTTAATGGGTGTAAAAACCCGCCTGGCCGATTATGGTCTCGGGAAGGAGGTGATACCGCCAGTGATAGCCAGGTTACGTGAGCACGGTAATATCGCGCTGGGTGAACACCACAATATCACACCAGAAGACGTCACAAAGATTCTGGAATTGGCACTTTAACCACCATGGCTATTTTTCGGCTCTCTATATAGCGACTGATAATAGGCCCGGTTAGCGCTGTTACTCCAACACTTTCGTTTTCCTTTAAACTCCGAACGGTGCCATGTCATTTGTCGATGCATATCCAGAAAGCTTGTCAGAGGTAATTTACTTCATGAACATCAAACAAAAAACAAAAGCCATTTTTATGGCGTTAATATTAACTTCAACGATATCCGGAGTCAAAGCTATGGCACAGAGCGCGATACCTTTCCCGACAGGCTATGCTAATTTTTATCACAGTCAAAATGTGGAAATTAAAAAAGTCCGCTTCAGGAACCCTTATGGCATTGAGATTGTAGGTAATCTGGTGTTACCAAAGGGGCATAAAACAGGTGAAAGATTACCGGCAATTATCATTGGTCATCCGATGGGGGCCGTGAAAGAACAGTCATCGATGCTTTATGCACAAGTACTGGCTGAACATGGTTTTGCTACCCTGGCTTTTGATATGCCGTTCTGGGGGGAAAGCGGTGGAACTCCTCGTCAGGCAGTAGAGCCTACGATGTTTGAAGACGCATTCAGTTCTGCAGTTGACTTTTTGAGCTCTCGCCCAGACGTCGATAAGAATAAAATTGGTGTACTCGGTATCTGTGCAAGTGGTGGCTACTCAATAGGTGCAATGAAAATCGATCCACGTATCAAAGCATTAGCTACCTCAGCCATGGTTGAAATGGGCACGGCATCCCGCACGATGCTGCTTGACGAAGCAGCAATCAAGGCAGGAGCGGCTCAGCGTGAAGTGGAGTTTGAAGGTGGCAAGCCGGTATACTCAGGCGGGACAGTGACAAAACTGACTGCTGATAGCAATCCGATGCAACGTGAATTCTATGAGTTTTATCGCACTAAACGTGGCGAGTATACTCCCGCAGGGGCAGATAAGAATCACACTACGATGCCATTATTAAGCCAAAATGCGAAGTTGCTTAATTTCTATCCCTTTAATGGCATTGAAAATATCAAGCGTCCAATGTTATTTATTACTGGCGATATTTCAATGTCGCGCGGATTCAGCGAGGAAGCCTACAAACTGGCTTCAGAGCCTAAAGAACTCTATCTCGTTAAAGGGGCTAATCATACTGATATGTATGATAATGCTGACAAAATTCCGTTTGCAAAATTGATTGCTTTTTTCCAGAGTAACCTGAAATAAAGAAAGCAGAGCAAGCAGACAACGGACCTCACCCATAAAGTTGGATTGTTTATATTAAGTGACTTTTCAGGGCCAGAGTCTGGTATTTAACCAGACCCTGGCTATCTCCTGGTTATCAAACACCGGGCGAATGGGTCGAGGTATAAGCCGCTGCGGGCACTTAAAAAAAATATAGCGAAATAATAAAGGGTATTTCATCGTTAAGTTGAATGTTGATTGCTATTTGATCTATATCTCATCTGTTGGGTTTGAATTTTTCAGAAAACTAAACGATTGTTGAATTTACCTCATTACGTTATGAAATATAATGTGGTAACAGGTATTGATATTTTAATATATGCTCACTTACCTGAGCGTATATATGCTCTTTACGACTAACTATCTTATCACCTTTCAACAGCAGTAGCAGTTTCCTCATTATGTTCAATTACAGCACCAAAAGGTAAAATTGTGCAAGACAAGATATTGACTTCCACCTATAACAATAGAAAAACATTGTCGAACTGGGGAGGCGTATTTGCGCTGTCTCTTGGGGCGTTCGCGCTAGTCGCATCGGAGTTTATGCCGGTGAGTCTGCTGACACCGATAGCTGCGGATCTTGGTATTACTGAAGGGCAGGCCGGGCAGACGATCTCTGTTTCCGGAGCGTTTGCAGTATTAACCAGCCTCTTTATTTCGGCCCTCGCAGGAAAGCTTGATCGTAAAATTCTGTTATCTGTATTAACAGTATTAATGATTGTATCTGGGACTATTGTTTCTCTGGCACCGAATTACGAAATATTTATGCTGGGTCGTGCACTAATCGGTATCGCTATTGGCGGCTTCTGGTCTATGTCTGGTGCTGCGGCGATGCGGTTGGTTAAAGATGCCCACGTTCCGCGAGCATTAGCTATTTTTCAGGGGGGGAATGCCCTGGCAACGGTTATTGCTGCGCCTTTAGGAAGCTTTCTCGGCGGCCTTATAGGCTGGCGCGGGGCTTTTTTCTTTGTGGTGCCGGTTGCCATTATCGTATTGCTATGGCAACTAATTAGCCTGCCGTCAATGAAGGCTGAAGAACGCAGCAGTGTCAGTGTAATTTTCAAGGTATTATCCCGACCCGTTGTTACCCTCGGTATGGCAGCCGCCAGCTTATCGTTCATGGGACAGTTCGCATTATTTACATATTTGAGGCCTTACCTTGAAAAAATAGTGCATGCCGACGTTTCAATGTTGTCGTTTATGTTATTGATAATGGGAACTAGTGGATTTGTAGGTACGGTAATAATTGGTGGATTCCTGAAAAACAATTTTAATCGCACTCTTGTGGCAATTCCACTCTTCATGGGTGTTGTGGCCGTCTTTATGATCCTCTGCGGTGGTAGCTTTATCTCGATATTCTCATTATTAGGTTTATGGGGACTGCTTGGCGCTGCTTCCCCTGTCGCCTGGTGGACATGGGTTGCCCGGACGCTGCCAAATGACGCGGAGGCTGGTGGTGGTTTGTTGGTTGCAGTTGTACAGCTTGCCATTACAACGGGAGCAGTTATAGGGGGGATTCTTTATGATTCAAGTGGTTATCAGGCAACTTTTGGGGTCAGTGCTGCTTTGCTTCTTACCGCGGGTTTGATGGCGTGGATGACGGCACGGAGCGCTCACTCGAACATTCGTTCAGCCTAAAAGGCAAACATATTGATGAATTTTTTCATCGTGAAAATCAACCCAGCTTTAATGAGGTAATAGCATGTCGATTCAGGCAATTGATGGTGTTCTGCAGCAGCTCCAACTGATATCGTCGCAGGCAAGCGGTCTGCAGAGTAGTGCAACGCAGCAGATGGATTTTGGTGCAACACTTAAAGCGTCACTGGATAAAATCAGCGCCAGGATGGACACCGCGGCTAGCCAGATTAAAGATTTCGACTTAGGTAAACCTGGCATCGGGCTTAATGATGTGATGGTTGATATGCAGAAAGCAGGGATTTCGATGCAAATGGGAATTCAGGTGAGAAACAAACTGGTATCAGCTTACAGTGACATCATGAATATGCAAGTGTAGAGACGGACTCGTGTGAGCTTGAGTTATCATCCGGGATATACTGTTATCAGGCTGATAATACACTTCTTAATTATTGATCGGTTATGCCGCCGTTCCGTAAATCTTTTTCTGTATTCGTTCACGATCATCCAGCGCGTTACCCTCCGGGGTAACGCGTCTTTTTTCGCTTTGTTTGCCAAACATGCAGTCGAAACCTGAACATCTGAGAGGGATGTGGTTGTACAGTACTATCGTTGAACGGTCGCAGGAGCGGCTTGCTGGAAATAAGGTTGATAATCTGGTGATAGATGTCATCATAGCTGCGGCCGGAAATGCCAGCCATAAAAATGTCAACGAACAATCCGTATTTCCGGGGCGGTCTGGTAAGGCAACGAGTTAAAATCGACAGAACGATCCTGTATGTTAAAGGTATAACGCGGTCTGCAATTTTATTCCCTCGCTGCCATTTCAGTTATGATATTGATTATTAATCCTGCCCCGGAACATCCATGTCCATAAAAAATAGACTATCTGACCAAATTGATTGGCAAGCGTTTATTTTAACTTAACATTAATTTCGGCAGGATGTTGTTTCAGGTGAATACTCTTTAATTTAAATGCATAATATCTGTCGCTGAAGTGAGTATGTTTTTGGCCTCTTCCAGAAAGTCAGGTGTCGAGTTATAAGAAGTGTGGATGAGATGAATAGCACCATTGATTGTCGCAACCCCAATGGTTTGTTCATCCTGAGTGCCAATTAAAACGTTCGGCCCCCATAATGACTCCAGGGTAAGTTCGCCAAAGTTTTGAGAGAAAGGAAGTACTCCAAGATTCGATATCAGAATATCGGGGGCACAGATTTCTCTGTCAAACTGTATCATTCCATTGAGGCCATTGTTTTTCATGGTGGGTCCAACAAGATTAATCAACTCCACCATGCCATGTTTTTCTCGATAAAGATTTAAGTCTTCAGTGACTGCCCGGGCAATATTCCAGAAATCATCGGTATTGCTGGCTTCATAACTGTAAGTTGGGAACAGAGCCAGAAAACTGAGACCATAATCTGATGCCGAATATTTTCTTGCATCGATTGGCGTACAAATGCGCACTGGCCTGTCACACCATGAAGATGATTGATATAGTGCTAAAGCAAAAGCTGCTGAAAGCGCACCGTGAACGGTTGTATTTTCCTGTTTCGCACGCTGGCGAATTCTGACTGAAAGCTCAGGTGACAAGCGTTGTCTGAGGATCTGAAGTTTCGCTAAACTTCTTTCAGTATAGGGAACCGGTTCCTCTGTGAAATGTGGTACTTTTATGTTACCAACTGACTCTTCATTAACTGAACATAAGTCTTCGAGAGAAGGTAATAAAGCCAGTTCAGGCAGGTTTTTTCCCGCTAATGTCTCAAGTAAATCATGGATAAAGTGCGCCAGAGACCGACCATCAGCAATCGTGTGATGTGCTGTGAAGATAATGACGCAGCGTTCCTCACTGTAAAGAAGCGCTGCTTTAAGCAGAGCCATATCACCTGTACCAAAAGGTGCAGAGAATTCTCTCTTAATCTCCTCTTCTATCGAAGAAATTTTATTGAGGCGAGCTATACGCAGCGGAATTTCGATTGTTTGATCATGGAAAAAGTACAGGCGATTATCACTATCGGCGTCAACACGGGCATTAATTAATGGGTGGCGTGACTGGACTTTTTTAAGCGCTGAGGACCAGTCATCTAAGCGAGTGACGCCATTTATTTCGGCACTCACAGTGAAATGTTTTGGACTGGTTGTATCGATATGCCATGCGTAACTCTCCAGAGCACCAAGTGGGCGAAGAGTTGTTTCGTTTTGAGATGTATTTTCCATTTATCTGTCCACAATTAATGTTTATGAAAAAACATACGGCAACTGTTGATTCTGGAAAAATAATTTAATATCGCTACCTTCCTCCTTATCATCTTAAACAGACTGTTAAGTACTATTAATTGATCGTGGTGGTGCTTGCAACTTATTTTTTACAACTAATTATCAAAGAACGTACAGAATTATTTCCTGGTAAATCAGCCAGACTTATCAGATCTTGAATATGGTTCATCCACATGATTTTCCTGTCAGAGAGCATAAAACAGGGGGAGAATAATCATAATAAAGTGACATAACATAAAAGGGGAATCTAAAAGTCTGTTAGTAATCATCTTTTAAAGTTCAGGATGTTAGCTACTGAGTCAATAAGAAATCTGAATTCATACATGCAAGTTTCTTAAATGGCGTATAGATCGCCATTATCTCTATCAGACTGTAGCACCAGCGTCAGACCCGAAGAGGGTATACGAGTGCCTGGCGGCGCTTGTCAGGACTACCTCTGTTGCTTCCTCACGCTGAAACATGGAGCACTTTACAGACACTCAGTAATGTACCAGCCCACCGTCTACAGCATATTGGCTGCCGGTCACATAGGATGCGTCATCGGACAGAAGGAAAAGTGCAACTGCAGCGGCCTCTTGTGCTGTTCCTGCGCGACCCAAAGGAACCTGGCTTACTACAAAATCTTCAAACTGCTGACGCGAGTCCTCTGGCATAAAGTGCCTGAAATTAGTTTCAATTGGACCTGGCACCAACGTGTTGGCGCGAATACCACGTTCGGCCAGCGCAGATGCCCAGCTTTTGACCATAGCGATAACGGCGCCTTTCGTCGCTGCATACAGGCTTGTCATAGCCGCACCTTCGTACGTAGAAGAGGATGAAGTGACCAGAACGGATGCACCCGGATTAAGTGATTTTGAGAGAGCGGCAAGCTGTAGCATCGGGCCACGCACATTTGCGTTCATCATGCGATTAAAAGAATCAGCCGTTACAGATTCCGGAGAGCTGACCTCCGCGAAGCCAGCATTAAGCCATAATCCATCAAGTGAACCCCAATCGCTAATAGCTTCTTTTAGCGCATTGATGTCAACTTCGCTTGCAGAATCGCTTTTCAAAATAAGCGATGTTTCAGGCAGCAGAGTGCGGGCGCGTTCCAGTCTTTCTTCACTCAGTCCTGTAATGGCCACATCACCACCTTCAGTGATAATGCGCTGCGCACCAGCCAGCCCCATGCCACTTGTACCACCCGTGATCAGTATACGTTTCCCCTGAAATCTGCCCATGCTTAGTCCTTTTGTTGGCTGCGGAATGAGCATTTACCTTACGTAAACAAAACACTGTTCGTCATCTATTTTATTGCGCAACTAAGGTATTGCTGATTGAACGTCTGCTCCTGGCACTGAGCCGTCACTACCCTTAATCGCCCAACGACATCGGCCGCTCCCCACCTGGCGGCAAACCAAACAACCTTCTCACCCAATTAAGAAATGCCCCATAAGGCCGTCCCAGAAGCAGCATCATTAATGCGGCACCAAATGTGCCGCGTACCAATCCACTGCCAGATGCACCGCTAAAAGCAATGATGGCCGCATAGACAGGTACCTGAAAACTAACCAGAGCAACACTGTCCCACAACAGCTTCGAAACCAGGCTCGATCCTGCATGTTGCATCACCCAATCGCGCCATATGCCGTAAGGACGAGCTACCGGCACCATCAGAACTGCACCAATTAAACGTGCATGCAGTACCTGATCCCACGCCATCCCGGCGATATATCGTTCATTAATAATGCCCGTTGTAGTGAAAAATAAAATTAGCGCAGTGGTATCCGCAATAAATGCAGTACGGTGCATGCTCGGGTCATGGGATTTAGGCAAAATACATTTCCTGTTTTGGCATGATGAGGCAGGTGTTTTCCACAGGCAGCACAACACTAAGAAGTTTATTGGTACAAGACCGTCCACACAGACTCTGGTGAATGGGTTAGGGCGATGAGCGGACGCCATTTTCACACTACTATTTAAGCAATCTTGTTGGCCGCTCAATGATTCTGGCCAGTTAAAGATAAACCACATTGCAGGCCGAATCTGCGTACCCAAAAATTCTATAGCCGGTTGAAGTTTCAATTCCGGGGAGATGAATAGCCCGAAGAATAGCCCCCACCACGGTGTGCTGTTCATCTGAATGCGTCAAAACATCAAGATACTGGATATCCGAATAACCACCTTCACTGAAATGGTAAAACCACTCGCCATCAACTGCGGATTTATAACCATTGAGAGAGGTAGTTTTCCATAGAGGAGGAGATGCCATGCCAACCATTGCCAGGCGGATCTCATTCCATTTTGTATTATTCATGCAGCTATAGAGCATTCAAACCTCCTGGAACCTGCCTCCTGCAGATTAACACATTACGCTTTTAGCCGCGTTCGCCAATGGCACAGAACTAACTGACGGCAGAATAATGATGTTGCTTCGCTCCAGACCTGCACAGCAGAGCCTGTGGAGGAACCCGGTGCGTGCGAAATGCATTTTACAGAGTGCAGATGCGAAAAAGGCCGCCCCAGGGGCGACCTCTTCCACTACTTCCGTTTGCAACAATCTGTTATTTGTACAGTTCAGCGGTCATGTGCACACGGTTATTGGTGTTGGCTTCGGTGATTTTGTACTGATCGCCATGCTGTGCAGCCTGAGCGGCAACCTGAGCTTCAGCGCCGTCCAGGGTATCGGCGGTAACGGAGATGCTCTGTGCGAAGCTTGCTGCTGACATCAGAGAAAGAGCGGCTGCGGCGGCGATGGTCATTGCTTTGATAGTTTTCATGGTCTTATTCCTTAGTTTGTATGGTGGAAGACAGTATGCCTTCGATGGAAATAATGATAACCATGGAAACCATTAGCATATTAACAATAAATGCGGGTATTGTGATCATGCTAACTATCACATCGATAGGGCATGCCTGCAGTCAGCATTTGGGCACCGCTTCAACAAAGCTGTTGTCTGTATGCTATTAACTAACTTTGTGTTCAGGCTTCAGCGATTTACGTCATCTGTAACCATAGCGTTGTGCCTTCACTTTCCCCTGGATGCTGGCTCCCGGGACAAGGTTCCGTTTCGTCTCTTGCGCCTGCTGCCCGGTTCGTTCATGCCCTCTGCTGTGGGCTGGTGATTGGGAGTGAGAGTTTTTGAGAGTGCGTCGATAGCAGAGGGACGCTATCAGTCGTATTCGTGAGCGGCGGCGGAGGGTCTCCAGTTATTGTTAGCTTTAGTGGAATAGTGGGTCTTCCGCAACCTGGGTGGAGTCGTTCATGCCAGAGGACTCATTACCGTCGCCTTAGTAGTTCGAATCCGGCTGCATATTCCGACCCAATTCGGTCACCAATACCTACATGCGGTGTAATTGCCTTTCCCTGCTCAGGTCCCCCCAACCACTCTGCGCAGTAGCGTATCAGCGCTTGTCCGGATACCGCTGGCTGTTGCTGCACGTTTACCGGCCTCACCAGCGGCAAGTAACCCCAGCTGTTGCTGCAACCCCTGAAGAGCCAGTGACGACTGCTGTTTCGAACCCGCAAAAGGGGCGAGTGATTCCGCAAAAACGTGGCACGTGCACGTTGGGTTGCGGCAGTACCAGTGGCGGATACGTATTTCAAATCCCACAGGAATTCTCTGCGGCCGTTATGAAATAGCTTGAGCTAAACCATGTGCAGAGTATTTCTTGCCTCAGCGCTACAGCGATAAGCGTGGATTTCAGCCTCAAAAAATGATGACAGAAACTACCTACAGAATCGGGACACTACATAACATAATTGATAAAAAGCGTCTGAAGAGTCATCTGTTAGCTATAATGACTTTGACACCAAATATTGTTGGAGGTTTATATGACCACTCAAGAAGGTAAAAAAGGGAGTGAAGGAAGCGCGTCTACGCCTGGAAAACTCCCGACAGGCAGTAAAGAATCAGCCAGGGAAAAAGCGACAAAGAGAGATAGAAATTCAAAGAGATAATATTTAGCCACCTCAAGGTGGCTTTTTATTAGATGTTTTTTTGAATAATGGTTTATGTAGACGGCATTCATAATAAAGAAAGGGTATTTTCTTCTTTAATCTCTTTACTCCGCTTAAATCACACATTCATTAGAAGTTGATAACTATACCCATGATAGCGCTAAAATTGAGATTACCAGCTACGCAACGTGGAGATGAGTATGTCAGAACGTCCAGATGATGTTAAGCCGCTTCCTGATGAGGGTGAGGTTCCTGATAGCCAGTTCCCGGATGAAGATGATGATGATCCGGATACAGAGTATCCTAATGACGAACCACCTAAGCGATAAACTGATAACCGCCTTTCCGAGGCGGTTTCACTTTTAAAAGCTCCAGGTTGTTAACTTTGTGCACTTTAACTAATTGTGCTAATTAAAAAGAGCCCCCGAAATAGGTGCCCTGGCGGGTGTTGCAGTGACGATAATATCCATACAACGAACCGCCTGCTCTGCGTTCGGTGCCGGTTTACATTGATACCCAGTTCTTCGGACATTTGCTGACAGAATGTTGCGGTTTTCACTGTGTCGGGAGACAATACCCGTACATTGCCACTATCAGGTACCTTTATTTGGGTTTCTTTATTGGCTTTAACAACGCCGCGAGAGATGCTGACGTTGCACCTGATGCATTTTTCTGAACAATTTTTGATGATGCAGACGGCGGCTTATCTGTAGTCATACGCTGCCCGGCAGCTTTATGCTCAACAACACGACTTGTTGGTATCTTTCTGTCAGGTGTGACCGATGGACGAGATATGCTTACTTTTTTTATTAGTCGGGCATCCTGGAGCTGGCGTCCCAGTTCATCTTCAGAGGCAAGTTTGTTCAGGTCATTTTCGAGCCCTGAAACTTGCATAACGGACAAGTATGCGCCGATTGTGACGCCAGCCCCTCCTGACTCAAGAGAACGTAGGGTCATTACAGACATACCTGCACGCTCCGCAACCTGCCTGGCTGTTAGTTTCCGTCGCAGACGAGCAAGCTTAAGCCTCTCACCGAAATCGGCAAGCAGCTGATTTATATCAGGAAGTAGTGGACCCGTTTTTTTAGCCATAGTGCTAATGTTATGGCAATAATGTGGTAAAAGAGCCAGAATAATTGCACTTTAAGGTGACTTTCGCTTCGTCTTTCATCAGGGTACGTAATGCATGATTGAGAGTCAGGAGATAAACGGCAATGATCGGTTTTCAGTGCGGCATTTGCTCCGTCATAGGCGGCAGGAGAGAGAGTATCGGAGTCAGGTAAATCTGGGTCTTTTCGCCAGATCCTTATTCATTCACTCTCCTGCGTTTCTTTCGTTATTTTATAGGCTACCCAGTTTACGGACTTCGTCTGATTATTATTGTTCAGTATGTAGGCAGCACGAAGCAGAGTTTGTTCACTTCCTCCAGGCAGGCATCCGACCCCACATTGCTCATTGTATTGGGGGTTTGTTTTTACCTGCGGATGTTCGCCAGGTAAGAGGTTTGATTCATTGAACGAGCAGGCAGACTCACCTGCGCAACTGGAACCACGGCAGTAAATTACGTGTCATAACCGCTCCTGATTCATCAGTTGACACGCAATAAAATAGTCACTATCGCAAAGAGATAGTCATGCGTAAGGATATAGGTATTAAAAGTAATCTCGTGCCTCATTTTCTGATTTCCATATCGATTACAGAGGAGCCTGAAAGT
Organism: Pantoea cypripedii; assembly: GCF_011395035.1. Lineage (NCBI taxonomy): Bacteria > Pseudomonadati > Pseudomonadota > Gammaproteobacteria > Enterobacterales > Erwiniaceae > Pantoea > Pantoea cypripedii. The sequence goes on from NZ_CP024770.1 coordinate 561,831, forward strand.
GAGATATTAGAAACTTTACTTTCATCTGTTGGCACAGATGAGTTTAACGCTCAGATCGCGTAGTGCACGACCAAACTGCGTGGTGCCGCTGCGGCGGGCCTTCATGCCGTTAACCCGGGAATACAGCGTGCTTATCGCTGTAGTATGCGACGAGTTTTCCATGCAAATCAATATTGCGGTACTATTTATCAATAAGAATCAGTAAGATATAAAAGATCGCAAAACATTTATTAAGTTAAGTAATAATTTTTTAAAACTGCTCTTCCTATTATTTCTCTATGACTGCAAAGTCAGGCGATTTTTTGGTGTATGAAGTACACGCACATGCAGACGTTGTGTTGTATGCATCGTCATCCGTTTTGCCTCCTCAACCAGCCGTAAATGAATTGCGCTACTCATGATATTGACTCATGAGGTGCCATGAGGAAGTTTAGCCTCAATATTGTTCATCCCAGGTCCATCAGATTATAGAGGTTAGCGCAGCTAACCCTGCAAATGTGTCCAGGATGATTGGCACAATTCATTTTAGGATTGACAAGGTTTACATAAATGATCAAATCTGTAAACCTTGTCATTTACAGGACAGCCCTAATGTCAGAAGCTCGTCGAACTCACATACTGAATGCATCTGTTATTGCCTTTTCCCATCACGGATACCGGAAAACCTCTCTGGAAGATGTGGCTAAGGAAGCGGGGATATCGCGTCAGGGGCTTTACCTGCATTTCTCATCCAAAGACGAACTTTTCAGTGCCACTATCGATTATGCATTGTCTATGCAACTTGAAGCCGCTGAAAAGGCATTAAGCAACGGGTCATCTATTCTCTCATCACTTTTAAAAGCCTGCGATGAATGGGCGGGGCGTCATATTGGCCAGGGTACATCGGATGCAGACGATCTGGCTGCCAGCAGTACCGCGATTTCCGGTGATTTAATGAAGCAGTTTACGGCACGCTTTGAAGCCTTGCTGACATCAGCTATTTCATCTTCCACCATGATGGCGAGCCTGAAAAATAACGGTCTGACAGCTTGTGATGTGGCAAAAACTATCTATTTGCTGACGGCTGGGATTAAAACGACCAGTCGCACGAGGGAAGAATTCCGTCAATCGTTGGCATCGGCTCTTTCCGTTTTGATTGCTCCCCATCTCAAAGAGAGAAAATAAGATGTCTTCACCGTTAAATGCGAAATCAACCGCCCAACAGGTTCTGGCTGGCCTGCAGCTGAAAGGCAAAACGATCCTTCTCACGGGAAGTAACTCAGGTATCGGGCTCGCTTCTCTGAAGTGTCTGGCTGAAGCAGGGGCGACAATGATTTGCCTTGCCAGAACAACTGAAGCAGCCCGACGGACTGTTCAATCCATCAGAGGCAATCATGTGCCTTTGGGCTGCGACCTGTCAGATCTAAATGATGTCCGCGATGCGGTCCAGAAAATACGCCAGTTGCAGCAACCGATCGATGTCATCATTACCAACGCCGGACTGGCTGCACCTTCCTCTCTTCAGGTTAAACACGGTGTAGAAGTGCAATTCCTGGTGAATTACCTCGCACATTTCTATCTGGTGACGGAATTGCTGGATAGGTTACCGGATAATGCAGGCAGAGTGGTCATTGGCAGCTCAAGTGCCAGTATTCAGCAGGCACCGAAAGAAGGCTTGATGTTTGATAACCTGGATGGCAGGCAATTTTATAGACCCTTCACATTATATGGACAATCTAAATTTGCTACGGCGTTATTTGCTAAAGAGTTGTCCCGTCGTGTCAGTTCACGTGGTATTAGCGTTAACTCTGTCCATCCGGGCGCAACGGCGGGAACAAAGCTGAACGATAATCTCTCGTTTCCACTTAAAATACTGATGAGCATTGCACGATATTTTATGAAAACGCCGGAGCAGGGCGCTGCAACCCAATGCCTGCTTGCTGCTCTGCCAGTGGGAAGGAAGGTGACTGGAGAGTACTGGGCAGATTGTCAGGTGGCAGAGGGAAATCCATTACTCGATGACCCATTACTGGCAAATGAGTTATGGCGAGTATCCGAACAGATTCTGCGGCGTGAATTACCCGCATAATGAGGCCGTTTGTCACCGCTATTGTACTGTCGCATAACAAAACGAGTTTTTCGGTTATCTGAATTTATCACCTGCCACGTTAGCCTAAGGTTTTCCAGTTATCAGGAATACACCTTATGCAAAGTGACAACGTTACCTCATCAATCACTCTTCCAGCCTCTTACCGAAAGTGGGTCGTAAGCGGAGCTACCGGTGCTCCGGATTTGAAAAAGGAACACTTCAGGCAGGTAGAATGTGAAATCCCCTCTCTTATGGATGGAGAAGCCCTGATCAGGGTGAAAATGATAAATGTCCATTCAGCCACCCGTCTGCGCATCCTGCGGGGAATGATTGCTACAGGTCAGACGGATTTAAACAATTATGCCTGCGCTGAAGTTGTGTCATCACGCGACCCGGCGTTCTGTGTGGGTGACGTCATCGCCTGCCAGGCTGGATGGCAGGAATATCAGGTGATCAGCAGCAGAGATCTGCCAGTGGGCTTTGCTGAACCGAATAATCTGGTGAAAGCTCTTAATGGAACCCATTCCCCCTGGGTTTATGTATTCAGGCCAGCAATGGTACAGATGTGGCCTGCTTCTACACTGATGGAAATTTTTGGTACCTCGGGTATGACAGCCTGGTTCGGACTTCAGCAGAATGGTCCGATGCTGACCCGTGACACTGTCGCAGTCGCAGCGACTACCGGTTCTGTCGGGTCCATCGTTGCACAGATTGCAAAGGCTGCTGGTTGCCGGGTAGTGGGGTTCGCGGGCGGTGCTGAACGCTGCACATGGGTGACCACCACGCTTGGGATTGATGACTGTATTGATTACACCTCACCCGACCTGGATAAAGCGCTGCGAAAGGTTTTTCCTGAAGGGATTGATCTATTTTCAGATGGCGTTGGCGGTGATCTGACCGAACGTGTCACCCGACTAATGAATCGTCATAGCCGCCTTTTTTCTTACGGTTCTGCGGCATCTTATTATGCACCCTCAATAGGTAGTGCACCTGAGGTAAGGCCGACTATGCGTCAGAACTTTGGCATTACTGAAGAAGTGGAAAGACGACTGTCTGAACGGCATATCCGCTCACATGTCTGGACGGTTGATCAGTTTTACCATCAACGACTTCAGGCTGAGGACGCGTTGTCCCAGTTGCTGCTTTCAGGTCAGTTGAAGCCAAATAGCCACACGGTTGATGGTTTTGAACATCTTCCCGCAGCCATAACCGGGATGTACCGCTCGCGCCAGCCAGGCAAACTGCAGATAGCGTTTAAATAAGGAGATGAACCCACGCCATGTCTGGCGTGGATTGAGATCAGATATCAGGAAGCCTTTCCAGGAGTGAATACGCTACGCATAAAAGTCATGTATTCTTCCTCTGTCGAACTCCGGCGTGCGTTAATAAACGGCTTAATGTCGTCGGTCAGCACATAACGTAACTGGTTACTGTCATCAGTGAGGGCATCAAAAATGCCTGCGGCCACTTTAATGACGGCATCGGCGTCAGCCCTGGAACGGAAACCCTGATAGAGAAGCGCTATCTCTTCGCGGAAATGGTTATAGTCTTCAATGACAGCATATTCAGCTGAACGCGCGCGGCTTTTGCGGGAAAATTCAGTGTCTGGAACAGCGCCGGGTTCAACGATTTTAACTCTGATTCCCAGCCCCTCCAGCTCATAAGAGAGAGACTCGGAGAAGCCCTCCAGAGCAAACTTGGAAGCGTTGTAGAGGGTGGCCAGTGGCAGGCCGAAGACTCCGACACCAGAGCTGACATTCAAAATGGTACCTTTTCTGTTCGCACGAAACTGGGGGAGTATGGCGCGGGTAACATCCATAACACCAAACAGATTCACATCAAAAATTTCCTGGATACTTTTACGGGGAACCTCTTCAAATACTGCGTTGATACCCCATCCGGCGTTGTTGATTACGGCATCAATGGTGCCGAAACGTTGCAGCCCGGCTGTAATTGCGGCGTCAATGGAATGTCTGTCCTGAACGTCCAGCCGGGTAATCAGGATATTTTCCTGTTCTTCAAGACAGGAGTCAGCGGGTTGACGCATAGACGCAATGACATTCCAGCCCCGGCTGGCGAGCAGTTGTGCTGTAGCCAGTCCGAAGCCGGACGAGCAGCCGGTAATAAGTGCTGTCTGAGACATAATATGGCCTCTGTATGGAAAGAGAAAACAATGTCAGCCAGTCGGGGCACTTGCCCCGGCTGACACAATCAGAGATCAGGTTGGTAGTATTCGGCGATCAGCCCGTCAGGATGAGCGAGGGTGGCATTTCTTCCCCCAGGAGCCTTCAGAGGTCCATGTAACAGCGTTGCACCCTGAGCGGAAAGCCAGTCCAGAACAGCATCCAGATCATCCACCACAAGCAGAGCCTGAGGTTCGCGTATTTCTTCCAGGGCAGATTCACTGCCCGCCAGCAGGATAAATGCGCCCACGATAGCAACATCGATGCCGCGCTCGGGAAAACTCAGAAGCTTATCGCAACTGGTCCCCTGCAGGGTTTCGTAGAACGCGATAGTTCCGGGCAATGCTTCTGCCGGAAGATAAAGACGGAAAGCGTGGTGTACGAGACGCATAAAGTTACTCCTGATGATTGATAACAACACATTGCAGACCGGTTGCCTGACGTGCGGCGTCCATTGCAGCCGGCACATTGTCGAGGCCGTAATTCAGGGCGGTAATGGCATCGGGTGGGATCAGTCCTGCACGGAAGAAATTGAGTACCTGCCGGTATGCTTCAGGCGGATACATAAAGTTACCGATGATGGCCCAGCTGTTTAGCATAAGTTCGGTATAAGAGAGGGGAAGCGGAACAGACATGCTTCCCATCAGTATCATGCGGCCACCGTGGCGCAGGCTGCGGAGGCTGGAGAGGGTCATCGCCGGATCGCCAGCATTGCCAACCATATCAAAAACCATATCTACTGCGCCGTCTGCCTGCTCCCGGATGAGTCGGGTATCAGTATCCATGCTGCCAGTGACGACGACGGGCACCACCCGCGGCCCCGCTATCTTCACCAGCGCATCGAGTCTGGCCGCATTTCGCCCGACAGCCACTACCCTGCGCGCACCCATTGCCAGTGCCAGCAGCACAGCAGCTGCACCATAAGCACCGGTCGCACCTGAAACCACGAGAGTCTCTCCTGCTGAAAACTGGCCGCGCAGCAGACCGCCATAAGGCACGGTAAAGCGCATGCTCATGGCCAGCTGTGCATCGCTCATAAAATCCAGGCCATCCGCCGGAGTAACCAGGCTTGCCGGCAGCACGGCGAATTCTGCCAGGGTGCCATCAGGCCAGTCATTAAGCATCCTGCCTGCGACATCTCCCTGACCGGTCACGCCCAGCAGGATCTGTCCCGGTGAACTGACGTTTTCATTTGTCACAAAGTGAGGGGAAATCACCACGCGCTGGCCGGGTTTGAGATGCCAGACGTTTTCACCGACAGAGTAAATCACCCCAGTTCCGTTACCACCGGGAGTAAATCGTTTATCGGGTGCACGGTATACCGGCAGCCGTCCTTCGACATAATCGCGCATATACGACATCAGTGATGAGGCGTGCATACGGATAACGACGCTACCGGCGCGTGCTTCAGGGGCAGGGATATCGTTCAGATTGAACGGGCCGCCAGGATAATCGAGTTGCCAGGCTTTCATGGGATTCTCCACAGTCTGCAGAGCAACAGGCTGCTCTGGATTTGTTGTCAGTGCTGTAGATTATTTCGACATCAGTGTGTATTTTAAATAATTAAAACACCGCAAAAGGTAATCAACAGTACAATGGATGCACTTTCTGACGTACTTTCCACCCTTAGGGTCAACAGCATGTTCTCCTCGCGCTTTGAGGGGAGTGGGCGCTGGGCGCTGCGTTTTCCCTCTTATAAGCACATCAAATTCGGTTGTGTACTGTCCGGGGAGTTCTGGCTGGGGCTGGCTGGGGCTGAGCCGGTGAGGATTCAGTCCGGTGACATTTATCTGCTGACCAGTGGAAACCCCTTCTTTTCCGCCAGCGATCCCGGGGCGCGACCGCTTGATGGGCCTGAAAATTATCGCCGTTATCGAAATGAAGATGGGGTGGTGCGTTATTGCGGCAGTCCGGATGAGTCCTGTCCGTCCGTCAGCCTTGCAAGCGGCCGTTTCACTTTTGAACATGACGCTGCTGATCTGTTACTGGATAACCTCCCGCCGTTGATCCATCTGCAAGCCAGTGAATCCGACACGTCAGAGTTGTCCCTGATGATGAGTCTGCTCAGGCTGGAGGTCAGTAAAGATCGCATCGGCGCAGAGGTAGCACGGAGCAGTCTGGCGGCATTGATTCTGGTCAATGTGCTGCGTGCATGGATAGCAGGTACCTCATCACCGACCGGGTGGCTCGGCGCATTGTCAGACACCAAAATTGGCCGTGCGCTGACAATGATGCACGCACAGCCAGAGAAAAAATGGACTCTGCAGGGGCTGGCAACGGAAGTCAGCATGTCCAGAACCGCGTTTGCCAGCCACTTCCGTCGGATGGTCGGTTATACGCCCCTTGACTACCTGTTTCGCTGGCGCCTGCTGCTGGCGAAAACTGCGCTGCGCCACAGCAGTGAAAGCCTCAGTGAACTGGCCTGGCGTATCGGTTATCAGTCAGATACGGCATTCAGCATTGCGTTTAAACGCGCCACCGGTTACAGCCCGGGTCAGTACCGGCAGTGCAGCCGCAGCTCACCGGCAGAGGATATCCCGGCGGATTAGGGGGCGCTGGATGCCTTTTTCAGCGCTTCAACAATGGTTTCCGCCTGCAGCAAATGCACCCCGATCCCCTGCAGCTCACGCTGGCCCTGTTCATAGAGTCCGGACAGTGCATCCTGCGCCAGCACTACGCGAAAATCGCGTTCGCTGGCCTGATAAATTGACGTTCGCGGGCAGTTGGGATAGTTACACCCGGCAAAGACCAGAGTGTCTATCTGCTGATCCGTCAGCCACTGTTGCAAGGGTGTCTGAAAAAACGCGCCCCAGCGCGGTTTGTAGATAATGATTTCATCAGGACCGATGTGCTGGATACCACCGCCAAGCAGGGTTTCAGTGTCGAAGCGAATATCGCGCTGTGGCAGCAAATCTTCTGCCAGTTCACAGCCTTCACTTCCTTCCAGCAGGATCTCCGCTCCGCCTTCTACGGCTTCACGCCGGCAGAGGTCCACATTGCTGCCATTGCGCTGATAGATACGCACGATATGCACCACAGGTAATCCTGCTTCTCGCCAGGCCTGAGCCAGTTTGACGATATTTGGCAGTGCTGCGCTGGTGCCGGGAATTTCCAGCGGCTGTCCGTCAAGGGTATCGCGTTGCGTATCAATGGTAATCAGTGCCGAGCGGCGATAGTCCGGCAGGGTGTAGTGGCTCATATGTTCTCCTGTAACTGAAAGCACCCGTTTCATGGGCAGAAAATATTGCAGGTAGACATAATGTACTAAATGTCTATATTGGACAATAAATACATAATGAGGAGTCAACATGTCTGTTTGTTCAGAAGTCTGCCAGTCCAGCCAGCTGGCACATTCCGCACTGCGTCCCCAGGTGCGTATCACCCCTTTCGACAAAAGTCACAGTCTCTCAGCCCGCTATGGCTGTGAACTGTTTCTGAAAGCGGAACATCTTCAACATACCGGGTCATTCAAATTTCGGGGTGCCAGCAATAAAATACGCCTGCTGACTCCGCAGCAGTGCGAGCAGGGCGTGATCACCGCATCTTCCGGCAATCACGGGCAGGGCATGGCTTTCGCCGGTGCACTGGCTGGTGTGCCAGTCACTGTTTATGCAGCGTCCAGTGCCTCGCCGCTGAAGCTCGATGCGATTCGTGCTTATGGTGCTAAGGTCATCACGCTGGATACTGATGCACTCAGTGTGGAACTGGAGGCTGCACGCGCGGCAAAGCAAGCAGGGATCACCTTTGTTTCCCCCTACAATGATATCGATGTCATTGCAGGCCAGGGAACCATAGGCTGCGAGATGCTTGAACAGGAGGCCCCGCCTGATGCGGTGTTTGTGGCAGTCGGCGGCGGAGGGCTGATTTCCGGTATTGGTTCAGTGATGAAACAGCTGTCTCCCTCTACGCGAATCATCGGCTGTTGGCCAGCAGCATCAACCGCTATGTTTGCATCCCTTCGTGCTGGAGAAATCATCGAACCGGAAGAACTGGAGACGCTTTCTGATGGGACGGCAGGGGGCCTGGAACCCGGCACCATCACTTTCCCGCTTTGTCAGCAGGTGATTGATGACTGCGTGCTGGTCAGTGAAGACGAAATCCGCCAGGCAATGCAGACTCTGGCGCGTCATGAACGCTGGATGGTGGAAGGTGCTGCGGGCGTAGCGATGGCGGCGTTTATGCAACAGGCAGAGCGCTGGCGCGGCAAGCGGGTGGCGGTAGTTTTATGCGGAAGAAATATCACCCTGGAGAAGTTCACTGGGGCAGTGCAATGAAAGTGCTCAGCGAACTGGAGATCCGCGCGCTGTATCATGAAGAAAATGCGCTGGCAAAAGTCAGAGAGGGATTTCTTGCCTGGTCTCGTGGCCATGTTCAGATGCCCCCGGTACAACAGTTTCTGTTTGATGAGGCGGGCGGTGACTGCTGTATCAAGTCAGCCTGGATTAGCGGCAGCGACAGCTTCAGCGTTAAGATTTCCACCGGATTTTATCGTAACCCACAGCGTGGGCTAGCCAGTAATGACGGACTGATTATGCTGTTATCGGCCGTCACAGGACAGCCACAAGTATTGCTCAGCGATCATGGCTGGCTGACGGCAATGCGTACCGCGCTGGCAGGACGTATTGTAGCCGGTTACCTGATGCCCGCGCGGGTTGAACGTATCGCCATTTTTGGTGCGGGTCTCCAGGCAGAGCTGCAACTCAGGCAACTGCTGAAAATCACGTCCTGCCGCCGCGTGATGGTATGGGGGAGGAGCACTTCGTCGCTCGAACGTTTCCTGCAAAGTGTGTCTGATCTCGATGCGGATATCCGGGTCACTCAGGATGCAGAAACCGCCGCGCGTGGCAGCCAGCTGATTGTTACGGCAACGCCATCCACCACCCCGCTGATTCACAGGTCCTGGATAGCTCCCGGAGCGCATATTACTGCCGTAGGTGCTGACGCACCGGGTAAGCAGGAACTGGATGCATCGCTTCTTGAAGCTGCTCAATGTGTCATGGTGGACTCAGCCACCCAGTGTCGTGCCTATGGTGAGTTGAGCCAGGTGGACCGGGAATTACCGTTGAGGGTCATCGAGATTGGGACATTACTTGCCCACCCCGGGCTTTATCAGCGGAAGGATGACGATATCACCGTCGCGGATCTGACCGGTCTGGGTGTGCAGGATCTGCAGATTGCGCTCAGTATTCTGGAACAGTTGCAGGCCTGATAAATGCCCGGTTCTCAACCGGGCTTATTGTTACATCAGAAATGCATCAGCAATTTGCCTTTCCGGCGATCGGCCAGCGGCGAACCTCCGGCAATCAGTGCCACCCGCTGACCGGTCCTGACCAGTTTCATCAGAGGCTGAACGAGGATGATGCCATCAATCGGGCTGATAATTGGGAGGCGCTGGCCGGATGAAACCGACTCCATAACCACAATTTCGCCAATCGTTTCGCCGCAGGTGGCCCATTCTCCCGGCTTTTTCTTCCAGACAACCAGACCATTGCCTGGTGCCGCAAGATGCGTGGCACCTTCAAGTGGAAAACTGCTGATATTATCTCGTATCAGTTCTTCGGCTGGTTCCTCCCGGCAGGTAATGATCTGCTCCGATTCCAGAAAGCGTATTATCCGGCGGGCGTCTTGTGCAGCCAGCTCGTCGCTGACATCCGCCTGACCACGCAACTCCAGCGACACGGAAAAGGGGATTCGTGAGGCGGGTACAGCTCCTCTGTCTGCCAGCCACTGCCAGCCAAGCGTGCAGGCTTCATCAAACGCCCCACCGCCAGCGAAGCTCTCCAGTAACACAACCGGGGCGCCGATCGCGGCAGCCAGTGTTACTGCACGTTCCGGGTAGCGCTCATGCGTATACAGGTGCAGGATACCTGCGGTATCGCAGTGCAGATCGAGAATGACGTCGTGTCCGATAGCCTCACGAAGTAACGCTTTTTTCGCAGCCGTGATGACATCATCGTGCGCCTTTTCCTGCAGTATCTGAGTAAAAAGAGATTCGGGATTGGCGTGATGCACGCCTTCCTCAACGGATAATGCCTCCAGCCCGGAGACCACATCGGGAAAGTTTCGGTTAAAATTTTCACCATTTGACAGACTAAACCGTCCGGTCCAGCAGCCCAGAACATTCTGCATCATGCCGATGGGGTTGGCGTAAGGAACCAGCGTAATTTTTCCGTTGATAGACCCATGCTGATGAAGTTCTCCGAGCTGAGCCAGCAGGTGCTGGATAACCAGCATCCCCGGATGCTCATCCGCATGTAGTCCCGCCTGAATGTATACCGCACGTTCACTTTTTCCACCGGAGATAACATGCATCAGCGTTTCGGCCTGCATACCTGTGCCGGTCATGGCGCTGGAAAGCACCCGGGTTTCAATGGTCATAATATTTCCTGTTTCCGGATTCAGTAGATGTCAAAAGGAAAGTAACGGGCATTGAGCTTTTGCCATGTCCCGTCCTGTCTCAGCTGGTTAAAGGCGTTATTGATCGCCTGTTTAAGTGCTTCATCACCTTTACGCAGCCCCATACCAACGCCAACACCGAATATCTGCTCATCGGTAACCGCCGGACCGGCAAAAGCAAAGTCACGGCCTGATGGTTGCTTCAGAAAACCAAAGCTGCCAGCCACTTCATCCTGGAAGGCGGCATCAAGCCGTCCTGCAATCAGGTCTGCGTAAATATCATCCTGGGACGGGTAAGACACCACGTTGACGCCATAGGGGCGCCAGTATTTACCGGCATAGGTTTCCTGGATCGACCCCTGGAGAACACCAATACTTTTATTTTTCAGAGCAGTAGCCGTGGGAAGAATCGATGAATTTCTGGCAGCGATCAGGCGGGCTTTGGCGGAATAGAGCTTCTCAGTGAAGTCAATTTCCTTCAGACGTGCCGGAGTAATCGACATTGAAGACATGATGGCATCGATCTTTCGTGCTTTCAGCGACGGGATCAGAGCATCAAACGGTGATTCAACTACCACGCATCGGGTGTTCATGCGTTTACACAACGCGTTCATCAGGTCGATGTCGAATCCTGTGACCTGCCCATCCGCAGCCTTGCTTTCAAATGGCGCATAACCGGGATCAGTCCCGATCCGCAGCGTGGTCGGGAGTTCCGTTGCCTGTGATGACAGACTCAGCATTAACAGGAGGGAAGAGAGAAAAGGTAATGCGCGCATAAAGGCCTCCGATGTGGGTGTGCGCTTAACCCGGTAATCATCTCTGGACACTTTGTCTCAAAGTTACCGTTATGTAGACTTATATTCCATAATGTACTTTTTGTATATTGCTCAATCAGGAATGAATGATGCACCATCAGCATGGGATGTTTATCAGGTATATGATTATTAAGTATTAAGACAAATGATAATGGGGTATACGGAATTGATCTGACTAAGTACAGGAGTCCCTGGTATGTGTGACATAGACTAAATGTCTTTATTAATGGGGGAATTCAGCCGCCATATGGGCTACATTAACGGCACGACTCTCACCAGGAGCAACATGTGAATACACCGGGCCTTATGTCTGGCATCAAAGCGGAACATTTCAGTACCCTGCAGTCGATTGCTGACGGCATTGCTGCACTTTTCTTTCCGTCGGTTGAAGTGGCAATCCACGATGTCAGGGACGGTAAAATTGCCTATCTGGCGAATAACCTTTCCAAACGAAGCATAGGTGACGATGCGGGCCTGGAGGAGCTCAGCCTACATGATCTGGAGCGTCTGACCGGGCCGTATGAAAAACTGAACTGGGATGGTAAGACAATGCGCTCTGTCAGTATCAGAGCCAATATCGCAGATGATCCGGGCTACATTTTCTGCATTAATTTCAGTACTTCACTGCTGGACGACGCGAAAAATGCGCTGGAACTTTTCCTGTCAGTGAACAGACTGCAACCTCAGCCTGCTCAGCTTTTTAAGCATGACTGGCAGGAAAAAATAAACACCTTCCTGCATCAGTGGCTGGCCGAACATCGCACTTCTCTTTCTACCCTGACGCGTGTTGAGAAAAAAGTGCTCGTCACTGAGCTTTACCACCAGGGGGCTTTCAACGTGCGCAATTCGGCAGACTATATTGCCAATGTGCTCTCGATGGGCCGTGCAACGGTGTATAAGCATCTGAAGGAAATCAAAGAGTAGGAATCCGGCATAAGTGACGTCCTGTTTAATTCCAGACCGATCATTCCGAAAAGCATCCACGGTTAAACCCTGACATGACGAAACCGCGTAAATTTTACGACGGCGACCCGGAGAAAGAGCTGATGGCACGAACTAAAGCATTTGAGCGTGAAGAAGTACTGCATCATGCCATCAGAGTATTTGCTGAGCATGGCTTTGCCGGTACCTCAATGGAGATGTTATTAGAGGCCATGGGACTGAGCAGACAGAGCATTTACGACACATTTGGCGATAAGAAGCAGCTTTATACCGCTGCATTGGGTTTGTATGTCAACGACAGTATCGGTGAAATCGTTGCTTCACTGGTACGTAGTGACTCGCCAGCACGGGCCATCGAAGAAGCGATTGAGCAATTTATTGCTCGTCCTGCCGCGCAGGGATGTCTTGGCATACTGTCGGTATGTGAATTTGGTATCCAGGACGACGAAATCAGCCGCATTAATGCCGTTGCCGGAAAGCGGCTGCTACGCGCTCTGGAAGGAACTCTCCTGCGTGGTCAGGCGCATGGCGACTTTACTAAAGAACAAACGGCGGAACAGATGGCCGGATATCTTGCTGTACTGCTTAATGGCCTGCGGGTCGCCAGCCGGGCGGGTGCCAGCCAGGACGAATTATTGGTTATGAAGACGATAGCCTTACGTGCCCTGAGATAATCGGGCATTCAACAGGACTAACTGCATTTTATTCTGGAATGATCATTCCGGTAAGGAAAAAAATGAAGGGCAAACTGGAGGGTAAAACCGCGCTGGTGATTGGCGGTTCACGGGGAATTGGTCACAGTATTGTCGGTGAGCTTAACCAGCTGGGGGCCAAGGTGGTGTACACCTCAAGGCAACCTGCATCGGAGCTATTCAGGGGGAATAACACACCTCTGTTTATTGCCGCAGACAGCGGTGATACAGAAGCACTGGTACGGGCGGTCGGGCAGGCCGGTGAACAGTCTGGAAGTATTGATGTCCTGGTATATAACGCAGGCATCCTGGTGACCGGCATTATTGATGATTTCAGTATTGCCGATCTCGACCGGATGCTGGCTGTCAATGTACGTGGCCCGTTTGTCGCAATAAAGGCGGCGCTGCCTTATTTGAATCGGGGAGGGCGTATTATCACTATTGGCAGTATCGCGGGAGATGCTGCCAGAGGGCCGGGTTCTACGGTCTATGGTATGACGAAAGCTGCTGTTGAACGTATGGTGCGTGGACTGGCATGGGATCTTGCCTCACGCGGTATTACCATCAACGATGTGCAGCCTGGCCCTGTCGCAACAGATATGACCCCGGCACAGGGCGAGCTGGCAAAACGACTCCGGGACATGCACCCTCAGAGTCGGCTGGGAGAGCCGGATGACATTGCCGGGATGGTTGGCTGGCTGGCAGCTGAAGCGTCTTCGTATGTGAATGGTGCGGCCCTGCGTATTGATGGCGGATTCAGTGCATAACATAAACAACCGGCTTCGATTGAGAAGCCGGTAAACACTCACCGTAAAAGGTTGGTTTTTGCCAGCTCAATAACTTCGTCCGTTCGTCCGTTCAAAACGGCTTTTACCATATAAAGCGTAAACCCCTTTGCCATCTGAGCGGTGACTTTGGGTGGCATAGCCAGCTCCATCCGGCTGACTACGGCATCGATCACGACCGGACCGGGGTGGTTCAGGGCTTCTGCAATCCTGCTTTCAGCCTCTTCCGGTTTCTCAATTCTTACTCCTTTGATCCCCACCGCTTCAGCCATAGCAGCAAAATCGGGATTCTTCAGCTCTGTACCGGTATCAATGAAGCCTGACGCTTTTTGTTCAAGTTCTATGAACCCCAGTGCGCTATTGTTGAACACGATGACTTTTACCGGGAGGCCCAGCTGTGACAGGCTCAGCAGGTCTCCCATCAGCATGGTAAAACCGCCATCACCTGCCAGCGCAATAACAGGGCGACCAGGGCTAGCGGCCTGTGCTCCGATAGCCTGGGCCAGAGCATTGGCCATCGAACCATGCCAGAAGGAACCCAGTAAACGTCGGCTGCCATTCATAGTGAGATAACGCGCTGCCCAGACGGTAGGAAGACCGACATCACAGGTAAAAATGGCGTCTTCTCCCGCAGCATTATCGACCAGATGTGCAATATATTGCGGATGCAGCCTTCCTCCTGTTACGCCTTTTGCCAGATCATCCAGACCAGCACGAGCATGGGAATAATGCTTCAGCGCAACGTCAAGATGGTTCCTGTCCTGTTTTTCATTCAGCAGTGGCAGAAGTGCTGTCAGTGTCGGGCCAATGTGGCCAATCAGCCCCAGGTCTACGGCAACCCGTCGGCCCACGGCGGATGCATCAATATCAATCTGCACGACCTTTGCATTGTCAGGCAGGAACTGCCGGTACGGAAAATCCGTCCCCAGCATCAGTAACAGATCGCAGCTCTGCATGGCATGGTAACCAGATGAAAATCCGATAAGGCCCGTCATGCCTACGTCAAATGGATTGTCCCATTCGACATGTTCTTTACCGCGCATAGAATAAACTATCGGTGCTTTGACTGTTTCAGCAAGCTGCATAAGTTGATCGTGGGCACCGGCACAGCCGCTGCCACACAGCAATGTAATACGCCGTGAGTCATTGATCAGAGAGGCCAGGTCACGAAGTGAAGAGGGCAACGGCACAGTGGCGGAAGCAGAAGGTAAAAGGCCCGCCGGAGGCGCCGCGGTAGTTTCACTTGCCTGCTTCAGTGCAACATCTCCGGGGATAACAATCACGCTGACACACCTCTCGGATAGTGAGCGACGCACCGCAATTTCAAACACCCGCGGCATCTGTTCGGGGGTTGATACCAGCTCACAGTAACCGGAACACTCCCGGAAAAGCTGTTCGGGGTGTGTTTCCTGAAAATAGCCTGTGCCGATTTCCGGCGAGGGGATATGGGCCGCGATGGCAACAACCGGAACGCGGGAACGATGGCAGTCAAAAAGACCATTAATGAGATGCAAGTTGCCCGGTCCGCAACTTCCCGCACAGACTGCAAGCTCACCTGTTACATGGGCATCAGCCCCCGCCGCAAAAGCGGCGACTTCTTCATGACGGACATGCAACCACCGGATACTGCCCTGACGTCTGAGGGCATCGGTAAGGCCATTCAGGCTGTCACCGACGATCCCGTAAATACGCTTTACACCGGCGTTATGAAGCGTGCTGACCATTTGGTCTGCCACAGTTCTGGCCATGATAAGCTCCTTAAATGAGATGCATTTTTCTGGCAGCGCGGGTCAGCTCATCTCTGAAGTCGGGGTGAGCCAGTTCAATAATGCGTAAGGCACGCTCTGTCGATGACAGACCTTTCAGGTTGGCGCTGCCATACTCGGTTACAATGAAATGGGTATCAATTCGCGGTGTCGTGACCGGGCCATCAAGGCGGGGGACAATACGGGATACGGTTCCTTTTGCAGCAGTGGATCGTGCCGCAATAATTGACCGGCCGCCTTTTGAAGCGTAAGCACCTCTCACGAAATCCAGCTGACCGCCGGAAGCACTGTATTGATGCCCGAGCATATGCTCCGAATTACATGCACCAGTCAGGTCAATCTGCAGTGTCGCGTTAATCGAGACGACATTATCGTTCTGTGCAATAACCCGAGGGTCATTAACATAATCGACCGGTCGGCTGAAAACAGAAGGGTTATCATCCAGATAGTCATACATGGCTCTCTGGCCCATCGCGAAGGTGAATACTGACTTCCCGCGGTCAATATTTTTACGCCGATTGGTTACCACCCCGGCCCGGACCAGTTCGACCAACCCGGGATTGAGTGCTTCAGTATGAATACCGAGGTCGTTTCTTGCTCCCAGTGCGGCGCAGACAAGATTTGGCAGCGCACCAACCCCCATTTGCAGACAGGCACCATCCGGAACCAACCCCGCAATGATCCTGCTGATCGTTTCGTCTTCCGGACTGGCGGCTCGTGTAGGCAGTTCAATGAGTGGAGCATCATTCTCGACTATCACATCCACCTCGGAAATATGGATCGCTGCACCATCACCCTGCACGCGTGGCATGTGGCGATTCACTTCGAGGATCAGCCGTTGTGCGGAACGGGCAATGCGGGTGGAATAGTCATTACCGGTGCCAAAACTGAAATAACCGTGCTGATCCATTGGGGAAACAGTATGAACAAAGGTATCGATGCCAATTTCATCAGCAAGCAGGCGAGGAGCCTGATGGAAATTTGATGGCACATAGTTAACCACCTTACGTCCGTCATCCTCCATACCACGGCGGATAAGTGCACGCTCAACCCCAGTAATAAACATGCTGTAAGGCTTAATCCGATCATTAAGTTCATATCGCAGAATGGAATCTCCGGCGATGCGCGCGGTCTCATAATAATACACTCTGAGATCACCTACTTCACCCTGTTCAGCCCGCTGTGCCAGAGCATTCAGTAAAGCGGGAGGTTCTCCTGCATACATTCCCATAGAGAGCCGTGAACCCGAAGGAATGGCCGAAACGGCGTCGTCAGGGGTGGTTAATTTCTCTGCATAAAGTGCGCTAATATCCATGACTCAACTCCTCAGTATCCGGTTGATTCTTCTGGCGAGTGGCCCCGACGATAAACCAGCATGGTGCGTTCAAAACTCATCACCTCTTTGCCATCCTGGTTAATGCCGCGCGTCTGTACCGTCACAATTCCCTGGCCGGGGCGACTTTTTGACAAGCGTTTATTCAGCACCGTGCTTTCGGCATAAAGCGTGTCACCGGCAAATACAGGATGTGTAGCTTTCACGTTGTTCCAGCCGAGATTAGCCACCACTTTGGCACTGACCGTGCGGACGCTCATTCCCGTCAGTAATGCGAGGGTGAAGGTTGAATCGACAAGCAGCTTTTGCCATTCCGTCTTACTGGCATACGCTGCGTCAAAGTGAACCTGCTGAATATTGAGGGTAAGAAGGGTGAACCACACATTATCAGTGTCCAGCACTGTCCGGCCAGGACGATGTTCAAATACATCACCGGGATTGAAGTCTTCCCAGTAAAGGCCTGAGGTTTCGCGGTAGCGACGTTCGCCCAGCGCCTTATAAGCAGGTAGTAAAGAGTCCATAACGTTCTCCGGTTTGACATTGTTAATCAGGCAGAAAGACCGGCGCGGGCAAGCGTCCGCCGCGCCTGGCGGGCAACCGCTTCATCAATCATCATGCCGTTCAGAGTGCCGACACCTTTGGCGTTCTCAGCAAGGATCGAACGTGCTCGTGTGATTTCTGCTTCTGTGGGAGTGAAAAGTGTATTGATGACGCTTATCTGGGCAGGATGAATGCTGGCCTTGGCCGTAAAGCCATAAACGGCAGCTTTAAGGGCTTCAGCCTCAAGAGCATCCTGATCATGAATATCAAAGAATGGTGCATCGATAGCGGCGATACCGCAGGCGGCACAGGCGTTGATTATCCGGCACCGTGTCTGAAGCAGCGGTTCCCAGCTGATACTGGCACCGATATCTGCGGCCATATCTGCGGCACCGAACATCAGTCCAGCCAGTCTGGGGGTGGCTCCTGCAATCGTTTCAACTACATTGAGACCCCGCAGGGACTCGATCAACCCGATAAGCGAGGTTTTTGCCCCGGCAGCGGTCAGAAGACGGTCGAGTATCTGTAGATGGCTAGCTGACTCCGTTTTCGGGAGGATCAGATAATCCGGCTGAGCGCCGCAATCAAACAACATACAGAGATCCTCAATACCTGCCGGGGTATCGAGACCATTGATCCGCAGGGCCAGCGGCAGCTTGTCAGACTGGCGTGAGGTAATGAATGAAACGGCATTTTGTCTGGCAGACTCTTTGTCCGGTGGGGCAACGGAATCCTCAAGATCAAGAATGGCAATATCCGTTCCGCTTGCCGCTGCGCTGGCAAAGCGGTCTGGTCTGGTGGCTGGTGTAAATAACCAGCTGCGCATGGGGTGTTTAACAAAGTCAGACATAACGTTCCTCCTGTGACGTTCAGTCTGCGCTCGCGGTTAACATCTATCCAATATATGATGCTGGGATTGTTAATAGCTTTTAGAGATGATGATGGAACTTCGCCACATTCGCTATTTTCTGGCAGTTGCAGAAGAACGCCATTTCACGCGTGCTGCGGCAAGACTGGGGATTGGTCAGCCGCCCCTCAGCCAGCAGATTAAGGATCTGGAAAATGAACTGGGCGCTCTTTTGTTCCGGCGTATGCCCTATGGTGCGGAACTGACAGAAGCAGGAGAAGCGTTCCTTGCTGTCGTCAAAGAGATGCCAGCGACCGCTGAAAGGGCCTCCCGTGCGGCACAGCGGGCTGTCCGGGGTGAGCTGGGACAATTGCGAGTGGGTTTCACCGCTTCAGCTACGTTTAACAGCGTGGTTCCGGCGGCAATCAGAGCTTTCCGGCGGGCTTATCCGGATGTCAGGCTCCAGCTGGAGGAGGGCAATACCACCCGACTGGTTGATGGGTTGAGTGAAGGTTCCCTGGATGCCGTATTCCTGCGCCCGGGTTTTGCGGGCAGTGATCGCTTTCAGCTGCGCCTGCTTTCTGAAGAATCAATGGTCCTGGTATTGCCAGAAAATCATCCCGCTGCCGTGCAGGAGTCGATAGCGCTTGGCGAACTTCATAACGAAGATTTTCTGCTGTTTCCACGAGATATTGGTCCCACGTTGTATGATTCTGTCATTGATGCATGCCGAAATGCGGGATTTGAGCCAAACATCGCGCAACTTGCCCCACAGATAGCTTCTGTTATTAATCTGGTTGCGGCGGAAATGGGGGTGTCTGTGGTACCTGCTTCAATGGGACAGGTAAAAGTAAATGGCGTTGTGTTCCGCCAGATTGCAGATGAAGCACCGACAGCAAAGCTGGCACTGGCATTCAGACGAAGTGACACCTCGCCAATACTGCGTAACTTTGTTATGCAGACACTTATCTGAAGCATTACTGTCGCTGTACAGCCCAGTCCTGAAGGGCTTGCAGAGCGGGCTGGAGTGCGCGCCCCTGTTCTGTCAGCCGGTATTCCACTTTCGGTGGTACTTCAGGGTAAACAGTCCGGCTGACAATCCCTTCCTTTTCAAGGTCACGCAGTTGCTGAATAAGCATCTTCTGGGATACCTCAGGAATAGCTCTGCGCAGTTCAGAGTTACGCATCACTGGTGCTTTAAACAAATGGTAGATAATTAACGTTTTCCAGCGTCCTTCAAGTACACGCAGTGCGTCGGTCAGCTGCTGTGCGGAACATTGCGTCTTTTCCATCATCCAGACCTATGGTTACTTTTTGGTGAGTATATAACGAAATAGTGCATTCTTGTCTGATATATACCATGCCGCTAACATCCCAAAACACCCGAGGGCACTGTGTCTTCAGGATTCTCATATGAAGGAAATCAGCATGTCTGACTTACTAGTGAATGCAGGGCTGTTGCAATATTTGCTCGATCGTCTGGATATTCAGGACACCATTTCGCGTTACTCATTAGGCCAGGACAGCCACCAGGGGGAAGATTCGGATATTCTGAAGCAGTGGGATGACACGTTTACCCCTGAGGGAAAAGTCGATTACACGGCTGCCGGTGGTCCGGCGGGAACTTATCTGGAGCTTGCAGCCTGGATGCGCGGAAAAGATGGTCAGCCTGGCAGCATGAGTAGTTTTTCAAACTGGCAGCATATGCTGAGCCTGCCCATCGTCAGTGTTGAAGGGAATCGGGCACAGGCCAGGACAGATTTCTTTGCAACACATCGGGGTCGTGTTGATCTGGGTGCAAACATCCATTTCAATGCAAATGGTGCATTTCATGATGAGCTGGAAAGAACGAAGAAAGGATGGCGGATTTCGTTTCGGCGGCTGGAGTTGTATTTTGCAGATTCACTTGCAATAAAAAGTTAATTTTCCAGGGGTTATATGGCTGATAATGCGATATCACGTACGATATCAATATGAGGGAAGAAAGAAGCCTCTGGGGAAATTTAAAACTGACCCGAACATCATGTTTTATCTCCTTTGATTAACCTTATAGCTGTTGGCGTCGCCAATCTAACTCTAAAAGTTATTCTACATTGTGGCAAAAACCTGGAATCACACATCCGTTCCAGGTTGCAGCAGATAGCAGGTGCTGGTGAAGTGTTCAGCACCTTGCGGTTATTCGATGAGCACACAAATACTCATTTACTCAAAGTATCATTTGTAATGCTTTACTTTGGAGGTTGATCCGTGGTGGTCGGCGTATTCAGGTACTGTGAATAATACAGTTTTGCTGTCGAGCGGCTTATGAGTGGGATCGGCGAGTATAATTGTCACCTTGTGTTTTCCTGCTGGCAGTCCGACCAGGATTACGGGTTCACCGCTTGTGTCTGCCCAGTGCCACGGATTGTTATCGACAATGACGTGAATATGCCCAATACGTGGTGTAATTTTCAGCGCCTCAGGTCCAAATACTGGCTCAATGCGCAGATTCTCAGCGCGATACTGAATAAATACCGCCCCTTTACGCAGCGGGCCAGCCAGTGGAGCGTCAACAATCAATTTTACCGGGGGTTGAGGATTCTCAAGTGGCGCGACGGCTGCCGGGCCAAGTACATCGCTGGCGCTCAGGTCTCCGAGTCTGTCGGCCCAGGCGCAGGTCGCCGAAGCGCCTATCAGTAAGGATGAAATCAGCAGTCGGGTTAACATCGGGGGGTATCTCCAGGTTGTTGTTTGATGCACCCAGAAGAACACGGCAATGTACCGGTGATGTGTGCCGAATGGTGAGTTATGCAACTATGTGTATGAGTCAAATAGACAGATACAGTGCGATACAAAATTACCTCCAGCTGGAATACCATCAAATAGGGTCCACCTGGAGGCAGGACGTTTTTTCGGGAAACGTCTCAAAAGATCCAGATACTGGATGAGAGTGGGCAATTCAGGCAGGAGAGTGCTACTGCTATAAGTGGGGGTGTCTCCAGCAGTCGAACTTTGACCCACCTTTATTTAACAACAGAGACGTGTGCAGAATTCAGCGCATCAGGCAGGATTACGGCCTTCATTATGTTTCGCGAATTCGGGGAAGGCATATTTAATGCCGGAACGGGAAGAAATAAAAATACCTGACGGGAGGCTTTTCTTCGCATCAACCACAATTTCGCTGGCCATGCCTTGAAAGAACGGGATTCTGTTCCTGAATAGCGCAGGTTTCAGATCAGGATCACAGGATAATACATTCCCCTCACACGCATCAGCGGGAAGTTCAGTCAGTCTCATCGTCTATGCTTTAGGTTCACATGACCTGAAGAAGGAAACCCATGATGAGCATGAAAACCAGCGACTTCTTTGTGCAGCGCCTGAAAGAATGGGGTGTGACTCGCATATATGGTTATCCGGGTGACGGTATAAATGGCGTACTGGGGGCTATCCAGCGTGCAAACGAAAAAGGAGAGGGGATCGAGTTTATCCAGGTACGCCATGAAGAAATGGCGGCCTTTATGGCCGCCGGACACGCCAAGTTTACCGGCGAACTGGGCGTTTGCCTCTCTACCGGAGGTCCGGGAGCAACGCATCTCCTGACGGGATTGTATGATGCAAAAATGGACCATGCTCCCGTGCTGGCCATTGCAGGTCAGGCAGAAGCGACAGCCAGAGGAGCCAGCTATCAGCAGGAAATGAATTTAGATCGCGTTTTCTCGGATGTGGCGAACTTTGTACAGGAGGCTGCATCATCTGCACAGGTACGTCACCTTATCGATCGGGGCGTGCGCATTGCCAAAGCGCAGAATGGCGTGGCGGTAGTGATTATTCCTAAAGATATTCAGGATGAAGAATGGCAGTCTCCCCCGCATCTTCATGGTTTCACCCACTCCGGGAGCGGATACCAGCCGCCAAAGGTCATTCCCTATGATGCAGACCTGAAACGTGCGGCAGATGTACTCAATGCAGGAAAAAAGGTCGCCATTCTCATTGGCTCAGGCGCACGGGGTGCCGCAGTTGAGGTTGTACAGGCAGCGAATGTACTGGCCGCTGGTGTTGCCAAAGCTTTACTCGGCAAAGATGTGCTGCCGGATGATGCCCCTTTTGTCACAGGCTCAATTGGTCTGCTGGGGACGGAACCTTCCTGGGAGATGATGCAGCATTGCGATACCCTGCTGATGGTTGGCAGTGGTTTCCCCTGGACAGAATTTCTGCCAAAAGAAGGACAGGCGCGTGCCGTGCAGATTGATATCGATCCGGCCATGCTTGGGTTACGTTACCCCTGCGAGGTCAATCTCCACGGCGACGCAGCCGAAACCCTTCGTGCATTGTTACCTCTCCTGTCTCATAAAGACGATCGCAGATGGCAGGAAAGCATCGCACTTCAGGTCCGGGAGTGGTGGAAACAAATCGAGGAGCGCGCGCTTGCCTCAGCTAACCCTGTTAATCCTCAGCGTGTCGTCTGGGAAATGTCCCCGCTGTTGCCTGAGAATACCATCGTCACATCAGACTCCGGTTCCTGCGCCAACTGGTTTGCGCGCGACTATCGCGTCAAGCAGGGACAACGTGCCACGTTGTCAGGCGGCCTTGCCTGCATGGGGGCAGCTGTTCCCTATGCCATAGCGGCAAAATTTGCCCATCCTGAACGCCCGGTCGTGGCACTGGTAGGGGATGGGGCGATGCAGATGAATAACATGGCGGAACTGATCACCATCCAGAAATACTGGCAGCAGTGGGCGGATAAGCGCCTCATCATATGCGTGTTTAATAATCAGGATCTGAATCAGGTAACCTGGGAGCAGCGCGTGATGGAAGGTAATCCCCGTTTTGAAGCTACACAGCAGCTGCCAGACGTTAAATATGCTGAATTTGCCGAGTCGCTGGGGCTGAGAGGCATCTACGTTGACGATCCGGAGCAACTAACCAGTGCCTGGCAGCGTGCCCTCAGCGCTGACCGTCCTGTATTGCTCGAAGTCAAAACGGATCCGGAAGTGGCCCCTCTGCCACCGCATATTACTTTTAAACAGGCTAAAGCGTTTATGTCATCCATGGCTAAAGGCGACCGCGGCGCATCTCAGGTCATTCGGGACACTGCCAGCCAGTTGTTCTCAAAAAAACGAGATCAATAAGCGCATTGCCTCCGGAGTTGCAGGATAATTTGCCGGAACTTATCGGAGAGTGCGCAAAACTGGAGAAAATGATCCTGAGGGAGGGAACCGGGGCTGGCGGGTAAAAAATAGTAAACCGCCTCTCGGCGGTTTAACTATCAGTCAGGTTGTTTGTCGCCTGACTCCGGTGCATTTTTTTCATCATCTTTTAGCTTTTTATCAGGCGATTTTTTTTGCGGATTATAGTCAGGATGGTCACCTTCCAGAGGACGATCAGTCATGATATTCACCTCCTATAAGCTGAATGGTAAGTTAGCCATGGTAAACCAATCGCTCTTACCGCTTTGCCTCCACTCCAGGCTCTTCACTTCGTATAAGAAATTGCTGGGTGAGTTCAGGCAGATAACTCACCAGCCAGTCAGACATAGCCAGTTCCTGTTCGCATATTTGCTTCAGGAGAGGAATGCTTTCATCATCACCCACCTGAGCTGCCGCTTCGATAAGGCTCATATAGCTTGCTATTTCCGCATTTTCAAAAACATACCCAGTTATTGCACCCTTCACCACCTCATCCTCGGTAAATATGCCGCCAAAAGCTTGTCCCATCGCGGCCATTTTTCCCATCACGTCCTTAATGCTTGAATGGGCAATACCCTGTCGATCAAGAATGGTTTCAAGCAAAGTCTGCTGCTGTCGGGTTTCTTCCAGATGCTGTTCAATGCGAATCCTCAGTTCAGGGTAGTTTTCCAGTCGTTTAGCCATTTGCTCAAGCATGGATTCGGCCTGTTTTTCCATTGCATGCGCATCTTTCAGCCAGTCATGATAATGAGAAAGTGAAGAAGACATAATTTACTCCTTGTGAGCAACAGATTATTGCTGTTCGGCTATTTCGGTTAATTTAACATCCGTATTTTTTTCTTCTTCAAGCGTTTCGGCGAGTAACGTAGCTGCTTTGTTCAGTCCCAGTTTTTTGGCCATCGCGATGAGTGTTCCATACGTAGCAATCTCATAATGCTCAACTTTTTGTGCCGCTCCAATAAGGCCGGCATCTCTTACCGGACCTGCGACAACACTTTCAATAATTTCCTGAGCTTCTTCGGCTAAACCTTCGAGCGCATGGCATTTCATTCTCCTGATGCGTAATTCTTCATGGCTTTCGACAACGTTATCAAGCCGTTCTATATGTCCCTGCGTTTCTTCCAGATGCAGCTGAAAAGCATTAATAAGGTCAGGGTCAGTTGCCGCTCGTGCCATTTTAGGTAAGGCGCGGGTAATTTGCTTTTCAGCGCTGTAAATATCTGAAAGGTCATGAATGAATAGTTCTATTAATGTTTCCACTTTCATATTAAGTGACTCCAGAGAAATAATACAGGTAATATATTTGTGAAGTATGGCAACCAATCAGGGACGAAATATCTGGTCCTGAGAGAGGATAGTTTATATTTTATGTTGGAGGACAACACATTGAAAAAGAGAGTGTCGCCATAAGGCTTTCAGCATCCCTGCCGAAATCTGAACATTACCAGAGCGGTAAATTTATTCAGGAGCCACGGTTACTGTTCTGACCGCCTTTTTTACCGGCTTCAGACGCTTTTTCACGGTCATTTTTGAAATTACCGCCGCTGTGCTGTCCACCTTTCTTACCTGCTTCAGACGCTTTCTCTTTGTCTTCTGCAAAATTTCCTGAACCGCCTCTGTGCTGAGTCATAATAATTCCTCTTCATGAGTGTAATTTACATGACAATAAATATTCTTTTTGTCATGTGCGTCGTTCAATTTAAAGCCTAACTAAGAAGTGATAATGCGCAAGTAAAATACCTCATTTATTTTGTTTGTTTCTCATATTATGCCAGGCTTGATTTTTAATAGGTTGTGTGTACGGTATTTTTTGCTTTGTAAAGATCTTCGCTCCGCTTGTTAATTTATAACGTGAATTTGAATGAATCATCCAATGAGGAACATAATTTATGAAAGCAATTGTCTATAACGGGCCTTATGACGTAACGGTAAAAAATGTACCGGATGCGAAAATCGTCCGTCCTACGGACGTCCTGGTACGTATTACCACCACCAATATTTGTGGTTCTGATCTCCATATGTATGAAGGAAGAACCAGCTTTGAAGAAGGGAAAATATTTGGTCATGAGAATCTCGGCCAGGTCGTTGAAATTGGTAGTGGTGTTGAACGGATTAAGGTGGGCGATTATGTCTGTATGCCCTTCAATGTAGGGTGTGGTTTTTGTGAAAACTGTGAAAAAGGACTGACCGGTTTTTGTCTCACGGCTAACCCGGGTGCCGCAGGCGCTGCTTATGGTTTTGCTGAAATGGGCCCCTGGGACGGAGGGCAGGCTGAGCTGTTGCGGGTACCTTTTGCCGATTTCAATTGTCTGGTGTTGCCACAGGATGCAGCCGAAAAGGAAGAGGACTATGTCATGTTGTCCGACATTTTCCCCACCGGCTGGCATGCTACCGAGCTGGCAGGGTTACGTCCCGGTGAGAGTGTGGCGATTTATGGTGCCGGACCCGTTGGTTTAATGGCTGCACATTCAGCCATGATCAAAGGGGCTTCGCAGGTTTTTGTGATTGATACCCATCAGGACCGCCTGGCGCTGGCGGAAAAAATGGGAGCCATTGCGATCAATGCGCCAGCTGAAGAGGCCGTACAAAAAATTCTGGATCTGACCGGGGGGCGCGGTACCGACTGCGGCTGTGAATGTGTGGGGTATCAATGCTGCGATAAGCATGGGCATGAGGATAATTCGGTGACAATGAACTGCCTGGTTGCCTCCACCAAAGCCACCGGCGGAATTGGCGTGGTGGGGGTGTTTGTCCCTCAGGATCCTGGCGCGGCAACTGAACTGGCTAAGCAGGGGAAAATGCCATTCGATTTCGGCAGCTTCTGGTTTAAAGGGCAGGCCATTCGCACCGGGCAGGCCAATGTTAAGGCATATAACCGCCAGCTGGCACGGCTGATTTCTCAGGATAAAGCACACCCGGGGCAGATTATTTCCCACCGGCTGGCGCTGGCAGATGCACCTGAGGGTTACAGACATTTCGATGACCGCTCTGAAGGGTGGACCAAAGTGATCCTTAAGCCATGATCCGTTCCCCTGGTGGTCGCTGCTTTTGGTCGTGACCGCCACAACATCATCACTCCAGTATCCGCCGCAATTCCTCCAGACAAAAAAGTGTTGCCTGATGGACTACCGCTTCGCTGCTTCCTGCAAATTGTCGGCAGGCAGTATGGACCTGGTCGTCGGCTAAGTACCACGCAAACCAGACTGTACCTGGCGGGGTGCCATCTTCACCGCCATCTGGCCCTGCATAGCCACTCACCGCTATACCGATGTCATCACCTGCGCGCTGTTTTGCCCCCTCAGCCATCTCATGGACGACCTGCCCACTCACGGCGGTATAGCGACGCAATGTATCGCTGCTCACGCCCAGAAGACGCTGTTTAGCCCGAT
Organism: Pantoea cypripedii; assembly: GCF_011395035.1. Taxonomy (NCBI): domain Bacteria; kingdom Pseudomonadati; phylum Pseudomonadota; class Gammaproteobacteria; order Enterobacterales; family Erwiniaceae; genus Pantoea; species Pantoea cypripedii. The sequence goes on from NZ_CP024770.1 coordinate 588,752, forward strand.
CGGAATAGGTAATAAATCCGCTGCAGTAAAAACGGCTACTGTCAGCTACAGCGGCCAGAGATGATGCCACCCAGCCGGAGGTGCACGACTCCGCGGTGGTGACTGTCAGCCCCTGGGATAACAGTGTCTTACTTAAGGCCGTTGCAGCTTTGATTAATTCCTCATTCATAGTTCACCGGAATAATTTCCCTTTTACCTATACGTAAGGAAATTATAGATAAAAACTGAATCCGCAGCCTGAAATAAGCGATACGGCAAAAGGCAGACTATTCCTGGTTATCATTTTTGCAATGTCTCGTTACCTTCTGATTTTCTTCTTCTTATTTCATTACGTTAAGAAAATGCCAGTCCTACCAAATAAAATAACCGAAACGGTCTGGATGGAAACTCGCTTCATTACGACTAGAATTCAAAGATCCACATTAAATAATTAAGATATAAGCCTGTCTACTGGCCTTTTGCATTGTCGTGATGAGGCATTCAATGAGCGAAACGAGTTGCAGTATTTTATTCAATGGTGAGCGATTAATGGGTGAGGCAAATCAACCCTTAATTGATTTTTTACAGGCCAGCGGGAAAAAACTTCCTCATGTTTGCTATCACCCGGCATTACCACCACTGAAAAGTTGCGATGTATGCTGGGTGGACGCCAATGGAGAACGTGTCCGGGCTTGCACGCTGACCACCCATGATGGACTTGTCATCAGCAGTGAAAGTGATGATTTACGGGCTGCGCAGCAGGAAGGAATGGATCGCCTTTTGAACCGGCATGAACTTTACTGCACGGTATGTGAACACAACACAGGCGACTGCACTTTGCATAATACCGTCGCTGATATGCATATCCCGATTCAGTATTATCCCTACCAGCCTAAACCTGACGATAAAGACAATTCCAATCCGTTTTATACCTACGATCCGGATCAATGTATTCTCTGCGGCCGCTGCGTCGAAGCCTGCCAGAATGTCGAGGTTAATGAAACCCTGTCGATTGATTACACCGATGCCCATCCACGGGTGCTATGGGATGGCGGCACGCAGATTGCGGGATCCAGCTGTGTCAGCTGTGGTCATTGCGTCACGGTGTGCCCCTGCAATGCATTACTGGAAAAAACCATGCAGCCAGACGCCGGACCCTTTACTGCGATGGATGAAGGATTAAAACGTCCGCTGATTAATTTTATTAAAACGCTCGAACCCAGCATTGGTATGGAACCGATTACCGGTATTTCCCTGATTGATAATGCCCTGCGCCAGGCGGAGATCAGGAGAACCAAAACCGTCTGCACCTATTGTGGGGTAGGCTGCAGTTTTGAAGTCTGGACGCGTGACCGCCATATCCTGAAAATACAACCTGTGGCGGAAGCACCGGCAAATGGCATCTCTACCTGTGTAAAAGGGAAATTTGGCTGGGATTTTGTCAATAGCCCTCATCGACTTACCACGCCGCTGATACGTGAAAATGGCCGTTTCCGCCCGGCATCCTGGCAGGAGGCGCTGCAACGCGTCGCTGAAGGGTTACGCAACGTTGAGCTTCGTTATGGTGGTGATGCCATTGGTTTTATTGGCTCCAGTAAAGCAAGTAATGAAGAAGCGTACCTGACTCAGAAAATAGCCCGCTTAATCTTTGGCACTAACAACGTCGATAATTCCTCGCGTTACTGTCAGAACCCGGCCACCGAAGGATTGTTCCGCACGGTGGGGTATGGGGGTGATGCCGGGACCATCAGGGACCTGCAACAGGCTCAGCTTATTATCACCGTTGGGAGTAACCTGGCGGAAAACCATCCTGTCATTGCGACCCGTATCAAACAAAGCCACAAGCATCACGGGCAAAAGCTGATGGTCGTGGATCCGCGCCGCCATGAAATGGCAGACAGGGCGGATTGCTTTTTGCGTATTCGCCCCGGCACCGACATGGTGTGGGCATCGGCGATGGCGAAATATATGTTTGATCACGGCTATGCTGACCAGGCCTTTCTTGCACAACGTGTAAACCAGGTGGAGGAATACCGGGCATCGCTTGCGCCCTTCACGCTGGAGTTCGCCAGTAAAATCACCGGACTGACGCTGCAGCAACTGACAGAAGCAGGGGAGATGATTGGGCAGGCGGACAGCGTCTGTCTGCTCTGGGCGATGGGTATTACGCAGCATAGTCACGGTGCTGATACCAGTACTGCGCTTTCCAATCTGCTGCTGGTCACCGGTAATTATGGCCGTCCGGGTACCGGCGGCTACCCCATGCGTGGTCACAATAATGTGCAGGGGGCCAGCGATTTTGGCTGTCTGAGTAACCTTTATCCGGGGTATGAGAAAGTCAGCGATCCGAATATCCGTGCTAAGTGGGCACAAGCCTGGGGTGTTCATCCTCAGGTCTTATCGGATAAGCCAGGCGCGGATAACTTTATGATGGTACAGCATGCGTATGAAGGGAAGCTGCGCGCGATGTATGTCATTGGTGAAGAAACCGCTTTTTCAGACGCGGATGCAACCAAAGTTCACGAAGCCTTCAGCCGCCTGGATTTTATGGTGGTGCAGGATATCTTCATGAGCCGTACTGCGGAATTTGCCGATGTGGTGTTACCCGGGTGTCCGTCCATTGAGAAAGAGGGCACCTTCGTTAACACCGAGCGGCGAATCCAGCATTTTTTACCTGCGATGAATCCGCTGGGTGACTGCCGACCCGACTGGCAGATTCTCACCGAACTGGCGGCGCAGCTCGGGCATGACTGGCATTACCCGAATCCCGGCGCGATTATGGCGGAAGCAGCGAGCATCGCGCAGATTTTTGCGGGTGTAAGTTATGAGCGTCTGGTGGGCTGGCAATCGCAAATCTGGCCGGTCACGCCACAGGGAGAGAGCACGCCACTGCTCTATACCGAACAATTTCACTTCCCCGACGGCAAAGCAAAACTTCACCCGCTGGAATGGCAGCCGCCCGTGGAGCAGGCGGACGGACAATACGATTTAATACTGGATAACGGGCGTATGCTGGAGCATTTCCAGTCGACTAATCAGACCGGGCAGGGTGGACGCATTATGTCCCTGTCACCTAACTGGTTTGTCGAGATCTCCCCCGAGCTGGCGGAACAGAGAGGTTTACAGCAGGGAGACTGGGTGCAGCTGCGATCCCGCCGGGGCGAGCTGGATGTGCCGGTGGTAGTGACAACACGCGTTAAAGGCAATGTGCTGTTCATACCCATTCATCACGGTAAACCTGGCATCAACGGCCTCACCGGTGAACACCATGATCCCGACGTTAATACACCCGCCTATAAAGAAATTGCGGTCAGTTTGACCCGACTGTCGCGCCGCCCGCAGCCTGATCCCATTCCTCAGCACAATTTCCGCAACGGCAGCCGCACGCCACTTGATCATCTGCCCATCGAGGATAAATGGCAGCAGGAAGGCTATTGCCAGCCCCCGTATCACAGCGAACATCCGGAGAAATATTAATGGCTGAACGACTTGAGTATCAGGTTCCGCCAACGCGAACCGAAGCCACCGCTCAGGAGGCGCTTGATGAACTGATTGAAAACCTGCATCAGCATGGTTTTCTGCGTCTGGCCAACGATGCGGTCAAAGCCAACAGCGATATCGGGAAGATTCTGGTTGCCGGACTGAATCGGCCAGCGACACAAAACGCGATACAAAACTTCTCATTGCTGCTGATGGCGATCGGAACCATACCGCCGGAACGTTTTAACCATATTTTGCTGGCATTACGCGAAGCAGCAATGGCACTCAAGCCCGCCAGTGACGACGCAGAACAGTCGGCCGCACCGGGCGTTCGCGGTGTACTGAAGCTGCTCAATGATGACGCACTGTGGCAAAGTCTGAGGCCATTTTTCGCTGCCGTCGAAACCTTCAGTGAACAGATGCGCCAGGATGAACAGCCGCCGGTGACCCGCTATAGCGGTAAAAGCACCCATGAGTAGCGCTGACTGGGTGCTTTTAATTGCACGCGTTCAGTTTGGGCTGACCATGAGCATGCATATTACCCTGGCAGCGCTGACGCTGGGGCTGGCACCTTTTCTCGTCTGGTTTGAGGCCCGCTGGTTGTGGGGAAAACACAACGGTGCCCGCGAGGCGCTGCACTTCTGGCTAAAAATTTTCTCGCTGACTGTCGCGGTGGGAGCCGTGTCAGGCGTAGTGATGGAATTTCAGTTTGGCACGCATTGGGCAGGTTTTGCTCGCCAGGTGGGAGGCATGATCGGTCCGCTGTTGTTTTATGAAGTCCTGGTGGCTTTTTTTCTGGAATCGGCACTGACCGGCGTAATGTTATTTGGCATGGGAAAAATCCCGCCGAAGCTCCATTTTGCCATCACCTGCCTGGTTGCCGTTGGGGCTTTTCTGAGCGCGTTCTGGATCCTGGCAGCAAATTCCTGGATGCAGACACCGGGCGGGTTCTCCAGGGATGATGCCGGACATTTTTTACCTCTGAATGGATGGATGCTGCTGGCGGCTCCTTCATTTCCCTGGCGTTTCATGCATATGGCACTGGCTTCATTAATCAGCGTGGCTTTTTTGCTGATGGGGGTGGCGGCCTGGCGGCTACTCCGGTCACCCCATGAGACAGCATCCCGGCTGATGCTTTCAGGCGCACTGGCCCTTTCGCTCTTCGCGCTGCCCTTGCAGATGGTGACGGGGGATTTGCATGGAGAAAATACGCTAAGCTATCAACCCGCCAAACTCGCGGCTATCGAAGGGGCCTGGCATCCTCCGGGAAACGGTGAAGGTGAACCACTGAGGTTATTTGCCATCCCGGACCAGCAATTTCAGAGCAACCATTTTGAAGTCAGCATCCCGGATATAGGTTCACTGTATCTGCGGCACAATATGACCGGCCACATCAAAAGCCTGAGCGAATTCCCCCGTGACCAGTTGCCTCCGGTTGCCCCTGTATTTATCGCCTTTCGGATCATGGTTGGGTTCGGCATAGTCATGCTTATGACCAGCTTCGTGGTCGGATTACAGCGCTGGCGGGGAAAACTCTGGCACGCCCGCCGCATGCTACGCGGGCTGGTGTGGATGTCACCGGCAGGGTTCGTCGCATTACTCTCGGGATGGATGGTGACAGAAATTGGCCGGCAGCCGTGGACAGTTTTCGGCATGCTGCGCACCAGCGACAGCGTCTCTCCCCTGTCGCTCAGCGCGACCCTCGTCATCTTTTTGCTGGTTGTGATGACCTATGGTCTGGGTTTCTCGCTCGGATTGCGCTATCTCCTGCGGCAGGTGGCATCACCGTTACCTCAGGAAGAAGAAACGGTGGTACTAATCCTGAAAACGCCAAACTGAGGAGGATAGGTATGCAACCTGCTGAACTGTCTGGCCTGATACTGTGCTTCTCTCTGCTGATGTATGTGTTACTGGATGGCACCGATTTAGGGGTGGGAATGCTGTTCTTCTGGTTCAGTGAAGAAAAGCAGCGGGAGCTGATGTCCCACAGCATTCTGCCAATCTGGGATGCGAATGAAACCTGGCTGGTACTGTTTGCAGGGGGCATGCTCGCATTATTCCCTGGCGTGTATAGCCTTGTCTTTAGTTCGCTGGCTGCGCCGGTGTTTCTTATGTTGCTGTCATTGTTTTGGCGCGCACTGGCGCTGGAGTACCGCGCTGAAGCTACAGTCAGGCTGCGACGCTGGCTTGACCGCCTGATGGCAGCTGGCTCGGCCCTGGCTGCGTTTACTCAGGGCTGGTGTGCGGGTGTCATCATCACCCCACAGCCGGATGGCGGCATAAATCTTGCTGCCATAATAAGCGGACTTGGCACCATGACGATTTATATGTTGCTGGCGAGCTGCTGGCTACGCTGGCGGATCGGGGATTCAGTGTTTCCTCTGGCAGGCGCACATGCCTGGATGTGGTGGGTCATAACGTTACTGATATCTATCGTTCTGTTGCTGCTCAACCCGTCACTCTGGTTGCAGTGCTGGCAGCGTCCGTTCGGTAAATTCATCATTTTGATTATGGGGCTGTTCTGGTTTTTACAGCTCGTCACGCTCTGGCGCGGTAATGCCATCTGGCTGTTAATCATGACCCTTATGCTTATTACCACGACGTTAACAGGTATCATCTGCGCTGTTTATCCCTGGATAATTCCAGGTCAGGTTAATTTATATCAAGGCGCGGCTTCCATTGTTACCCAACAGGTCGTTCTGGTCGGGGCTGCAGTCATGATCCCGCTGACGCTGATTTATCACACCTGGTCGTTCTGGATAATGAAAGGCCATCATCCGAAGTAAGACATCTTTAACGTTCACGAGGTTTCTACTCTATGAATAAAGATGAATTCAGCAGCCGGGATTACCCGATAAAAGAAAACATCATCTGGTTACGCAGAGAGTCTTTGATTCAGCGCATCGGGGAATACATTCTCATTGCCATTGTCATTCTTGGAGCATGCGGCCTGTTTTCCAAAGGTTTTTTAAGTAATGGCCTGGTGCAGTCACCTGATGGTTCGGTAAATGTTGAATATGAACGCTTTGGTCGGGTACAGAGCAATATGGAAATGAGTATCAGGATTACTACGCCACCCGGTGAACAGTTTACTGTCACAATAGGCAGTGGGGCACTTAATACCTTGCAGATACAAACATTACAGCCCCAGCCAGTCCAGGCCCTTTCGGATGGAAGTGATATGCGGCTGACTTATTCATCCCGTAATACAGGAGGGAGCCATACGGTATGGCTGGGACTCCAGCCACAGCAACCGGGGCGGGTAGCAATCAGTGTCAACGCTGATAACCATCAACCGGTCCACTTTACCCAGTGGATATACCCCTGAAGGAGTGTGATATGGAAACCGTATTGCGAGCGACTGGCATCTATCTTGTGCTGATGGTGGTATTTAAAATTGCTGGCAGACGCACACTCTTACAGATGACATCCTTTGATCTGATTCTTTTACTGATTATCAGTGAAGCCACACAGCAGGCGTTGCTGGGTGATGATTTCTCTGTAACGGGTGCTGCACTGACTATTATCACCCTCGTGACGATTGATATTTTGCTTGGCAAACTTAAAACACGATTCCCTTCGCTGGAACAAATGGCAGAGGGCGGACCGATTATTCTGGTTGAGAATGGCAATCTGCTGGAAAAACGTATGAAGATGGCGGGCATAAGTAAGGAGGATATTCTGGAGTCGGCCCGGTCGTCACAGGGGCTTGAGCGATTAGACCAGATAAAATATGCCGTATTTGAAGTGAATGGTCATATTTCCGTCATACCTGCGGCAGAAAAATAAATAGACTTATGATGAAACGCTGGACCGGTAAAGAATGCCCGGTCATGAGCCGGGCGTCTTCGGTCAGGACTGAGGTTGTCCAACAGGACCGGAACCCAGAGTCCCGCCAGGTGTGGCCTGCCCGCTCGGCGCATGGGGACGTCCATCATCGCGGACTGCTTCACTTCTGTGCATACATCCTGTTAAAGCGGCAATACTTAAAGCGATACAAGTTACTTTAGTAAATAGTTTCATAGCGTTCCCACCTCATTGAATGAAAGAATGTTTTCTGATGCAATAAATATATCCTGCATGATGTCAGGAAACAGCCATGTAAAATTGTAGAGCATGTATGATGATTATTCTTATATCGGGGTGATTTAACGGTGAAATTCATCCTTATTCAGTTAATTCTTAATCATGAATAAGCGAGTCCGCTAAAAGAAATTTCACGCCACTACTTGTTATTTAGCATTTTACCGATTACATCTGGCGAGATTGCTCTACAGTTAATAAGGTGATATTTCACTGGAGACTTTCGCAATGTCAAAAGATACAGAAGGAAAAAAACTCACCCATCGGGCACCACATAAAGGCCCTGAAACCGCTAAACCTGGCCTGGGCAGCCTGGCTCCGGCTGATGGCTCACATCAGTCATCAGCCAGACCGACGCCGCCGGGTAAAGAACCCACCGCACCGGGCAGCCTGAAAACCCCCGACACCCACAGTGCCAAAACCGATCAACTCGAACCCTTTCGTAAAAATGGGGCGCAGCAGGACCTGACCACCAATCAGGGCACCCGTATCGCCAATGATCAGAACTCACTGCGTGCCGGGACTCGCGGACCGACGCTGCTGGAAGATTTCATCATGCGTGAAAAAATCACGCATTTTGACCATGAGCGTATTCCCGAGCGTATCGTGCATGCCCGGGGTTCCGCGGCACACGGCTATTTCCAGCCGTATCGTTCACTGAAAGAGTTAACCAAAGCGGGATTCCTCAGCGATCCGGATACCGTCACCCCGGTGTTTGTGCGTTTCTCGACGGTACAGGGCGGGGCAGGCTCTGCCGATACGGTACGGGATATTCGCGGTTTCGCCACCAAGTTCTACACGGAAGAGGGCGTATTCGATCTGGTAGGGAATAACACGCCAGTGTTCTTCATTCAGGATGCCCATAAGTTTCCGGATTTCGTGCACGCGGTAAAACCCGAGCCGCATAATGAAATGCCACAAGGTCAGAGCGCACACGACACCTTCTGGGATTATGTTTCGCTGCAACCGGAGACCTTACACAATGTGATGTGGGCGATGTCCGATCGCGGTATTCCCCGCAGCTACCGCACTATGGAAGGTTTTGGTATTCATACCTTCCGTCTGATTAACGCGGAAGGTAAAGCCACCTTTGTCCGTTTCCACTGGAAACCGGTGGCCGGTAAGGCGTCGCTGCTGTGGGATGAAGCGCAGAAACTGACCGGCCGTGACCCGGATTTTCATCGTCGCGATCTGTGGGAAGCCATTGAAGCGGGTGACTACCCCGAGTATGAGCTGGGACTCCAGCTGATCCCCGAGGAAGATGAATTCAGCTTCGATTTCGATATTCTGGACGCCACCAAGCTGATCCCTGAAGAACTGGTGCCGGTGGAGCTGGTGGGCAGGATGGTGCTGAACCGTAACCCCGATAACTTTTTTGCTGAAACCGAGCAGGTCGCTTTTCACCCCGGCCATATTGTGCCGGGACTGGATTTCACCAACGATCCGTTGTTGCAGGGGCGACTCTTTTCCTACACCGATACCCAAATCAGCCGCCTCGGTGGGCCGAACTTTCATGAAATACCGATCAACCGGCCGGTCTGCCCTTATCATAATTTTCAGCGTCAGGGGATGCACCGGATGGACATCGATGCCAATCCGGCCAACTACGAACCCAACTCAATCAATGATAACTGGCCCCGGGAAAGCCCCCCGGCTGCGGAGAAGGGCGGTTTCGAAAGTTATCAGGAACGGATTGAAGGGCAAAAGGTACGTGAGCGCAGCGACTCGTTTGGTGAATATTATTCCCAGCCAAAATTGTTCTGGCAGAGTCAGACACCGGTTGAGCAGCAGCATATCATCGGCGCCTTCTCATTTGAGCTGAGCAAAGTGGCGCGGGCCTATATCCGGGAAAGGGTGGCTGATCATCTGCTGCATATCGATCCCGATCTGGCGCAGGGCGTGGCAGACAATCTCGGCATTGAGTTCAGTAAAGAACAGCTGAAAGTTACTACCGCGAAGGATGTGAATGGACTCACTAAGGATGCAAGCCTCAGCCTGTATGCCGTGCCGGGTGGGGATATCAAAGGGCGGCAGGTTGCCTTGCTGGTCAGCGATGGCGTGAAAGCGGCGGATGTGCTGGCGGTGTTGCAGGAACTGAAAGCGAAAGGCGTTCACGCCAAACTGCTGGCGGCCCATATGGGGCAGGTACGCGCTGATGATGGCTCGGTGTTGCCGATCGATGCGACTTTCAATGGTCTGCCGTCGCTGACGTTTGACGCGGTGCTGGTGCCGGACGGCAATATCGATGCGTTGCTGCTGAGTGGGGATGCGCGTTACTTCCTGCTGGAAGCCTATAAACATCTGAAGGTCATTGGTCTCAGCGGTGATGCGCGCCGCTTCAAAGCGCAGTTCAGCCTGAAGGACAGTGAAACCGAAGAGGGGCTGGCAGAAGGAAGCAAAGCTGAGGGTGCGCTGATGACAGATTTTCTTGCTGCCATGGCGGCCCATCGCGTCTGGTCACGCAGCCAGAAGGCGGCAACAGTGGCGGCATAACCCTGCAGGCGGACTTCGGTAGTCCGCCTTACTGCGGGTTCTTCCCTGACCATTGCCAGTTGCGCACTTCGGGAACGTCTTCGCCATATTCCCGGACATAGCGATGGTGTTCTGCGATGCGTTCCTGCAAATCATCCAGTAATTCAGGATGGCGATCGGCCAGCCCCGGGACACGTAAAATTACCTCCTGTGCCAGATGGTAACGATCCAGTTCGTTCAGTACCGTCATATCAAATGGCGTGGTCGTGGTGCCTTCTTCATTAAAACCCCGCACATGAAAGTTGCGGTGGTTGTTACGCTGACAGGTCAGCCGATGGATCAGGCTGGGATAACCGTGAAAAGCAAAAATCACCGGTTTATCCGCCGTGAACAATGCATCGAATTCGGCGTCGGATTTACCATGCGGATGCTGCTCACAGGATTGCAGTGCCATCAGGTCCACCACGTTCACCACACGAATACGCAGGCCGGGCAGACAGCCACGCAGTAAATCCACTGCTGCCAGTGTTTCCATCGTCGGCACATCGCCCGCACAGGCCATCACCACCTCAGGATCCTCACTGGTGCTCGCCCAGCGCCATTCACCCATGCCGGCTTCACAGTGGGCAAAGGCGCTTTCACCATCGAGCCACTGCGGCGCAGGTTGTTTACCTGCCACAATCACGTTGATGCGATCCCAGGTCTTCAGGCAATGATCGCCCACCCACAGCAGGGTATTGGCATCCGGTGGCAGATAGATACGCACAATGTCGGCCTTTTTATTGGCGACATGATCGATAAAACCCGGGTCCTGGTGACTGAAGCCGTTGTGATCCTGATGCCAGACGTGAGATGACAACAGGTAATTCAGCGAGGCGATGGGCTGACGCCACCCCAGTTTGCGCGTAACCTTCAACCACTTGGCATGCTGGTTGAACATCGAATCGACGATGTGAATAAAGGCTTCATAACAGTTGAAGAGACCGTGGCGGCCCGTCAGCAGATAACCTTCGAGCCATCCCTGGCATTGATGTTCGCTGAGGATTTCCATCACGCGCCCGTCGCGCGCCAGTTGTTCATCATAAAGTCTGATTTCGCCCATCCAGCTGCGGCTGGTGGCATCAAAAACCGGTGACAGCCGGTTTGACGTGGTTTCATCCGGGCCAAACAGCCGGAAGTTATCCTGATTTCGCTGAAATATCTGGCTCAGGTAGCGGCCAAAATGTTCTGTCGCCTGGGCGCTGTCGGCACCGGGAGCGGCGATCTGCACGGCAAACTCGCGAATATCAGGCACGTTAAGTTCGCGACGCAGCAGACCGCCGTTGGCATACGGCGAAGCCCCCATACGTTTATCCCCTTGCGGGGCCAGTGCTTTTAGTTCCGGTTTGAGACAGCCAGAGGGGTCAAACAGGTCGTCTGGCTGGTAGCTACGCATCCACTCTTCAAGAATCTCCCGATGCCCGTCATCTTCCCGACAGGATGCGACGGGGACCTGATGAGCGCGCCAGAAATCCTCAACTTTTTTACCGTCCACCGCCGCTGGCCCCGTCCAGCCTTTCGGGCTGCGCAGAATGATCATTGGCCAGCGCGGCACCTCGTTTCCTGCCTGTCCCGTGCGTGCCGCCTGCTGGAAAGCGGCAATTTTATCGAAAGCGTTATCCAGGGTATCTGCCATCTGCACATGCATTTTCTCCGGTTCATGACCACTGACAAACAGCGGCTCATAGCCGTAGCCGCTGAACAATTGCCAGAGATCGTCATCGCTGTTGCGTCCCAGCAATGTTGGATTGGCGATCTTGTAGCCATTGAGATGCAGAATCGGCAGTACCGCGCCATCACGTTGAGGATTGAGGAATTTGTTGCCGTGCCAGCTGGCGGCCAGCGGCCCGGTTTCTGCTTCGCCGTCGCCAATCACGCAGGGTACGATGAGATCGGGGTGATCAAAGGCGGCACCGAAGGCATGAGCAAGTGAATAGCCCAGCTCACCACCTTCATTAATCGATCCCGGGGTTTCGGGTGCGGCATGGCTGGGGATCCCGCCCGGAAATGAGAACTGTCTGAACAGTCGCTGCATGCCTTCGGCATCTTCACTGATGTGGGGATATATCTCGCTGTAGCTCCCTTCCAGCCAGGTGTTCGCCACCATACCGGGACCACCGTGGCCGGGACCACACACGTAGATAAGATTCAGGTCACGCTGGCGAATGATGCGATTGAGGTGTGCATAAATAAAGTTCAGCCCCGGCGTGGTTCCCCAGTGGCCAAGCAGGCGGGGCTTGATATGTTCCGGACGCAGGGGTTCACGCAGCAGTGGATTGCCCATCAGATAGATTTGGCCGACGGATAAGTAATTGGCCGCGCGCCAGTAGCGGTCGAGAAGGGTGAATTCGTTAGCGGAAATTGATGGGATCATGCAGATTCCTCCAGCGACGAATGGGGGTTATTAAACCTGACAGAGCCGGGCCTGGCGACCATATGGGAGGCGCTATGGGAATCAGAGTGACACCATGCAGGCGACCGAATCTTTAAGAATGGATTGATCAGGGCCGCAGAGCATCACCGGGTATCCGGACTCTCTTTCGTACAGATACTGGCTCATCCTGCTGCTGCTGATGCCTGCGCCACACCACATCAAATGATGTTGATGATGCTTCGCAGGGAGCTGCCCGATGTTCGTTCCGGGACAGACCTCGACGCAGAATCCCTGTGCGGTCAGGCGAATGGCTTCCAGCCAGATTTCAGTGCGATCTTTTGTGCTGACAGCTTCAAGGTAAAGCGGGATGGAGTCTTTTCGCTGAGAGGCCCGGCTGGTCGTTTCGGCATGAAACCGGACCGAGTCATGGAAGCGCTGACGTCGCTGAGGCGATGTTTTATTGGCATCCTGCATCAGCCAGAAACTTAACGGACGCATCAGGCGGTTAATAAAATCATCACCACTGAAATCACCCGCCAGAATGCGAACGATACGTGAAAGCGAACGCAGGGATCCGTATTCGAGTTCGAATAGCACTTCTCCCCGCCGTGCGGACCAGCCCCCGGTAACCTGGGGAATTCACTGTCCGATATTGATCGCTAACTCTCCGGGTCTAATACCGTTTGCGGTAGCAGCCAGAATGCCCTGTACCTGTTCCATATGGACGCTATCCCATAATTCACCAGGATGCTGCAGTGAGAGTAATCCACTCCGATTCCAGCGACGAAGATTTGCCGGGTGCGCTCCGGTGAGTGCACAAAGTGTGTCAGTGGTATAGCTAATCATGATGCCCCCTGATGGGGAAATTAATGGCGTGAATACAAAGAGAAAACAAAAAGATCGGCTATCCGATTGCTCTCACCGCTGTTGATGAAAACGGAATAATCTGGAGATGAGGGAACTGAATATTCGCGTTTAAAATCTGATGCAGATTACCGAGGCTGTTTTTCCACAATTCTGGTCATTTTCTTGCCGGTTTTGCTACTGGCTGCAATATCTCTTTCCAGATTATTCTTAAAGTAATTCTTTTCAAACCTGACTTCTGTTTGACTTTCGTCGTTTAACAGGGCTCTTAAATCGTGTATATGTCCTGCGTCTTTTCTGTGATTTTTCATAAGAATTCCAGATGCATTAACTTAATGAAATTTAAAAGTAACATTTAAAATGTAGCTTATGACATCATTAATGCAAGCGGTAAAGTGAATAAATGCAAAATTAAAAATAGTTGAATAAGTAAATTAATCCCGCGCTTCGCCTATCATTCCTGGTTTGTCTGGTTGCTATTCGAATAATCAGGGTTAGACTTAATTCATTCATATTAAATTTCCCCGATGGAGGCTGTTTTGCAGAGACGATTACTTATTTCTCTCTTTAGTGTTCTCATAACTATGTCATTTCAGGGATACTCCGCTGAAAAGGGTGGATTTAATCCTGATGGACAGCCGCCTGCACCGCATGAGCAAAAAGATGGCTATCGGGGAATTACGGATGGGCAACACCAAATAACGACTAAAGAACTGGAAAAATTACCTGACCGGACATGGGTCTCACTGAAAGGAAATATCATAAAGCAGAACGGTAAGAATGAGTATCTTCTGCGTGATGAGCAGGGCAGTATTGCTCTCATTATCAAAGATAATGTCTGGCAGGGGCAGGAAGTGAAACCTGATGATCTTGTCTCGGTTAATGGTCAGTTGATGCATGAACAAACGCATTCGACAATCATCGTGCGGGAGATTCGACGACTTTAAATACCGTTATCAGCCGGTTGGTTGTAATTAACCTTCACAGTGCTCTCCGCCTTTCTGTGAAGGTTTTTTTTGGTTAACTTTCGGGATCGTCGGGTGTGCCTGCCACGACAATCTCTAAAGCGTTACGTAGTGCATCCTGCTGCAATGCATCATGGCTGGTTTCGAGTTTAGCGATTAACCACAGAATAATATCTTTATTCGTCGCGTGCTGGCGCGCGGTTTCAATAGACAAAACAGCAGCATCGATCCATTCCGTTTCGCTCAGTACAATGTTGGGGTCTGTCTGACGAAAAAAAGCCTGGAGATTGGTTTCGACTTCAGGTGCCTGAGGCATAGAAAGGTTTCCTGCTATGGCAATCGCTTGCACTGTTGAGGGCTGAGTAAGGTTGCATATAAAATATAGGGTAAATATCTACCATTAACGACCAAGAAGCAGACCAATCAGCTCCCGATACCTTTTTTCCTCTTCAGCACTACCTGAAACTTCGAGACGATGCACCAGTTTGGTACAAATCGTCTTCCGATTGAGTCTTTTCCCGGAGTGCAGGATTTCAGTCACAATCTGTCCCAGCATTTCCTGTTGTGATGGCAGAGAGGATTCATAAAAATATCGTGTAATATCGTGCGACGGTGAAGATGACAGATTGTTCTGACGCATAATTAAACCCTTTGAAAAATTGAGGTTATAAAATGTGCAGTTCAAATGTAACTTAATCTTCGTAAGGAATTAAAACTGTACAAAAAAAATTGTTAGCTCGCTTATGATTTTTTGTCTTTTAGTGCTATTCATTTAAAATCAGTGGCTTAAATGAAGTGTTCAGGCATGAAAGTTTATAGCGCAGACTTAAATTATGCCTTATGAAGGTTTTTACGCCGATAAATTATTCCGGGGATGTACTCCCGGATATATTATTTTTGAATCCAAAATTATTTTTAAGAATCATCTGCATTAGGGTGAATTTAACTCAGGATATTGCCTGGATAACCTTTTTGGTTAGCATTTTTACAGGTATGAACTAGAATAAATTGTTCATTTGAAATAATTAATGCTCAAGCTGAAATTAAAGAGGTAATTATGTCGCATACCACTGGAAATAATCAGCCACATCTGCCAACTCCTCCTTTTAAAGAACAACCGCAAAATACTCCTGGTCTGGCAGCTGATATGATCCCTGTTCCCGATCACGGTGAAACGAGCTATCAGGGGCATGGTCGCCTTAAAGGCAAAAAAGCGCTGATCACCGGGGGTGATTCAGGTATTGGCCGGGCAGCGGCGATTGCGTTTGCTCGCGAAGGGGCGGATGTTGCCATTGGTTACCTGCCAGCAGAGGAAAAAGATGCTGAAGAGGTGATCAAAATTATCAGTGAAGAAGGGCGTAAAGCCGTCGCTCTGCCTGGGGATATCCGCAGTGAAGCGTTCTGTACTGAATTGGTTGATAAAGCCGTTAATGAACTGGGTGGGCTGGATATTCTGGTGAATAATGCGGGTCGCCAGCAGTTCTGCTCATCCATCCGCGAGCTTACTACTGAAGATTTTGACGCGACATTCAAAACCAATGTTTATGCCATGTTCTGGATAACCAAAGCGGCACTCAAACACCTGAAAAAAGGTGCCAGCATTATTAATACATCGTCTGTGCAGGCCTACGAACCGAGCGATATTCTGCTGGATTATGCACAGACCAAAGCCTGCATCGCCATCTTTACCAAAGCGCTGGCGAAACAACTGGCTCCGGAAGGAATACGTGTTAACGCTGTTGCGCCTGGACCGTACTGGACGCCGCTACAACCTTCAGGTGGACAGCCACAGGAAAAACTTAAAAAATTTGGCGAGCAGGCACCGCTGGGCCGCCCGGGTCAGCCGGTGGAAATCGCTCCTCTGTACGTACTGCTCGCTTCTGATGAAGCCAGTTATACCTCCGGCCAGGTCTGGTGTTCTGATGGTGGCACCGGCACAGTTTGATTTCATTATAGGTGGCCGCTAACTACGGCCACCGTGTTTGAAATAAATTATCATTCTTACGTTTACTCGTCATGCTGCCTTTATCAAATTTTCATCGAAAACACATCGGCTATAAGTCAAGGATTTCCCCGGGGAAGTTTATCCGTTCTCCAATAGACCAATTCTTTTTACCCAGTATATGCTGTGGTGTTTTGTCAGGGACATTAAAATAATAATTATTAATTAAGTCAACTTTATCACCTGGATCTTCGTGAATGTCATTTTGGCTAATTCCTGTTTCTCTTAACTCTTGTTCTGTAAGATCAAGATATCGTGCTAATGCATCAAGATTCATAAAGTTCCTCCACTTGCAGCCCATATTATTAGTTAAGCACTTATCCATGCTTTTTCCATCTACGCTTTGCGCAAAAAAATGCTTGGGTGAACACTGCCAGTAAATTTATTTGATTTTCATTGTGATAAAATTTTTATAATTTTCCTTTCGTGCTATAGTGAAGAAAATCGGTACAAATACGCGTCTTACATTATGAGTTATTCTAAAACAGATCGAACAGGTTTAATCGGATGCGCTATTGGTGCAGCAGTGATCACGATCGCAGCAAAAGGGCTTCCGGTAAACAGAGACAATATCATCTATGAGCTGGAACGCATGAAGGCCTCATCAGGCCACCTGCCTGTCAGGGCTATTACTCAGGATGCAGCTAAACTGTTGCGCAAAACCCGTCAGGGCTGATGTTAACCGGTGTAGATGGTTTGTTTCTCGCCGCCTTGTTCCCGCCGATAAATGTGGCGCATCAGACCCAGGGAAACATCTTTGACAAGGTCCATAATCCCATCCCAATCATCATCAGATTCTCTGTTAGCGATATAAATCCCAGCGGCACGCTACTATCACCACCCATACAGGCACAGCGAAGTTCACGCTTATCAATGTATACAGCTTTGAAAACGGAAACGGCGCCTGTGGTCCCGATAAACAGGGCAACCGGAGCTGACACCATGGGAAGCAGACCTGCCGTCATCAGTAGGGCGGCCAGCGCCTCGCCGAAGGGATAAAGATAAGCGTAAGGAACCCACTTGCGGGCCAGCAGGTCATACCCCAGAAACATAGTGGAAAAGCTCTCCACGTCACGCAGTTTCAGCAGTGCCAGTATGGCCATGCTGAAGGATACGAAGCATTCGGCGGTACGCAGCGTCATGATCTGTCCCGCTGAGGTGTACTGCGCGGCAACCGCCATCAGGGCAGCCATGATGAAAACAACCATCACCGGCATATAGGATGTTTTATCTTTATCTGGCAGGGGATGGTTAAAGTAAGCCCGCAGGCTGTCATAGCCGCCAATACGTTTATCATCGATAAAGGTCTGTGGTGTGGTTTTTACATTGTGCTTTTCACGAAAGGCGTCGGTTTCCTCGCGTGTGGTCAACCAGATGTCCTCCACTTCATAATCATAATGCCGAAGCAGCCATACAGACTTCATTCCATAGGGACAAATATGCTCTTTCATGACCATCCGGTATATCGTGGCTTTTCTGTTTGTGCGCTCCATATATACCCCTCAGTTTATAAACGGTTCGCTCACAGAATTGCGCAGCGAACAACTTATTCGCATCAATCCTTACTATAGTCAATCAGGGGACAAATGCAGGATATTTGTCTGTGCGAACTTTCGGAATAAACAGTAGGTTAGTTGTTTTCTTATTTTTGATTTGATTAAGTAAGCGAAGCGTATTATTCCCATATTAGAAACGAACGACACATTCAGTTACGTCCTGGACGCATAATTTAATCGCTAATCTATCAAATTTTATTAGGCTCAATTTACACTCCTTTACATCAGGGGCACGCGTGAAGAAGAATAAACGGCGGATTCTGATATTTATTAGCGGCATTGTGGTCTGCCTGTGTGGCATTACACTGATGACGTTGGGTAGCTGGCTGGCTTTTATGGGAGGCACGGGCTGGTATCTTCTCACGGGGGGAGGGTTTCTGGCATCAGGCGTCCTGCTCGTGCTCAAACGCCCGTCGGGATTTGTCGTTTACATGCTGACGTTTATTGTCTGCATTATTCAGGCTCTGGCGGAAGTAGGCATGGACGGCTGGCAACTGATGCCACGGCTTTTTGCGTTTGCTCTGTTGGGCATATGGCTCAGTCTGGTGTCGGTCGCTTCCGTTACGCCCAGACTACGTTACGGACTTGCACCTGGCGTTCTTTACGCGGGGACAATTATTGTCATCTTCTGGAGCGGCTGGCACGTTACTGGCGAGCGATTCGTATCGCACAATGCTTTTCCTGCAGGCGTAACTGAGGCAGCTGCCGGAGATGAAAGCAGTGACTGGCGCTACTACGGAAATGATGCGGCTGGCCAGCGCTACTCATCGCTCAGACAGATCACGCCAGCGAACGTGACCGAACTGAAGGCTGCATGGCGTTATGATACTGGCGATGTGATGCGGAAAGGGGAAGATAAAGCGGGTCGGGAATTCAGTTTTGAGGTGACGCCAATAAAGGTGGGGAACAGCCTTTATATCTGCACGCCGCATCGGCAGATTATTGCGCTTGATGCCACCACCGGCCAGCAGCACTGGAAATTTGATCCGCATTCTGATACTTCGGCAAATGAGTATCTGGCCTGCCGTGGCGTCGCCTACAGCGTTGTGAAATCCGATAATGATTGTCCTGAGAGAATTATCAGCACCACAGCCGATGCGCGCATGGTCGCGCTGAATGCCCGGACAGGGAAACTTTGTAAAAGCTTTGGCAATAGCGGTTTTGTCAGCCTCACGGATCACATGGGCGATGTGCCGCCCGGTTTCCATTTTATAACTTCCCAGCCGATGGTAATGGACGGGCGCATTGTCCTGGGGGGTTGGGTCTACGATAATCAAGCGGAAGGCGAACCATCAGGCGTAGTGCGCGCCTACGACGAAGCCACCGGTAAACCTGCCTGGGCCTGGGATATGGGGCGAACGCCTCAGAACGCTCCTCTTGGGCAGGGAGAAACCTATACGCGCGGAACGCCAAATGGCTGGGGAACCTATACGGCCGATGAGAAACTTGGTCTGATCTATATCCCGCTGGGCAATGCTACACCTGATTATTTTGGCGGCAAGCGGCGGCCCTTTGATGAAAAATATTCCAGCGCCATCATTGCGCTGGATATTCACACCGGTGAAGAGCGTTGGCATTTTCAGACGGTGCACCATGATGTGTGGGATTTCGATCTGCCTATTGGGCCGACGCTGGTGAATTTGCCAGACCGAAACGGAAACGTCATCCCTGTGCTGGTGCAGACAACCAAGATGGGACAGTTATTCCTGCTGGACCGCCGGACAGGAAAACCACTCACTGAGATAATGGAAAAGCCGGTCCCCACTTTCCCTTCATTGCCGGGTGAGCATCTTTCCCCCACACAGCCTGACTCCGTGGGGATGCCCGACCTCTCACCACCGAATCTGAAAGAGACAGATATGTGGGGCGCCACACCTTTCGATCAGTTGTGGTGTCGTATTCAGTTTCACCGTTTTCGCTATCAGGGAAAGTTTACGCCGCCTGCTCAGGGCACTTCCATTGCGTATCCCGCCTTTGATGGTGTGATGGACTGGTACGGTGCTTCAGTCGATCCACAGCATGATGTGTTGATCGCCAACACCAGCTACATTCCTTTTACCATGCAAATGATGACCAGCCAGGATGCCATTGCTAAAGGGCTGATGAAATCCTGGTCAGGCTGGCACAGCGGACAACAATACCCCAAGCCGAAGGAGTTTGCAGTTGGCCCACAGTATGGAACCGCCTGGGCGGCCGTAGTGAAACCCTGGCTGAGTGCATTGGGAGCACCCTGCAGCGCGCCGCCATGGGGTAAACTTTATGCAATCGATCTGAGCAGCCGGAAAGTCATTTGGGAGCGACCGGCGGGTACCACGCGCGATATGAATGTTTTCGGCATGCACACAAACGCACCACTTCCGACAGGTATTTTTATGATGGGGGGGAATATCATCACGGGTAGCGGTCTGATTTTCATGGGGGCGACTGCCGATGATTACCTCCGGGCTTTTGATGAAAAAACCGGAGAAGAGCTTTGGCGAACACGCCTGCCTGCGGGCGGCCAGGCGACGCCGCTAACCTATATGGGGGACGATGGAAGACAATATGTGGTCATCGCGGCAGGTGGACATGGCGGGCTTGGCACTCGCTCGGGGGATACCCTGATGGCTTACGCACTTCCCGAAAAGTAGTCAGCATGTCATACAACTTTGCCATCCAGGTGGCAAATGCATGATGAATCAGACGGAACAATGCAAATTCTCCTGACTATCCCATGCAGGATTTTCACTCAGCGCATCAGCAATAAAATCAACAAAGCTGCGAACTTTGTTCGGAATGCGAAGTGCGCTGGGATAAACGGCCTGAATAGATAGCCCGGTCGTATGGTATTGCGGAAGCAGCATTTTAAGCCTGCCCTGCCTGATGTACTGCCCAAAAACAAAGCTGGGACCATAAACGATCCCCGTTCCGGCCAGGGCTGACTCAAGGAGGAACGGGATATTATTGGACGTTACTCGACATATGCCCTCAATGCTGTGAGCCCTCTCTTCCGCATCATATAACGTCCAGTCTCCTGCTGAGACCGACTGGCTAAAAGCCAGACGTGGCGCGCGCGATAGATCCGCCGGGGTTACTGGCGTGCCATGTTTTTGCAGATAATCAGGTGAAGCGCACAGGACCATTTTGCACGGTGCAAGCCTTCGCGTGACCAGTGACGGGTCGTTAAGGCGTCCAATCCTGATGGCGACATCAATTCTGTTTTCAAGCAGATCTACATATTTGTCCTCAAGCAAAACATCCAGATTAACCTCTGGAAATTGTGCCAGGTAACGTGATGCGATCCTGCCCAGATGCATTGTGCCGAAGGCTACCGGTGCAGCAACGCGAAGCAGTCCTCGCGGGTTTGTTTGAACATCACTCGCTTCCCGGCTTGCATCTTCAAATGCCTCAAGAATAACTTTGCAACGTTCAAAATAGCGCAGCCCGGCATCAGTCAGGCTGAGACGCCGCGTTGATCGCTGAAGCAGCCGGACATTTAAATCGGTTTCAATCGCGCTGACGTGCTTACCTGCCATCGCAGCTGAAAGCTGAAAACGTCTCGCAGCAGCTGCAAAGCTTCCTTCTTCAACTGCCGCAATAAAAATCTGCATGCTGGTAATTCTGTCCATATATCCTCATGATTCGATAATAGGAGTATAGATTATCAATAATTTTATGCTGATTATCATCCTGAAAGGATGCAATTAACATGATCTCAACTTCCTGAAGAGGCATGTAACTATGAAAATCAACGTGAATGGCACGGGTATCAATGTTGAGCAACAGGGCTGTGGTGAACTGGCCCTGGTGTTTCTACATTATTATGGTGGTTCATCCCGCACCTGGGAGGAGGTAATCAGCCAGCTACCCGGCAATTACCGAATGGTGGCGATTGACCAGCGGGGCTGGGGGTTATCTGACGCACCGCATTCCGGTTACCGGATTGAAGATCTTGCCCGGGATGCAGAGGGCGTCATTTCGGCGCTTCAACTTAAGCGTTACATTCTGGTGGGCCATTCTATGGGCGGAAAAGTTGCACAGCTTATAGCATCCCGTCGTCCTGAAGGACTTGAAGGCCTGGTACTGGTTGCGCCTTCACCACCTTCCCCGATGCTCCTTACATCTGAGCAACGCGATGTCTTACGAAGTGCATATGACAACCGCGAATCAGTCGGCTTTGTAATTGATAATGTCCTGACTGCGAGACCAATTAACCCTGTACTGCGTGAGCAGGTAATTGATGACAGCCTGAAAGGAGCCGCTGAAGCCAGGTCAGCCTGGCCTAATGTAGGCATTAGTGAAGACATTACAAGTGATGTTGGAGCGATCAATGTTCCTGTTGTGGTCATATCGGGAGAACTGGATTGCGTAGACACTCCGGTTACCCTGCAAAGAGAATTACTGCCTCGCATTTCTCATGCATCAATGTACATCATTCCAGACACGGGGCATCTTTCGCCTCTGGAGTCACCATGTGAAATTGCGAATCGCATATCAGATTTCACAGAATCGATTGAGAAGGGTACCGCGGTACATCTTTCCCCTACTGATACAATCGCTGCTTTTGATAAAGCGTTCAACGCGGGTAATGTCGATGACTTACTAACCGTTTTCAGTAATCTCACCACAATGAAAATGCCCGATGGTGCCATCATTAAAAGCAACCCTGAAGCACTTAGGCATGCTTTTTTATCGTTAATAGCATCAAGAGCCGTGATCAGAAACCAGATCCGCTTCATCATTCCTTCAGGCGATCTTGCCCTGGTTGTTCTTGACTGGACGCTGACAATAAATACAGAGAACGGAACTCACCGAAAGGAGTACGGCACCGCCACGCAGGTTTTAGAGAAAGGCCCAGATAAGGGTTGGCGGATACGTATTTCAAACCCCACAGGCATTCTCTGCGACCGTTATGAAATAGTTTGAGCGCAAACCATGCGCAGATTATTTCTTACCTCAGCGCTACAACGATAAGAGTGGATTTCGGCCTCAAAAAATGATGACAGAAACTACCTACAGAATCGGGACACTCCCACTGCTGATTCTGTAATGGTTCTTGCTGCAGCCTCAAACTTGCTTACATCTACTTTCGGGACCTATTTTACTCTATTCATTTCACTGCCACTGGCAGTCGCCAGTTCCAGATTCCTTGAACCACTGATCGGCAGAACGGCAAAAAGAAGAGAGCAGAATATTGCTGAAATTAACAGTGATGATATTGATGGTCATTCATCATCATCAGGGCTCAGTTTTAGCGAAAAGTTGTTAACCTGGTTTGTGACTTCTGTCATGGCTATGGCTGCTAACTGGGTTGCTTTCAACCAGTTTAATAAATTCGTGTTACTGGCTTACTTCGTAATGATTGCGATATCTGCTGCGGGTGATATGTTATATTTTTCGTGTCGGAAAAAAAACCAGCAGTCTGTTTCGTCTCCCTCTTAGGTATATTTCTTACTTCTCCCTGGTGTCCGGTTAACGAACAAATCATGTTTATAACCAAACATGTTAATATGCTGGCAATTATTACGCCCATGCTAACCTTCGCAGGACTGTCGATTGCCAGGGATATACCTGCATTCCGTAAATTAGGATGGAGGATAGTATTGGTGTCTCTCATTGCAAACTTTGGCACTTTTATAGGGGCGGCATTGAACGCAGAGATTTTTAATTGAATAGGATGTTCTTTTACAAGGAAAATAATCCTAATTCTGGCTGATACTTTCACCAGTGAAGCCAGGGGGAGATATAAAAACTAATAATGGGTATTTCTTTGGTGTATATTTTCATTCTGGTCGCTGTAAATGAAGTGATCATGTATTTTCGAAATCCTTACAAAAATATGCGATAACCTTGATTAGTTTAACATCCTATGTCTCCTTACAGACGATGTGGAAGAAATGCACATCAGTACAATACGGATGGTGATCATTATCACGTTTTATAACGCAATTCTTTCATTTAAAACGGGATTATTCTTAGTGAATAAAAGAAGGAATCCGTTGTAAATAAACCGACTGAGATTACTAACTGATGTTTGTATCAAATACCAGGAAAAGGTAAACGGAAACACAGTAGCTTTTTTTCTCGCATTTGGCGTAAAGTGGGAAAACACTCCATTACAGAGGGCCTGCCATGAATGCTTCTTTATCTCTGCCGGTATGCAGCTCTGAAAAAATAGCCTTACTGACGGATATGCTTAACGTTAGCGTGGATTGTATCAAGGTCATTGATACCAGTGGCCGTCTGATTTTTATGAACCGGTCCGGATGTGAGGCTCTGGGTGTTAGTGTGGATGAAAAGGAATTTGGTATGGAGTGGATAGCTCTGTTACCCGAATCTGTCTACAGGAAAGGAAGAGTGGCTCTGAAAAAAGCCGTAGGAGGAGAATGCTCAGGATTCCGGGGGATGAGCGTTTTGCCAGATGGCAGTGTCACGCACTGGGATAATATGCTTACGCCGGTATTGGACGGCACAGGTAAAACGACCAGCATTCTGTGCGTCTCCAGAAATATTACCCTGCAAGTCCAGGCAGAAGAGAAACTCAAGCTCAGCAGCGAGACTGACCCGTTGACTGGCCTGCCAAATCGCCGGATGTTTAAAAAGCACCTCAAAACAATCCTGTCTAAAGCCCGGCGATGCAATGTACAGGCCGGCGTGCTGTTTATTGACCTGGACAATTTCAAAAGCATTAACGATACGCTGGGACATGCAGCGGGGGACAAAGCCCTGACGCAGTTCGCTGCGGACTTAAAAAAAATAAGTCCGGCAACAGTCTTCATTTCAAGACTGGGTGGAGATGAATTTGCGGTCGTGATAGAGGATGCTGATCCAGATATTTTGTCTGACTATGCGGCCAGGGTACTCAGACAGGTCAGACGACAGGTTCGGTTCGGGCATGTTCATGCCGACTTTGGCCTGACAATCGGGGCTGCAGCATATCCGGAGCATGGCGCAACAACAGATGAGCTAATGAAATGTGCTGATATGGCTATGTATCAGCAGAAACTGAACGGTAAGAATGGATTTCGGTTATTTAATGAGGCGGATGAACTGGTGAAAAAGGCAGGCTGATAAATTCATCTGCCACTGCAGTTTGCGGTGAGACTCAATAGACACAAAGGGCCGCTATGCGGCCCGATTTTTATAAAGTGCTCACGGGTGCCTGAAATTCGGCATAACCGCCGAGCGGCTTCTCAAGCAGACCCCGGTACTACCGGTATGCAGGAAACGGTCAAACGAGAGATCATAGGGAACGTTATTCCAGGATTCGATATCAGAATATCGGGGGCACAGATCTCTCGGTCAAACTGTATCATTCCATTGAGTCCATTGTTTTTCATGGTGGGTCTAACAAGATTAATCAACTCCACCATACCATGTTTTTCTCTATAAAGATTTAAGTCATCAGTCACAGCCCGGGCAATACTCCAGAAATCATCGGTATTGCTGGCCTCATAACTGTAAGTTGGGAATAATGCCAGAAAGCTGAGGCCATAATCTGACTCAGAATATTTTCTTGCATCAATTGGTGTGCAAATGCGCACTTGCCTGTCATGCCATGAAGGTGATTGGTACAGTGCTAAACCGAAAGCTGCTGAAAGCGCACCGTGAACGGTTGTATTTTCCTGTTTCGCACGCTGTCGGATTCTGCCTGAAAGCTCAGGTGACAAGCGTTGTCTGAGGATCTGAAGTTTCGCTAAACTTCTTTCGGCATAGGGAACCGGTTCCGCTGCAAAATGTGGCATTTTTATGTTACCAACTGATTCTTCATTAAGTGAACATAAGTCTTCAGGAGAAGGCAACAAAGCCAGTTCAGGCAGGTTTTTTCCCGCTAAAGTCTCAAGCAAATCATGGATAAAGTGAGCCAGAGACCGGCCATCAGCTATCGCGTGATGCGCAGTAAAGATAATAACGCAGCGTTTCTCACTGTAAAGAAGCGCTGCTTTTAGCAAAGCAATATCACCTGTACCAAAAGGTGCTGAGAATTCTCTTTTAATCTCATCTTCTATTGAAGAAATTTTATATAGTCAGAAGTTTGTTTACATGCCCTGATTATTCGTTAGTGAGCATGGATCGTTTACTGGCTCGAATGAAAAGCGACAATCATCACATCACATGATTCAGGCACATACCCTGAATCACTCAAAAGTGTAACTCTCAGCGTGCGAATGACCCTATCTGGCACCGGGCACAAACTTCACGGGTCAGAAGGGCGTGAAGCAGAGCTTACTGACCCGCCAGGGTCAGTAAGCGGTTCGTTAACGTTAAAAAGCCTCGTGATACCAGCGCGACTTTTTTATTCCTACAGTGACGGGTGAGAACCTTTTACGGGGCTGACCGCTTCCAGCAGAGAAGCGATATGCAGGATTATCTGCTCAGTGTGCCATTTACCTACAATCTGTACGTTGATGGGGAACCCTTCGTTGCTTTTACCGAAAGGCAGCGCAACACCGGGCAGTCCTGTTACATTCAGTGGCACAGTGGCACCCTGCAGATAAGTTGCATCAACCTCCTGGCCGTCAATGACAAACCTGTCCACGCCGTGTTTATGTGCCGGAACAGGAAGGACGTGCGTAATGAGCGCATCATACTGTGAAAAGTATTCCGCAAAACCATCCCGCAGTCTTTCTGCTGCCTGCTCCGCATCAATGAAATCGGACATGGACGTGTCCGGCAGGGACAGCATGGTTTTTGCCATTTTATACAGCTCATTTTGATCACGACCCGCTGTTGCTGCAGCAAATGCGGGCTTCATCTCCATGACGTGAATTCGGTTAAACACGTCCAGCGCAAAGTCCCGTTCAAGCGCAGGAATACCGACGTGCTCCACAATAACTCCCGGGCCCTGAAGCGCTTCTGCTGCTAACTTCACAACTGCAGCAACTTCCGGGTCAACCGGACCAAAGCCCGGACCGGTCATCCATCCAATACGCAGTGGAAGGGGTGAGGCGAACGGCAGGCCGTCCTTATAGACTGGTGTGTTACTGGAAAAAGAATCGAAGCCATCCGGTCCGACCAATTGAGAGAAAGCCAGGGCAATATCGCGCACAGACCGTGCCATGGGGCCAACGTGCCAGAATCGGCGTGGTGCACGCGGCCAGATACCCGTCATGGGCACGCTGCCGTGCGTCGCTTTCATGGATGTGATGCCGGTTTGCGCCGCTGGTCCACGTACCGAAATGGCCAGATCGGTTCCCAGCCCCAGCGGAGACATTCCAGCGGCAATAGCGGCAGATTCGCCGCCGCTGGACCCGCCAGGCGTACGGGTTAAATCCCAGGGATTGTTGGTACGACCGGACAGGAGGTTATCGCTCTCAATCCAGTATGAAAATTCTGGCAGGTTGGTTTTCCCCAGCAGGATACCGCCTGCCTTTTTGAGCCGCGCCACGCTGGTCGCGTCTTTATCAGGAAGGCGGCCTTTAAATATAGGAGATCCACGCTGCGTCAATACACCGGCAGTATCAATAGAATCTTTGACGGTAAAGGGAACGCCGTGCAAAGGACCAAGATCGCCATTTTTCATAACAGCCACTTCTGCGGCAACCGCCTGCTTCATTGCGTCTTCAGCCAGGGTAACAATAGCATTAACATCCTGATTTATCTCTGTTATACGGTCAAAATGAGCCTGCATAACTTCCACAGGTGAAATTTCGCGGCGGCGGATCATGCTGGCCAACTGGGTGGCGTCCGAATAAAAAATATTTTTGCTCATAATGTTATCTCTCTCGAGTGAATAAACTAACTAACAGTTGTTAGGTAAACAATAGGCATGCCAAATATCTCTGTCAACACCTAACTAACGAATGGTAGAATTGTCTGAATTTTGCAGGAGAGACCTGATGAGTAAGACATCCAGAGATGAGATTCTTAATGCAGCCCGCCTGACCGCTCAGGCACACGGTTACACCGGCCTGAATATTCGCGGCCTGGCGGATGAAGTGGGTATCAAGGCGGCAAGCATTTACTATCATTTTCCGAGTAAGGCAGAGCTGGGTGCGGCGGTGGCTCAGCGTTACTGGGAAGATACTGCCCGTGACCTTGAGTCAATGCGGGCAACAGAAGGCGACGCGCTCAGAAGTTTGAGCCGCTATCCTCATATATTTCGCCGTTCGCTTGAGAGCGAAAACCGGCTCTGCATGGGCAGTTTCATGTCTGCCGAGTACGATGATTTGCCGGAGCAGGTCAAAGTTGAGGTGCAGAGATTTGCGGACGTAAACATTAGCTGGCTGGCCCAACAGTTACAGGACGGCAATATCACAGGGCATGCTGAAAGCAAAAATCGTGCGGGGGCTATTTTTTCAGCCATTGTTGGTGCGCAGCTTTTTGCCCGAAGCCGTAATGACATTCTGCTATTTGACGAACTGGTTGAAGGATACAGAAACGCTGGCCTGCTTCCATCTGTTTAGACATAAGTAAGGTCATATGCTTTTGCTCAAGGTGGCCTGACCTGGAAGCATCGTTTGCTATGAGCGAACAGCAGGCGTTTCACTCATGAAAGATGAGTGTTTCCAGTACATTAAACATAATTCCCGTATCATAATTTGACATCTGCTGCAGATACTATGGAGGCCGGGAGGTTTGTAAATATCTGTATCTGGTGTACAGAAAATAGTGCATGCTTCGTATTGCAACTTCACAGGTAGTGGATCTTATTAAGATGGAATTTATAACGTGATTAACTTCCCCCACTTTATTGAGCGCTATGAGCTGCTCGACTCCTCGTTACCGGCTCATGAGAAAATAAGCGAAAGCCAGGTCAATAATTTGTATATCAGGGTATACGAGCCCAAAAAAGCTGCGGATGAAGTTCTTATTGTGTACCACGGTGGTGGGGTCAACTCTGATGCAGGTTACGATATTCTGGCCAGACAGTTGAGTCACGCTTTGCCCGTCTGCGTCT
Organism: Pantoea cypripedii; assembly: GCF_011395035.1. Classification (NCBI taxonomy): domain Bacteria; kingdom Pseudomonadati; phylum Pseudomonadota; class Gammaproteobacteria; order Enterobacterales; family Erwiniaceae; genus Pantoea; species Pantoea cypripedii. The sequence continues at coordinate 617,445 of NZ_CP024770.1, forward strand.
GTCTTGTAGATATCCGTGGGCATGGACGTTCCGCAGGAGACAGGGGAGATGCTTTAAGCCCTGGGCAAATCTGGCAGGATGTTGATGCTGTTATTGATTATGTCCGAACGTCTTTCAGGAATGTCAGGATACACCTGCTTGGGCACTCCAGCGGCGGTGGCATGCTAATAAACTATTTTACCCAACATGTTCAATCACGGAAGGTAGATAGCCTGCTCCTGCTCGCCCCTGCACTGGGTCCTTTTTCACCACCTGAGTTATATAAAGATTTGTCCGTTCCCTTTGCGTCGGTAAACCGTTGGGCTTTCATAATTAATGCTCTGAGTGCAGGTTTTCTTGGCGGGCACTGGGCTGGTGTGAAGCTCAATTTCCCCCGTGAGGTTATTAATTCAAGACCTGATTTTGTTCAGGTGTATAGCGTAAATATGGCTAATGCACTCACCCCCCGCAATCCCCTAAAACAACTCCAGGAGCTGTCTTTGCCAGTGACAATCCTGCTTGCCGAGCATGATGAACTCTTTGATGTGAGCCGAATGGATGATTTTTTCAGGAGTTGTGGCAATCCTAATGTAAGCAGTCGAATTGTGAAGAGTAGTACTCATCTCGATTGTATATTTGAACTAACGGATATGATGAGGGACCACTTCACCGCCCTGGCCTTCAGGATGCAATGTCGGTAAGGGATGTTATGTTTAATGTGATGGAAATACTCTGTCGCCATCAGTAAAACGTCTGCTATTCGCTCTTTGCGGTCCGGGGATTTGCATTCAGGCAGCTACGTGCCAGGAGCGGACTTTCCTCTTTTGTTAAACAAAGATGTTGAAACGAAACCGTTTCATGATAAATCTATAAATATAATAAGACGAGGAGGAAGAATAAATGAAAATCAGACTTGCAGTACCTGAAGAGGCAGAGGAATGCTGGAATATAAGGAATCTTTCTATCCGGAAAGGATGTAAGCCAAGTTATTGTGCCAGGGTGCTTGAGGCTTGGACGCCTGAAGCTATGCCTGAACATTACAGGGAGGTTATTACGGAAAATCCTTTCTTTGTTGTCGAGTTGCCTGATGCAGGATTGGTGGCAACGGGGTATCTGGATCTTACCGAGGGTAGCGTAGAGGCTATTTTTACATTGCCGGATTATTTTGGTAAAGGTTTTGCTAGCCTGATTATTGAAACGATTAAAGATGAGGCGATTAAGAGAGGGCTGAAACAATTAACCTTGACCTCAACACCAAACGCGCAAACTTTCTACGAAAAGCATGGTTTTATGTTTATCAAGGAAACTACATCCCCATCAAGACTTGCCCAAACAGATCTGCGTTGCATGGATATGTCCATCGCATTATCAGCCTGAGTTTTCTTTTGCTCTTGGCAGGAGAGCTCACCAACGGAAATCTAATCGCTACGAGTTCAGTACGGCAGCTTCGAAGCCCTGGGCTGACTATAACTCATGTGTTCAATGTCGCAGTTCACTCCTGGAGGACATTCATACTTAAATCTCCCACACCGCAGGAGATTTAAGTATAAATACGCCACCGTGGAACAAAGGTCGTAATATCGGCCAAAAAAGACTACTTCAGATATCTCATATCTCGGGGCATCAGACTTGAGCTGGAAGGTAAAATGCGCGTCGCTCGGTTCAACATGGTTTTAGACAGTAAGCTACGGGGCTGTGATCTGGTTAAACAATAAGCAGGGTCAGGCATTGCATTTATCTGGCATACGATTTTCTCAGAAAAGAGTGGCGTCAAGGCTATCAGTGTTGCGAAGCTATAAATTACCCACGTTTAATGAACCTCCTGGTTCTGTTAATGTGGCATCAGTTAACAGGGAGAAACCAGATGCGAGCACTGACTGAACAGAAACGAAATGACATTCTTAACGCCGCCACAACCGTCTTTCTTGAGCAGGGATATGAACGTGCTTCCATGGAAGGGGTGGCCAGGACAGCAGAGTGTTCTAAAGCCACGCTTTATAACTATTTTACTTCCAAGGAAAGCCTTCTTGAGGCCGTTGTCAGGGCCTATGGCACCAACTTTCTGACACGGGCTGCGGATGATCTTTACTGTCAGGACAGCCGCAATTCCTCCCTGCATGAAAGGCTGCAGCGCTTTGGCGAAGGCATGCTGGGCGCCATGACGTCGGACTGGAAGGGGCTTCAGCTGTATCGCATGGTTATTGGTGAGGCGGGCCATTCCAGCATCGGCGATATCTTTTATGAGTCTGGCGTCCGGGAAAGCATGGACGCCCTGGCGGCACTTATGGAGCACTGCATCAAAGCAGGCGAACTGCTTCCCGCCAGCCCGGCTCTGAGGGCGAAACAGTTTTCTGCACTGGTTAAGGCCGAGGCCGACGAGCTTTTTATCCGGCGCAACATGCCGGTTTATACGCACCAGGATATCGAGGCCATGGTGAAAAGCGCCGTAGAAGTGTTCATCGGTGGGGCGTCACCCCGCTGAAAAACGAACAGGGCCAGGAATGGTAACAATCTCAGGTTGACTAATTGTTGGTCATATATAAACTGATACGTACAGTTTATTTTAGAGGGGGGTTACATTAATGCTGAATCGCTTTGTTATGGTGGTTGTTCTGGCCGTAAGTTCGCTTCTGCTGAGCGGCTGCGTATCTTTATTCTGAGGAGTTGACATGCGTCTTGTTTACAGCCTCGTTACCGGGGGGGCCATATTGATGCTCACCGGATGTCTTTCCATTGGTAGCCACATCTGAACCTCGCCCGCCACAGGCGGGCTTTTTTGGCAGTGCGCAGTTATTAAGATGGACCCCACAACATCATTATTATCAGGGCGCTGATAGCGAGAGCAACCAGGATTTCCGCAATAAGCAGCGTCATCAGCGAGTTCTGGCGGGCTCCCCAGGCGCCTTCTGCGTACTTTCGCCCGCGGCGGGCTTTCAGGCGTCTGATATGGATGACCTCAGTTAAGTTACTGATGGCGCGCCACCACATAATCACGACAGTCGTGACCAGGGTGCCAAATAAAATCAGGATGCTTATCATGCTCCAGTCCGTCCATGATATATCCCCGTTAATCTCTGATAATTTCTCTATCAAGGTACGATCCTCCCCGTAAAGTTCATACTCATGCCGTTCTGCTGCCTGTGAACGTATAGAAACTGACGCTAACGCTGCTGGTCTTTTCACCAGAGGGTTATTTCACTGAGCACCAGCAGCATCAGTACGCTCAGCGAATTCACAACGAGGCATTCTGCTAAAAGAAATATGCGCAGTGGTCCTGCTGAGATTCCCCATTCCCTGAGGGCATAGTATTTGGCCCGGTGCTGCCCGAGCCGCCGTATTTCCCTGAGGTTACCGGCGGTTCTCAATAATGCGTACGCCACGATTATCAACATGGTTCCATAGATGAAGCACTGCCGCAGCGGTGTATTTGCCAGTGCGTTCATCAGCCAGGCCGTCATACCTGAAACCTGCTGTATATGCCCGACAGGAGCAACGGAGCGGTCTGAATGCGTTCCGACCACGCTTCCTGAGTCTGCCCCATACTCATCAGTTGACACAGACGTCAAATGAGGTGAGGACGCCGCCAGAAATAAAAACAAGCGCCAGAACGGCTCTGATTAGCAGCACCTTCATGTTGCTGCCCCGGCTGCGTAACAACTAAGAAATTCAGCTGTCAGGCGCCTGACCTCTTTGCGGAGCTGTACTTTGTTCTGCCGGACGCCGGCCATGAAGCTCAGCAGCGCATCAGTCTGTAACAGGTAGTAACGCGCCATTTCACCCGAGGGGCGACAGCGTAACTCCCCGCGCAGCATCGCCGTATCGATAAGGCTGCGCGCATAATCTGCTGCCGGCGTAAGGGCGTCCGATCCACGCCCATGATGGGTAGTGCAGGCTTCACCATATTTCTGCAGTGTCAGCATCATCCTTACCAGTCTCCGCCGGACGGGCAGGCGGGAATAGCGGAGCGGTAGGCACCACATAAAACCTGAACTTTCCACACTCCACAGCTTCGCGGGTTCCGGCATGTCATCCCTGAATGACACTGTTGTTACATGCTGGGGAAGGGCCTTGTGCAGGATATCTGCTGAGACAAATTCCGGACAAATGTAAGACATGTTGTACTCCTCATAAGAAAGTTACAGACACGATCTGAAACATTTTCTTGACAGAATCATAATAAACCATATTAACTATACCGTACAGTTCATTAATTAAAAAAGTAAACGGAGCGTTTTTATGGTTTTAATGACCAGACAGTTGTCCCGTACGCTGATTCTGACCGCCGTCATTGCTGCTGCGGGATGTTCATCCACGTCGCCGGTAAAGTATACCGGCCTTGAGGCCTCATCCCGGATGACGTCCAACACGGCTGATGACAGCGATCGGATACCTTTCCGCTACGCTGCGCCAGTTGACTGGAGTAAATACCGCAGCATCACTATTGAACCTGTTGAAATCTATGGTGGCAGCGACGCTCAGTTTAACGACCTGCCGCAGGAAGACAGACGCAATCTGGCAGACTATATGCAGAAGAAGTTTGCCGAAGTGCTGGCGGAGAAGTTTACTGTCAACACCTCAGCCGGGAACGTCCCCGCACTCCGGCTTAAGCTAACGCTGACCGGGGCGGACACGACGCCTCAGGTTGTGGGGACCTTTACGAAATTCGACCTGGCCGGTGGTCCCTATAATATTGTTCAGTCCGTACGCGGCGGGCGTGGCCTGATGAGCGGATACGTCAACTATGCTGTAGAAGTGAAAGATGCAGCCACCGGCGAGCTTTTGCTGGCCTACGTGGCGGAACAGTACCCTAACGCGATGAACGTGGGCGCTACGTTTGGCTCAATGAGCGCGGCAGAGACCGGTGTGGATAAAGGCGCTGAGCAGCTGCTGGAAAAATTGCGCTGAGAAAAGCAGCACCCGGCCAGAATGCGCTGTCAGTATTATGAAGAGCCGCCTTGCCTATGCTGTAAATCGCTTAGGGCAGAATATTCTGGTCCGGGTACCTATTATCAATACCACGACTAGCAGGCTTATATTAGTGCGCCGCGACCATCGCGTGCTGCTGTCGCATAGATGCGCCACCACGATTGCGTGAAACAACCCTTATGTCCGAATACTGTCTGAACCAGGATATCAGAGTCCGCTGTTCGCGACCGGGGATGAGTATCTGAGGATGATGGATACCGGGATTAACAATCAGGGTGTCATGCTGGTGGCTATATTACCATGTCCCTTCGTCTTTCCCGAAATAGGGCGCTCCGGTATGGACAGGTTCAGGAACCTGACAGAGTATCGGCACTGGTCATAATGCTGGAGGCATTTGCTTCGCGCACTCCGGCTTAACCGCCTGCAATTAACTCTAATTCAACCGCGCGGAGCTTAAAATCGGTAGAAAAAACGTTACGGTGCTTACTGCTGCCCCCAATGACAGCTTGATGCGATGACCATTATACCAGCGGCATAAAGCCGTCAAGTGTCACATCCGACCAGTCGCGGCCATAGTACATCTCTTTTTTCAGCCGCCCGAAGAACCCTTAACATGCCGCATTATCTGGCGAGCACCCTTTGCGTGACATTGAACGTGTGAGCCCCGAGTCTGATATACGCTGCAACCAGCCCGGCAGATGAACGGCTGGCGGTCAGATGTCGGCGCGACTGATATAAGTCCTAAAATCAGCATGAATTTTGTCCACTCCACCCAACATGGGTTTCTCTTAAGGTTCCTACACCATCCGGAGAAACCGCATGTTAAGCAGAGGGGACCATCTCATGATAAAGCAGATGCGCATTCATGGCGCACATATTATCGACATCGCTCATCACGTCGGATGTTCTGAACGCACGGTCAGACGTCACCTTAAACAACAAAGTAAACCGGCAAGGCCAGACCGCCAGCCTATGAAGAAACTTAAACCCTTCATGCCTTACATC